>JAFAHZ010000295.1 GCA_019236975.1 Vulcanimicrobiota bacterium | reverse complement strand
GGAACTTTCATGGCTTCTTCGATCAGCGCCGCCTTCACGATCAAATAGCCGCGACGGTGCAAGATGATCTCGAGTATCTCGATGAGCATCTGCCAGAAGTTCCGGTTGGTGCACAAATCCGGAATCAGGGCCTTAATGTACGGCCGTCCGTTTGCCTCCCGCTCGTAGTCTGCGGCGAGTTGTTCGATCTGTTTAGAAAGGAGCATCCGCCCTATTCATACCCCTCATTCTTCACATTAAACGGGCGCCCGGTTGCGACGAGCGCTCGCCGATAGACCTCGTCGCGCTCGGCAACGGGATCGACGACGAACACTTCGGTCTCGCCCTCGTGCGGTTCGATGGCCACCGTGACGCGGCCGCGCGCGCAGACGTCCATGCAACTGGTGCTGACGACCCGAATCGGGCCCCAATAGCCCTCTTCCTTGAGCTTCGCTTTGAGCCAATCGCGCAAGTGGAAATCGCCGATCTGTGCCGCAATGTCCGGGTCTTCTTCGGGGATGCGTTCCTTGAAGCAGCGCTCGCACACGAGCACCAAGCCTCGGCCAAGCCACTTCGGTTTAACGTCCTGCATGCAATCTCTTCGAGTCGTATGGCTTTCTGGAGCCGACGGCCGGATTCGAACCGGCGGTGTCTTTCGAGCGGCTTTACAAGAGCCGTGCCTTCAACCACTCAGCCACGTCGGCGTGTTGCGTTCGGCCTCGCCTTCAACGCGTTCCGCAAGGGTCCTTGACGAAGAACGATAACGATGGTGCTCTGTAGCTCTTCTCCGGCCTTACGAGGTACCGCCGATGTTCCATATTCTTGCCGCGCTGCTCGTTGCAGCCGCCGCGATGCAGCTTCCGCCGCAGCCGAAAGTCCACCCAGCCGGAATCCCGCCGGACGCAGTGATGGTTTCCCCGTGCATCGCAACGATGGGCGAACATTGGGTCGCCTTGAAGAATGCGCCCCTGGGACCCATCTACGGCGTGTGGCAAGGCAAGCCGGTGTTCACCGAAATCATGGTGACCGTCAAGCAGCTGCAGCAAGGCTTTAGCTACGCCAACATCCACGCGTTACCCGGTTACCACATCGACCACGTCGATTTTGCCTTCGAGCCGCACGGTCACGAGGGTTTGCCGGTTCCGCATTACGACATTCACGCGTATTACGTCTCGCCGGCGGTGCAGGCGACGATTTGTCCGAACGGCATCCCGGACCCCGCGATGAAACCGATGAACCGCTAAGCAGTGACTCCGCACGTCGTCCGTGCGACGATCGACGACCTCGATGCACTGCTGCCGCTCGTTACGGCGTACCGCGTTTTCTACCGGCAGTCGCCCAACGAAGAGCGCGAACGCGAGCTCATCGACCGCAATCTCCGCGAAGGCCGATCGACGGTGCTACTCGCTCGCCATGCCGAAAGCGGCGAGGCGATCGGATTCGCGCAGCTGTTTCGCACGTATAGCACCGTCTGGCTCGGCCCGTCGCTCTTGCTGGAGGATTTATTCGTCACGCCCGGCCTGCGGCGAAGCGGCGTCGCAACCGCGCTTCTTGAGGCATCGGTAGCGTACGCGCGCGAGATCGGCGCGGTCGGGATGTTCTTGGAAACCGCAATGGATAACGAGGCCGCGCAGGCGGTTTACGAACGCGCGGGGTGGAGCCGCGAAGGGCGATTTTATAAGTACAACGCGGCGCTGTAGGCTACTGTACGACGACCCAGTCGACGATCTTGTAGACGGCGCCGGTGCTAACGACGGTCAGCGTTCCGCTGCCGAACGTATTGACCGCGAAGTGCGCGACCGGCCGCTTACCGCTGTCGACGGCGCCGTACACGACTGCACTGTGGCGATGGATTCGCTTCGTACGAACGTTGAGCGTGTCGCCGTTGGGAAGCATCGCGTTGCGTACGGTTAGGTTCCACAGCTGCCCGCGGTTGAACGTGATCGAAATCGGAATCGAGTAGGTGCCGATCGGCGTTCCGCCCGCCAGCGTGAAATCCGGCGTCGCGATGGGACAATGCGCGTTGGCGGCGCCGCTCGCGATCGACAGCGAACCGATCGAAGCTTGGAAGATGGTTCCGGACGGCGTTGCCGACCAGGTGACGCTGCCGTTACTCGCCGCGTTACGCGATCCGCTCGACAGAATTCCGCCTTGCCAACCGAAGGTCAAATCGAGCGACGGAATTCCCGAAGGGTCGTAGCCGGCGGAATCGCTGCAGAACGTTCCCGAGCTTTGCGATCCGGGCATCGCGACGAATTCCGCGCTTGCGGCCAGCACTTTCGCACTGCCGACCGAGAGCTGCCCGGTCGTCACGTCCGCGAATCCCGCGGCGAGGCTCGGCAACCCGTAGTTGCCGATCGTTGCATTGGAGATCGCCGAGTTCGCGGTCGCCGTTGCAATCGCCGCACCGCCGTGGGCCGCGTAGAAAGAATCGGCATGTGCGACCGTTTCGCTCGTACTTCCGGTGGACGTGTAGATGCGGACGTCGTCGACTGCGGGCTGCACGCACGCACTATCGTAGAAGACGATGGCCTCGGTGGAGTTCGGGTCGCCTTTGCGATCGGGCGCAAAGAGCTCGATGCCGTCTTCGCAGTGGCTCAGATGCGCGGCGGCAGCGGCCGTGGTGGGGGCGTACCGCACCGGATTCCACGCGTCGTCGCCGGCCGCGAGCTGCAGCTGGCGGATGCGGCCGCCGAGGGCATTGGCGGCGCCGATCCCGGTGCCGGCGTTCTGCGAGCCCGTAGGACGTGCGGCTAGGACGTCGGCCGTGTCGACGATGGTCTGCCCGCCGAGCGTCCCGCCGCTACATGCGGATAGGGCCCAGGCGAGCGCTAAGGCCAAACTTGCGGGTCGAGTAACGGGACGGCCCATTCGCGATCAAACTCCAAAAAACTCAGAAGCGAGGGGTCTGTGTAGCTTAGATACTAGGCGAGGCAAAAAGGGTGACGCATGAAAGCTCAATGAGAGCGTGATGAGAGGGCTCGGGCCCGGTGGTATCGTACCCACGGAAGCCCCCTATGGGTAGGTGGTCGAGTGGTTAAAGGCACCGGACTGTAAATTCGGCGCGCGAAAGCGCTACGCTGGTTCGAATCCAGCCCTGCCCAAAGT
>JAFAHZ010000121.1 GCA_019236975.1 Vulcanimicrobiota bacterium | reverse complement strand
TAAGCCCGCCTAGCGGCTTCCATCAGTGCGATTCGCACACAGTGCGAATCGTGCTGTCGCGTGTGTAAAATTTATGTCAACGTTATTTGGTTTGTTGCACTTCTCGTGTGTGAAGGAGGCTTCGTGTACCGGTCACGGATTTTTCTGGCCGCTGCCGCAGCAGCGGCGTTGGCCGCCTGCAGCGGTCCGACCCCCGGCATTTCGACGGTTCCCGCAGCCAATGGTGCCGCGCCGGCCCACGGTGTGACGCCGGTACAGGTTGCCGGATCCCCTAAGCACTTCAAGCACCCGCACGCGAGCAATGCGATCGTCAACGGCGGCTTCGAAACCGGCGATTTGACCGGCTGGAGCCAGTGCGGAACCGTGAACGCCGCAATCAGCACGGTCGCGCATAGCGGCACCTACTCCGCGCGGATGGGCACCACGCGCAGCCCCGAGATCAACGGCGATTCCGCGATCTGCCAATCGGTTAGCGTGCCGGCCGGCGGACAGCTGACGTTCTGGATCAAGCCCGCAACCGACGACACGATCAGCTACGCATGGCAGACGGCCCAACTCCTGGATTCGAGCGGCAGCGTGCTGCAAACGTTTTACAAGACGGCCACGACGTCGAGCGCATGGGAACAGATGAGTTACGACCTCAGCGCCTACGCCGGCCAACAGGTCACGCTGAAATTCGCCGTGCACGGCAACGGCTATGCGTACGACTACGTCGACCAGTACGTCGACGACGTGTCGCTGCTCGGCAGCGGCGGCCCGTCGCCGAGTCCTTCGCCGACCGCGAGCCCGTCGCCATCGCCAAGCGCCTCGCCCACGCACAGTCCTTCGCCAAGCCCGTCGCCCACGACGAAACCCTCGACCTCACCGTCGGCTTCGCCGACGCCGGTCGGAAGCTCGCCGATCAAGCATGTCGTCATCATCTTGCAAGAGAACCGTTCGACCGACGATCTCTTCCACGGTTATCCGGGATTGAACTACGCGACGACGGGGCAGGATCACAACGGCAACCCGGTCGCGCTGCAGGCCGTTCCGCTGATGAACGCGTGGGATCCCGCGCATCATTACGCCGACTGGAATACCGAATACAACGGCGGCGCTATGAACGGCTTCGACCTCGATAAACTCGACTACGGCAGCGGCGCGCCGGCCGACTTCGCGTACGACTACGCGCAACAGAGCGACGTCCAGCCGTACTGGAACCTCGCACAGCTGGGCGTCGTCACCGACGACTCATTCGTCGATCATCGATCGGAAAGTTATTCAGGTCATCTCTATCCGATCGCATCGGCGTCGGGACCGGTCTCGCCGTCACAACCAAATATCTACTTTTCGGAAGACCCCTCCGGCACGGCGTACTGCGGATCACCGAGCACCGCCAAGACGGTCAACATCCAAACCGGCATCGAAAGCGGCACGGCGTCGACCTGCATGAACATCCAGACGATGGCAGATCTCCTCAATGCCAAGGGCGTGTCGTGGAAGTACTACGTCGCCTCCGCCGACAAGGACGCCTACGTTTCGGCATACTCGCAAATCCAGCAAATCTACGGCAGCAGCTACTGGACCAACAACGTGATCACGCCGGAGACGACCGTGCTCTCCGACGCGCAGGCCGGCACCCTTCCCGCGGTGTCGTGGGTGATCGGTACGTTTGCTAACTCCGATCACGACGGGCAGAACGTGCCCAGCAGCAACGGTCCCAACTGGGTGACCAGCGTCGCAAACGCCATCGGGCAAGGGCCTGATTGGAGCAGCACGGCGATTTTCATCACTTGGGACGACTGGGGCGGCTGGTACGATCACGTCAAACCGCCGGTGCAGTTCGACGCCTTCGAACCCGGTTTCCGCGTGCCGATCATCGTCCTCTCGCCGTACGTCGCGCGCGGCACGGTAAACCACGACCTGCATTTCACCAGCAGTATCCTGCACTACATCGAGACCAACTTCGGTCTGGGAAGCCTGGGCAAGATGGACGCGCGCGCCGATGCGTTCGCCGACATCTTCAACTACACGCAGTCGCCGCTGCCCTATCTCAAGCGCGCGATGCGGCCCGGATGGCAGCGTCTCGTCGACTCGGATCTGCCCTGGTACGGTCGCGACCCGATCGATCCCGACGACCGAGACTAAAACGGCGATCTCTTAGCATGCAAAGGAGCCCGCTCCGGCGGGCTCCTCGTCGCGAAAAGCGGCGCTACTGGTGCTTCGCCGCAGTAACGTGCGCGGCCGCGCGGCGGTACAGCAACTCGAGTTTGCGATACGCGTCGTACATGGTCGGCGTCGGCGCTGCATCGGCGCTTTCAACCGCAGCGCCGAGGTTATCGAGCGAGTTCCCGACGTAGAGCAAGCTCGAGAGATCGTTCGAGTACGCGCCCACGGAGTCGTCCGGATTGTCCGCCGGTTCGCTTCCGGCCACGGCGGCATTTCCGGCGGCTTGCGCCCGCTTACGCGCCGCTTCGACTTCCGCGCGCAGCGACTCGATCTTTCGGGCAAGCACGTACTGAGCGATTAAATCGGCGTCCGTCGCCGGAACGCGCGGATCGCGCAGAATCGTCGCCGTGCGCGAGTACGAGCGGCCGCCGGCGCTCAACGTAATGGTGTAACGCCCTGGCGGAACGAGCGGTCCGCGCGGCGTGCCCTGATGGAAGTCCCAGACGAAACGATGCGCGCCGGCCGTCGCTGCCGGCACCGGATGCGCGGGAATCCAGTACGGCGTGAAATCGACGGTTTTCGGATCGACGGGTTTTGAGGGCTCGGCGCTCGACCAGCGGCGCACCAGCGCTCCGCTCGCGTCGTAGACGCTAAGCACGACGGGCGTCGCAGGCGCATCGCCGAGGTAGTAGTCGACGTAGACGCCGCGTTCGGGGTTTTTCGCTTGCGGCTCGTCCAGCGGTAAGGGCGTACCCTCTTCGTTGCCGGTGCGCACGCGATAGGCCGCCGCGGGCGCAAACAGGTACGTTCCGCCGGCTGCCGCGGCGTCGGCTGACTGTCGCAGCGACGCGACGTCGTCGAGCACCCAGAACGCTCGCCCGTGCGTTGCGACGACGACGTCGTCGCCGTGCACCGCGATGTCGCGAATCGACGTGACGGGCAGATTGAGCTGAAGCGACTGCCAGTTCGCACCGTCGTCGAACGACACGTAGATACCGCGTTCGGTGCCCGCGTACAGAAGGCCGCGCCGGTGCGGATCCTCGCGCACGGCGTTGACGAACGAACCATTCGGAATGCCCGCGTCGATCGCGGTCCAGGTTTTTCCGTAATCGCGCGTCCGATAGAGGTACGGTTTGACGTCGTCGAGACGGTGACGGTCGACGGCGAGGTAGGCGACCGCCGGATCGAACCGCGACGCCTCGACGATGCCGACTTTGCTCCACGGCGTGAGCGCGGGCGGCGTGACGTTCGACCAATGGGCGCCGCCGTCGCGCGTGATCCACACGTAGCCGTCGTCGGTTCCGGCCCAGATTTCGGCAGCGCGCAGCGGTGACGGTGCGATCGCGTAGACGACGCCGTGGCGCGAGATGCCGTTATCGTTCGCAAGCGCCGGCGCGTCGAGGTTGGCCGGCGGCGGCGTGCGTTCGCGAGTCAAATCGGGACTGACGATCGTCCAAGTTTTTCCGCCGTCGCGCGTGCGGAAGATGCGCTGGTGCGCGAAGTACAGCGACGTCTTGTCGGCGGGTGAGAACGCTAGCGGCAGTGTCCAGGTGTTGCGCCAGAGCGTGTCGACGCGGTCGAGCGTCGGATCGATATTCTGCTCCCAGCCGGTTTCGGGAATCTCTTTGGTGACGGTACCACCGTAAACCACGCGCGGATCGTGCGGATCGGGTGCGAGGTAACCGTTTTCGCCGCCGACGTCGACCGGCCGAAAATCCTGCTGCGACAGCGTCAGATACTTCGTGGCGCTGGGTGCGATTGCCGCACCGGAATCCTGCTGGGCTCCGAGCGCGTTGTAAAAAAACGCGTTGTCGGTCGCGACGTGGTAGAACTGCCCCGTCGGCTGATTGTACCAGGAGCTCCACGATTTGCCGCCGTCGACGCTGACGACGACGCCCTGGTCGCTGCCGAGAATGATCCGGTTCGAATCGTTTGGATCGACCCACGCGACGTGGAAATCCGGCCCGGTCGGATCGCCGATCAGCGCGCTGAAGGTCTTACCGCCATCGGTCGACTTGTACGTCGACGTATTCATCGTATAGATTACGTCGGGATTGTGCGGATCGGCCGTGATGCCGAGGAAGTACCAGCCGCGCTGCCAGATGCGGCGTTCGTTGTCGAGATGCGACCACGTCGCACCGGCGTCGTCGGAACGCCACATTCCGCCGTGTGCCGGATCGCCGTCGACCATTGCGTAGACGCGTTTCGGCGCGGCTGCCGAGATCGTCAAGCCGATGTGACCGACCTTGCCTGGAAGACCGCCGTGCAGCTGCGTCCACGTCTTACCGCCGTCGACGGTCTTGTAGAGTCCGCTGCCCGGTCCGCTGGAAGGCGGATAGACGTTCCACGGCGGACGCCGTGTCTGCCACATTCCGGCGTACACGACGTTTGCGTCGGACGGATCCATCGCGAGCGAGAACGCGCCGGTGTTGTCGTCTTTGTAGAGCACCTTGTTCCAGGTTTTGCCGCCGTCGACCGTCTTAAAGACGCCGCGTTCGGCATTAGGGCCGTATTGATGGCCCCCGGCTGCAACGTACGCGACGTTGGGGTCGTGCGGGTCGACGACGATCGCACCGATTTGCCGCGTGTCGTCGAGCCCTTGGTGCTGCCACGTTTTGCCGCCGTCGGTCGACTTGTACACGCCGTCGCCGTAAGCGATGTCCGAGCGCATGTCCGCCTCGCCGGATCCGGCATAGATCGTCTGCGGCGCGCTCGGTGCGACCGCTATCGCGCCGATCGACGCGATCGACTCACCGTCGAAGATGGGATTCCAGGTCCGTCCCGCGTTGAGGCTCTCCCAGATGCCGCCGTCGACCGCGCCGAAATAAAAGTGTTCGGGCTGGCCCGGAACTCCGGTCACGGTGAGGGCACGGCCGCCGCGGAACGGCCCGATCAGCCGCCACTGCAGGGCGTTGAAATACGCCGGGTTCACGGTCGCGGCCGCCGCGGGCCGCGGAACTGCCGTCAAGGCGACGAGCATAGCGAGAGAAGCGCTCAACAGACGATACATGAGCGCGTGTGTACTCGTAACGGCTGAAAAACTACTGCGCGGGGCTTACCAGCCGCCGCCCGAGTCGCCTCCGCCGCCGCCGAAATCGCCGCCTCCGAAGCCGCCGCCGCTATCGCCCCCGAAGCCGCCGCCGCCGAAGTCGCCGCCGCTCGATCCGCTCATATCCGCTTGACCCGCATCGCTTTGAAATCCGCCGCCGCTCGAGTCGCCGCCCCAGCCGCCGGCATTGCCTTGGGCGGCGTCGGCCGGACCGGTAAATCCGCCGCCGTGCTGGCCGAACATCTCGTTGCCGAGCCAAGCACCGCCCAGGCCGCCGAGCAGACCGCTCCAAAAGCTGCCGCCGCCTCCACCGTACCCGTAGCCGCCGTAGCCCGGTCCGGGCATCGGTCCGCCGGCTCCCGGCATTCCGCCGTAATAGCGCGGTCCGGACATCGCGCGCAAAATCGAGCGCAGAATCAAAAAGCCGACGACGGCGATGATAATCCACCAAAACATCGAGAGATGGAATCCTCCGGTTCCTACGGTGACGGGCGCGTTCGCGGAGTTTGCGTTTGCATTCCGCAGATTTCCGGCGTGCGCGCGATAGACGTTAAGGACGCCGTCGACGGCTGCGGCTATACCTGCATCGAAGTTTTCGCTGCGGAACTGCGCTTCCATCGATTCGCGAATACCTCGCAGCACGTCCGGCGTAAACCATCCGGCTTGCACGCCGGCACGATCGGGAACGATGATGTCGCGGCGGTCGTCGCGCGCGACGAAGATCAGCACGCCGTTGACGTTCTGCTGCGAAAATGCCGATTGCGCGGCGTTCTGCAGCGTCGCTCCGTTTAGCGAAGGAACGGTAACGACGACGACGTCTTTTCCGGTTTGGGCGTTGAAGTTGCCGATGCGCTGGTTCAGCTGCGCGACCGTCGACGCCGAGAACATCCCGGCGCCGTCTTGGACGAAATCGCGAGCCGGCGCCGGCACGGCCGTCAGAACGGCGGCGGCCGCAGCAAGGCAAGCGAGCGGTCGAATCATGGACGTCAAACTCCTCACGTGGCGTTCTACCTATGGGCTGCCGGCGAGTTTCGTCCTTCCGGCTAGGATTGTCGACTGTCGACGGAGCAGAGCACGGGGCATGGAGCAGCCCGCCCAGCTCAAGTCGGGGTCTCTCGGCTTTGTCGAGGTGCTGGCGATTTCGATTGCCGGCATCGGCCCGAGCATGACGCCGCTGCTCATCGCACCGTTCATGTTTGCCAATGCCGGCAACGGAACGTGGATCGCGTACGTCTTCGGCGGCGCGATGATGATTTTCGTCGCATTCAATATCAATCAATTCGCTCGCCGCTCCAGTGCGGCCGGATCGATGTACGGCTACGTCGCCGACAATCTCGGATCCACCACCGGGGCGTTCGCCGGATGGTCGCTGCTGTGGGCCTACGGCTTCGTAGCGGCTTCCGGCTTGGGCTCGACGTCGGTCTTCGCGGATCAACTGCTTGGGCTCGCCGGCGTCCACGCGCCGGCAGCGGTCATTGCGACGCTGGTCGCCGTTGCGGCGTGGCTGCTCGCGTATCGCGGCGTACAGTTGTCGGCCATCGTGATGCTCGTCTTCGAAGCGACGTCGGTCGCGATGATCTGCGTGCTCGTCGGATTGATTTTGGCCGCGCACGGCCCGTCGATCGATACCAATCAGCTGCGCGCGACGGGCGGATTTCCCGGCGGATTCGGACTGGCAATCGGGTTCGCTATCTTCAGCTTCGTCGGTTTCGAAAGCGCTACGGCGTTCGGCGCGGAAGCCAAGCGTCCGCTCGTGACGATTCCGCGTGCGGTCATCGGCAGCGTCGTTTTTGCAAGCGCGTTTTTCATCGTCGCCATGTATGCAGAAATCGTCGGTTTCGCGCACGCCGGGAAACCGCTGGCGCAGGAAACCTTTCCGCTGGGCACGCTGGTGGCATCTTACAACCTCGGGTTTCTGCGCGTTCCGCTCCTCATCGGTGCGTTTAGCGCGGCATTTTCGGTGCTGCTCGCATGCATTACCGCGGCCGGCCGCATCGCCTACGCGATGGCGTCGACCAACGCATTGCCGCGCGTTCTTGCGGCGGTCGAGCCCAAGCACGATACGCCCAACGTCGCGGTGACGGTCGTGACCGCCGTAACGCTCGCCGTGGCGCTCGGGTCGCTGTTCGGCGGCGTGAGCCCGCTGGATATCTTCAACAATACCGGAACCTTGAGCTCGTTTGGATTCATCACGATTTACGGGCTCATTTCGATCGCGGCGTTCGTTTTCGTGAAACGGCGCGGCGAACACCGGCCGATCGATCTCGCCGTGTCGATCGTGGCGCTCGTGCTGCTGGTAGTTCCGGCGGTGACGCTGTTCTATCCCGTACCCGCGCCGCCGCAGCGGTATTTCGCGTACGTGTATCTGGCGTTTCTGGCAGCCGGCTGGGCATTGTTCGCAATGCGACGGCGCGGTGCGGCGACGTCGGCGGAGACGCCGTAATGGAGCAAACCTTCGAACGCGCCTCGACTGCAGTTCGCGTCGCGGCTCTGCTGCGCGAACGCATCGCCAAACGCGAGCTCGCGCCGGGATCGCGTCTCGTCGAGCTCGATATTTCCCGCGAGCTCGGCGTCAGCCGGAGCCCGGTGCGCGAGGCGCTGTTACGCTTGGCCGAGGAGGGGCTCGTCGAAATTCTGCCCTACCGCGGAGCGGTCGTGGTACCGTTGGACAAAGCGCGCTTAGCGGAGCTCTTGGAGTTTCGCTTGGCGCTCGAGCATTTCGCCTTGGAGCGCCTCGTGTCGAGCCGCGACCGCGATCGAATCGCGCGGCTGCGCGAACACGTCGGAGCCATGCGCGCGGCGATTGCCCGCGGCGACCGGCACGCGACCATCGAAGCGGACCTCGCAATGCACCGCGATATGGTCGCCATGGCCGGCAACGCGCTGGTCGCGCGCGCCTACGAGAGCCTCATCGTGCAGATTCGCCTCTACATCGACGTAACGACGGCGACGTATCAAAGCGCCGAGGATCTCGTGAACGAGCACGATCTGCTCTTCGATGCCGTCGAGCGGGGCGAATACCTCATGTCGCGCAAGCTGCTGGACGCTCACATCACCCACGGCTTCGACGAGTTGAGCGTTTAAGGCCAACGCGAGATGACGACGCGCTGCTGCGTGTAGAAAGCTACCGCATCCTTTCCGTGGCAGCGGAGATCGCCGAAGATCGATTCTTTGACGCCGCCGAACGGGAAAAACGCCATGGGTGCGGCGACGCCGACATTGACGCCGACCATGCCGACCTCGATCCGGTTGGCGAACGTGCGCGCGCTGCCGCCGTCGGCGGTGAAGATCGACGACGCGTTGCCGTAACGCGACCGGTTCGCGATCGCGATGGCTTCGTCGAGCGTTGCGGTGCGCACGATCGCGAGCACGGGGCCGAAAATTTCTTCGCGGGCCAGCTCGCTTTCCGGATCGACGCGATCGAAGACGACCGGGGAAAGAAAGGAGCCCTTCGCGTCGCGCGCGGCCGGATCGGGCGCCAGCAGCATCGTCGCTCCGTCCTTTTGAGCCCGCTCGACGTATCCGTCGATGCGCGCGATCGCGTCGTGACTGATGACCGGGCCCACGTCGGTAGCGGCGTCGAGGCCGCAGCCCAAGCGCAAACCGCGCGCGGCGTCGACGAGCATCTGCGGCAGCCTCTCGGCGGCGGCGCCGACGGCAACCACCACCGATCCGGCAAGGCAGCGTTGTCCCGCGCCGCCGAACGCCGAGCTCATAATCGCGTCGACCGTGCTTTGCTTGACGCCATCGGGCATCACGACCAGAAAATTCTTCGCACCGCCTAACGCTTGCACGCGTTTGTGGGCGCGTACCGCGCGCTCTTGGACGATCCGTGCGACGTGCGAGGAGCCGACGAACGATACGGCCGCGATACCCGGGTGATCGATCAGCGCGTTGACGGTGTCGGCGGCGCCGTGCACGACGGTCAGGACGCCGTCGGGGAACTTCGCGTCGCGCGAAACGTCCGCCAGCAAGTCGGCGGTGAGGGGAGTTTGCGGCGATGGTTTGAGCACGAACGTATTTCCGGCCGCGATGGCGATGGGAAACATCCAGAGCGGAATCATCGAGGGAAAGTTAAACGGCGTGATTCCGGCGCAGACGCCGAGCGGAAAGCGCAGCGAAACGCAATCGACGTCGCGCGCGATGTCGGGCAGTGCGTCGCCCATCATCAGGGACGGCATACCGCAGGCAAACTCGACGGCTTCGATGCCGCGGCGCACTTCGGCGCGCGCGTCGGCGATCGTCTTTCCATTTTCGCGCGAAACGCTGCGCGCGAGATCTTCGTGCCGGCGCTCGAGCGCGTCGGCGTAACGAAACAGCATGCGCGCGCGCTCGACCACGGGAACGGCCGACCAGCTCTCGAACGCGGCGCTCGCCGCCGCGACCGCCCGTTCTACGTCGTCGGTCTGCGCGACGGCAACGCTGCCGAGCTCCAGCCCGGTTGCCGGATCGGTGACCACCATCTGCATGATTATCCTGCCTTTGGAATCTTGGCGAATTCGGCAAACGCTTCGTCGAAAATCGTCATCGCTTCGTCGAGCTCGGCTTCGCCGATCGTTAGCGGCGGCGAGACGACGATCACGTTGTACCGGCCGTAAATGTAGAGCCCGCGCGCGAGCAGATCGCCGAACAGTGAGTGCAGCGTTTTCCCGCCCTGCCATTCCACCAGCGGCTCGCGCGTATCGCGATCGGTGACCAGCTCGAGTCCGAAGAACGCGCCGACGCCTCGCGCCTCCCCGATGATGCGATGCCGCTCGGCCAGCGCGTCGAAGCGCGATCGCAGCCAGCCCTCGACGACGCGTGCTCGCGCAAACAGCCCTTCGTTGCGATAAGCTTCGATCGCGGCAAGGCCGGCAGCCGCCGCCACCGGATGACCGCTGAACGTGTGGCCGCTGGGCAGCGGATGGGCGTCGAAAAATTTGGCGAGCGATTCGCGCACGGCCACGCCGCCGAGCGGCACGTACGCCGACGTCACGCCCTTTGCAAAGGTCAGTATATCGGGAGCGACGCCGAAGCGCTGCGAAGCGAACGCTTCGCCCGTGCGTCCGAATCCCGTCATGACCTCGTCGAAAATCAGGAGAATGCCGTGACGGTCGCACAACTCGCGCACGCGCTTGAGATAACCGTCTGGAAAGACGATGACGCCGTTGGAACCGATGACCGGTTCGATCAGGAGCGCGGCGATGCGTTCGCCGCCTTCGTAGCGCACGATCTCTTCGAGGTGCGCGATCGCGCGATCGACTTCTTCGTTTGCGTCGCGCGTGTGAAACGGGCTGCGGTACGGAAACGGCGCAAAAAAGCGGACGATACCCGGCATCCCCGGCTCGTTCGGCCATCGCCGGTTCTCGCCGGTCAGGCTTCCCGCGCCCGGAGCGGACCCGTGAAACGAGCGGTACGCGGTGAGAATCTTATGCCGTCCGCTCATCGCGCGCGCGAACTTCACCGCATCTTCGTTGGCTTCACCGCCGCCGGTCGTGAAGAAGACGCGCGCGCCTTCGGCCCAGGGGCCGATTTCTGCGATCGCTCGAGCCAATGCCGAGCGCGTATCGTTTCCGAGGCTGGGCGCGCAGTAGCCGAGACGAGCGGCCTGCTCGCCGATGGCCGATGCGACGCCGGCGTGGCCGTGGCCGAGGTTGACCGCGACCAGGCCGGCCGAAAGGTCCAGATACCGGTTTCCGGCATCGTCATAGAGGTAGGAGCCCTCACCCCGCACGATGACCGGAGCCTTGCGGCCGGCCTGGGCGACCCAGGGCGTTAGAACGTGGTCCATGCCCACCTCTTGCACATTGTCGACAATTTATCCCGCCTCAGCGGGCCGCGGGTACCGCCGTTACGACGATGAGGAAGCCGGCGACGCTCAACGCGAACAGCACGATGAAAATCCACACGCCGAGACGTTTCCAGAAATCGCGACGATTCCGTGACGCCCGGCTTTCGTGCGAGACGCGTCCCCGGCTCATTGCGCCGCCACCCCGGCCGCGTTGCCCCATAGCCGCTCCAAGTTGTAAAACGTGCGCTCTTCGGGCGTGAAGACGTGCACGATGGCGTTCCCGAGATCGAGCAGAATCCACGTGCCGTCGGCGTACCCCTCGACGCGGGCGACGCGATGCCCGTCCTTTTCGACCGCTTCCACGATGCCGTCGGCAATGGCGCGCGTTTGAATTTTCGACCGTCCCGTGACGATGACGAATGCGTCCGCCAGAATCGTTCGCGCGCTAACGTCGAGCGCGATGAAATCGATGCCCTTCTTATCGTCCGCTGCCTCGCGTACGACGTCGATCAAGTCGCCGATGCCCGTGCCTCCTTGTCGGATAATCCCAGAATGCCGAACGCGTGCGCGGCCGCGAGCGTCGGTGGTGCGATCGGCCGTCCCTGTCCGGTAAGATGTCCGATCGATAACGCCAGCGTCGCGCGCATTCCTTCACGCAGATCGCGCATCGACAACTCCCAGAACTCGGCCCGTTCGGCGAAGGTTCTTCCCGGTTCCAAACTATCGGCCAAATAGACGACGCAATCCAGCGGCGACATGACCGCCGCTGCCGTCGTATGTTTTTCGATCGCCGAGAGCACCTGCGGATCTCGTACCCCGAAGGTTTCGGCTGCAATCACGGCGCCAAGGCGAGCGTGCAGCACGATGGGGTGCTCCCGCTCGAATGCGGCGACGTGTAACCCATGCGCCTGCGATTCCTCGAGGAGCCGCCGGTCGGAGTACAGGCGAGCCAGGTCGTGCAGCATGCCGGCGAGCCGCGCCCGCGAGGCGTCCGCGCCGTGGCGCTGCGCGAGAACGTCGGCGCAGCGGGCGACGCGCACCGTGTGCTCGTAACGGTGGTCTTGGTTGAGATGCGCGCGCACGCGACGCGCCAGGTCGCCGTAGTTCAAGCGGAGCGGCGCGACCGAAGGACGGCGATGCGATTGCGGTAGAGTTCGCTTTTGAGATTTCCGGCCCACATGACGAGCGCGCTTTCGTTGTCGTCGCTGTAGTAACCGCGGCGCATCGTGACCGTCGTAAATCCGTACTTCTTATAGAGCTGCTGCGCGACGACGTTGCTTTCACGCACTTCGAGCGTGAGCCACGCGGCGCCCCGCTCGATCGCCTGATCGATGAGATGCAGCAGCATCACTTCGCCCAAACCTTTGCCGCGATAGACGGGATCGACGGCGATCGTGGTGATGTGCGAATCCTCGAGAATCACCCAGATGCCGCCGTACGCGACGACGCGATCGCCGATGCGTCCGACGAAATAATGCGCCACTTTATTCGTGTTGAGTTCGTTGTAGAACGCGTCCGACGGCCACACCGTCGAAAAAGACGCGCGCTCGATGCGCGTAACGGTGGGGATGTCGCCCGGCGTCATCGCCCCGATCTCCATGCGATCCGGCGGCGAGGCGTCGTTGGGGCGCAGCTCCATCTTCATTATTTCAAGCGGGGCACGCGTGCGGCTGGAAGCTCGCCGTAATCGGCGCGCACGGCATGCACGGAGGCGGCCGGGTCGCGCGACGCGCCCAGGAGCGCGGCGGCCGACGCGGCCGGAATCACGAGCGGCAAATGGGGGCGCACCACTATTGCGCGTTCGGCGAGCGCCGCGAGCACGTCCTCCGGCGCCCCGATAACCGGCAGCTCCCCGGGCCGTCGAAGGGCGCCATTGAGCTCGTCCAAGGCTTGGGCGACCCATCCCGAGCTTCGCAGCGTCTGCGAGGAATCGCGATAGCGCGCCGAGATGACGCCCCTGCGGCCGACGACGACCGTGAGCGCGCGACGGAACGACGCGCCGTATTCCAGCAGGTCGAACGAGTCGACGGCGACGAGCGGACGCTGCCACGCTTGAGCGAGCGATTTTGCGTAGGAAAGCGCGATACGCAAACCCGTGAATCCGCCGGGCCCCGCGCCGACCGCTACGCGATCGAGGTCGCGCGCCGAAATGCCGGCCGCCGCCATGACGTTCGCGAGGACCGCGAGGCCGGATTCCAGCGCGACGTTTCCGCGTACGGATGCCTGTGCCGCAATCGCACCGTCGCGCGCGACTGCGGCCGAAAACTCGCCGAGCGCGCCGTCGATGCCGAGAACGATCATGCGCCGCGGACGTCGACGGTGCGCGGCGCGTCGCCGGCGCCTTCGACGTGCACTTCGTAGCGGCGCGGCGGAACGACGTCCGGCGCGCGGTCCCACCACTCGATCAGCACGATCGAGCTTCCGTCGAACGCATCGTCTAGGCCGAGTTCGGCCGTTTCCTTCGGATTCTCGATGCGAAATAGATCGAGGTGATCGACGGGCGGATCGCCGGGATACCGGTGCCAAAACGTAAACGTCGGACTGGACGTTTGGTCGGAACCGTGCAGTTCGTTGACGATTGCGCGGACGAACGTCGTCTTGCCCGCGCCGAGCGGGCCGGAGAGGGCAACGACGTCGCCCGCTTGCAGCCTTCGGGCAAACTCGGCCGCAAACGCGCGCAAACCGGCCTCCGTCGAAAAAGTCCGCCGCAGCGGAACGGCGAATGCGTCGGGCATGAATGGCGATTTCGGCGCCGAGGTCGACGCCGCCCTGAACGAGCGCCTCGAGGCACTGCGCGGTGCGGCCGAGGAAGCGCGCTCGCGGGTAGATCGAGGCGCCGACGCGCTCCCGGTGGGCACCGTCCCTCAGACCGAGCCCTCGCCGATGTTCTTTGGCGACGTGCGACCGGCCGGGCCGGCCGTTTCGTTCGAAGGAATCGGGGATGAGTACGAGCTGGAGGCCGACTCCGAGGGGATTCCGTTACCGGAAGAAAACCTATAAACTTTGATTTTCTATTGGTTGGCGCATCAAGCCAACTGTATTTCTGACGAGGTCCCGCTAGAACGATGCGACGCCACACGCGTTGGTTTGGCGCGCCCTAGGGGAGTGTTTCGTTTTTTAACCCGTGAATAACGATTTCGTATCCCAAGTAAACGTCGAAGATGAAATGCGAGAGAGCTACCTCTCGTATGCGATGTCCGTTATTGCCTCGCGCGCGCTCCCGGATGTCCGCGACGGCCTTAAACCGGTGCAGCGCCGCATTCTCTACGCGATGCGCGAGATGGGGATGGACCCGGGCAAGCAGCACCGCAAGAGCGTCGGCGTCACCGGCGAGGTGCTCAAGCTCTACCATCCGCACGGCGACGCGTCGGTCTACGACGCGCTGGTGCGCATAGCCCAAGATTTTACGCTGCGCTACCCGCTCGTCGACGGGCACGGCAACTTCGGTTCCATCGATCCCGATCCGCCCGCCGCGATGCGGTATACCGAAGCGCGCCTCGCGCGCGTGGCACTCGACGTGCTGGCCGACATCGACAAAGAAACCGTCGCGTTCGTTGCCAATTTCGACAATCAAACTACGGAACCGACGGTGCTGCCCGGCAAGCTGCCGCAACTGCTCGTCAACGGTTCGTCCGGCATCGCCGTCGGCATGGCCACGAACATTCCGCCGCATAATCTCAGCGAGATCGCCGACGCAATCGCCGCGCTCATCGACGATCCGGAACTCGGCGACGACGCGTTATGCGACATCGTCAAGGGCCCCGATTTTCCGACCGGCGGAACGATTCACGGTCAAGAAGCGATTCGCGAGGCGTATAAAACCGGACGCGGCTCGATCTCGATTCGCGGCAAAGCCGAAATCGTCGAAGAAAAAGGCAAGCACAAGATTATCATCACCGAGATTCCGTACCAGGTGTATAAGAACCGCATCGTCGAGGCGATCGCCGAGGCGCACGGGGAAAAGCGCATCACCGGCATCGCTCGTCTGGACGACCTCTCCAATCGCAAAGGCATGCGCGTCGTCGTCGAGCTGCAGAAAAACGCCACGCCGAAAGTCGTGCTCAATCAGCTCTTCAAACATACGCCGCTGCAAGCCAGCTTCGGCTTCAACATGCTCGCACTGGTGCCCGTAGGACAGACGCGTTCGGACGGCTCGGTTGCGCTCGAGCCGCAGGTGCTCAATCTCAAGCAGCTGCTGCAGCATTTCATCGCCCATCGCAAGGAAGTCGTCACGCGGCGCACGCGTTTCGATTTGCGCAAGGCCGAAGAGCGCGCGCACCTGCTCGAGGGCTATCGCATCGCCCTCGACAACATCGACGAAGTCATCGAAATCGTGCGCGGCAGCCAGACGACCGACGAAGCCAAGGAACGGCTGTCCAAGCGGTTCGGACTGAGCGACGTTCAGTCGCAGGCAATCGTCGATATGCGTCTGCGGACGCTGGTCGGTCTCGAGCGGCAGAAAATCGAAGAAGAGTACGCCGAGCTGATCAAAACGATCGCCGAGCTGCAAGATATTCTCAAGAGCCCGCGCCGAATCGCGGGCATCGTCAAGACCGAAACCCTCGACGTCAAGAAGCGCTTCGGCGACGAGCGCCGTACGGCCATCGAAGCGGCCGAGGACGAGATCTCGATGGAGCAGCTCGTCCCGAACATCGACGTCGTCGTGACGTACACCGTCGGCGGTTATATTAAGCGCGTCTCGCTGGACACGTTCCGCACGCAGAATCGCGGCGGTCGCGGCGTCACCGGCATCTCCAACCTCAAGCGCGAAGACGTCGTGCGCAACTTCTTCGTGACCAAGACGCACGATCACGTGCTCTTCTTCACCAACAAGGGGCGCGTCTATCGCTTACGCGGCTACGAAATCCCCGACACGACGCGCCAGGCGCGCGGAACCGCTCTCGTCAACCTGCTGACGCTTCCGCCCGGCGAAGAGGTGACCGCCGTCTTCCCGATCGACAAATTCGAAGGCGAGAAGTATTTGGTCATGGTGACCAAGCGCGGCGTCATCAAGAAATCGAAGCTCGAAGAGTTTTCGAACGTGCGGCGCAATGGGCTCATCGCGATCAATCTCGACGAAGGCGACGAGCTGCTCGGGGTCGATCTCTCCGACGGGTCGCACGACATCATCTTGGCGTCGACCAACGGTATGGCCGTGCACTTCAACGAGAAGGACGTGCGCCCGATGGGGCGCCCGGCGCGCGGCGTCAAAGCGATGACGCTGGAAAGCGGCGATACCGTCGTCGCGATGGACGTCATCGACGATCAGCGGCGCGAAGTGCTGCTCGTGACGTCGCTGGCGTTCGGCAAGCGGACGCCGATCGAAGATTACCGCCACACATCGCGGGGCGGCAAGGGCGTCAAGGCGTTTGCGCGTCAGCGCGACGACATCGGCAGCGTCGTCGATCAAATCCTCGTCGCACCCGACGATCAGCTGCTCATGATCACCTCGGGCAATCAAGTCATCCGTATAAAGGTGAGCGAGATCCGCAAGACCGGTCGCGATGCCAAAGGCGTGCGCCTGCAGCGGCTGGGCGAAGGTGACGAAGTCATCGCAATCACGAACCTCGGCAAACAAGCCAAACAGATTACGGACATTACCGGGGAACCGCAACAGCAGGAATTGTAGTGCCGCTCAGGGCGCTACGACGAGCACGTCCAGCTTGCGCTTTGCACGCTTTGCGTCGGTAACGGTCACCGTGCAGCGGCCGCCGGTTTTCCCCGTAACCACGAAGTTGTGGTCTGCGACGGTCGAAACGGAACAGATCTTCGGCGTGCTCGAGCGCGCGGCAAACGGCCCGCTGTCTTGCGACGGGCTCTCCATGATGCCGACGACTTGCGATTGCGTGCGACCGAGGCCGAGGTTGAACGCCGGTCCCGGGAAAAGGCTCCAGTCCGAAAGGTAAACGGTGTGCCCGATGCACAGCGGCTGCAATGGCGTGGCGTTATTTTCGCACGTGAACCAGGCGCTGCCGTCGGCCATGGCGGCTACGCCGTTGGGTGACACGCGTTGGTCGACGGCGAGAAAGGGCTGCGTCGGAATGAGTCGCGATTTTCGACTCGTCACGTCGAGGACGCCGAGTGCGTGCGTGAAGACGTCCGCGTAATATACGAGCGACCCCTTAGCGGAAAGCGAGTCCGGGATAGAGCCGGCCGGAACGCTGGGAAGCTTCACCAACGACAGCGCGCTGCGGTAGGCGTAGCCGTCGATCGCGCCTGCGCCCGAGGTCTTGGTCGAGCTGCCGAAGAGCGAGAGCATCAAGCCGCTTGGGGTCGAGACGAGGAAGCGCGGTTGTGCCGACATCTTCGTGCCGAGCGCGACTTGCTGCGGCAGCAGCAGTTGGTGCGTCGTCTTTCCGTTCGACGGACTCACGCGATCGAGCACGCCGTTGTCGTAATCGGCGAAATACAGGTTGCCGTCGGTGCCGTACGCGAGTCCATTCACGTAAGGAGGTGCCTGGGGCGTCCCGCTCGGACCGTTCGGCGGCGCAAAAACGCTGATGGAAGATTCCTGATATGGTCCGGCGAGCGGAATCGACAGCAACCGGTGCCCGTCCGCATCGCCGAACCACACGTTGCCTCCGGCATCTTGTGCCAGCAAACGCGGTCCCCAGGACATCGCGTGCGCGGGAGGCGGGACCACGATCGCCGCCGGCGTGGCGAGCGGGCCCGGCGACATGCGGTAGAGTAAATGTCCCGCGCCGCCCGCAATCCACAACGCGCCGTCCGACGTCGGGAGCAAGCCGAGCACTTCGGACGGTAATGCGATCTGACGCGCCTTCCCCGTGCGCGGATCGAGCTCGCCGATAGCGCCTTGCGCCGACGAGCAAATGACGCCGCTGCAAACCTGTGGCCCCAGCGTACCGTAGAAGAGACGACCGCCGGCCGAGGCGACTATTTGAAAGCCGGTGACGTCGGTTTTCGGATCGTTTCCGGCGTCGTAGTACACGAAGCCCGTGCCGGCTGTGACTCGCGCGTTCGCAGTGTGACCGTCCGCGTTCGCCGCGATCGTCCCACTGCTTTCGACGTGCGACGGAATCCACGACGCGTTGAGAGCGGATGCTTGGTCCGAAGTGGCGACCCGCATCGCGGAAAGCTGCAAGCCTTTCGCGCGCAGGACGATCGGGCGATCGTAGGTTCCTGTTATGACGCGTCCGGCGGCGTCTTTCGCGATGACCTGGAAGCTCGTGACCTGGCCTAACGGCAGCAGAGGGGTTCCGACCGACACGCGCAGCGACGCGATTCGTACGGCGCTCGAGGTTACCGCAGGGCGAAACCTCGGTGCAGCATCCGGAGGCATCGATTGGTTGCCATCCAACGAGCTGCACGCCGCTAACATAGCAAGCGCAATGCAGACAGCGAGCGGGTAGCCCGCACGAGCGATTAACCCAAAAACAAAGCGAGTGCGGGCTACCCCGAGCGCGAAGCGGCTGGTTTTAACGAGTAAGCTGGCGATTGAAATTCGCTCCTCCTTGGAAGGGGGTCTCTCCTTGCTTGGATAACGACCGACGACCGGGATTCGGCTTGCTTTGTGAGGCGAGAATTTCTCGTTTTTGGGAGCTCTTCGGCTCCTGGGCATTTCGACCGCCGGTGCGCTGGCCTTGACGCGTGAGCTCTTTTAGGAAAGGCCAGTCGCCAACGACGCGCCGTCAACGAGGGAGAAGGCTCATGAAGGGGTATCCGCGCGCGCTCGCCGCGCTGCTGGCGTCGGCCATAGTTTCCGCCTGTTCGGGCGGCACAAGCACCGGCAGCCTGACTCCCTCCACCTCGCCCGCACATAAGTTCGCCTGGAACGGGAAGATGGGTCACGTCCGAATGCGGTTTGCGGTGCCCAGGCACGCTTCCGCGTTGCGCAACGGCAAGAAGGCTCACTACCTGCCGGCAACCGTGACGCACGTCACGTTTTCGCTCGTCGACGTCGAAGGCGTGCCGACGGGCAGCCCCGGAACGCCGACGTCCTTCGATTTCACGATCGCTACCAGCGTTACCAGCGGGAACCCGAGCTGCAACAGCAACCCCGACGGCAGCGGATTTCTCTGTTCGGCCGACGAGCCGGCTCCCGCCGCCGACGACACCTGGACGATCGTCGCGAAGGATACGACGAGCGGCTGGGTTCTTTCGGAGTCGATGGTGTCGGTCAACGTCCTCCCCGACACGACCACGACCGGCTATTTTACGCTGAACCCGGTCGCCGCCAGCCTGAGATTTTTCGCGGGGACGTGCGGCGGCTACACGTACGTTTCGGGAGCCTGGAAGTGTACCGGCGGCGGATTCGATAACGGTACGGGAACGCCGGTTTGGAACGGCTCGGCATACACGTGCCCCACCCCGGCCGACGGCGGATGCTACGACCCGCTGCTCAACGACGAGGGTACCGCCGTTGCAGACTCGGTGACGCTAAACGTCCTCGATAACGACAACAACATCATCACGCCCGGCGCTAACGGCACGACCATCAGCGGGTCTCCGAACGTTCCGATTTACCTTCAAACCGGTACCGATCCGTCGCCGGGCGGCGGCATCGGCCTGCACGTCATCTGCCAAGATCCGGACGTCGCTTGGCTGCAGGCATCGCCGCCGGACGGTGCGCCGCCTTTGAGCTATTCCACCTTGAAGGCTGCTTCCGAGCCGACTGCGGATCTTGCGAACGGAGCGCACAGCGCCGCGGGAATCGTACAATACCTCGGGCCGGGGCTCGTCGACTCTACGACGTACGCGGGATTTACATCGCCGGTCACGGGTGAGGACTATGGTTCCACCAGCGACGTCGGAACCGACTTCAACGGCGCACAATACCAAGTCTGGGGTAACGACGGCCGGTACCTAAACTACGACGGCGGCGGCAACGGCGGCGGCCCGTACAATCTGGCCTCGCTCGATTACTGCAACGCGTACATCGGCTCGAACATTGCGGGAACGTCGTATTACATCGGACTCGCGCAAGGGACCATCGGTTGGGGTACCAACGCCAAGCGCGCGCATAGGCGCCGGTAGGGATTCGAGGGTTCGGTTTTGTCTGCACTCGCCCGCCGGTGCATCGGCCTCGCCACTGCAGCTCTGCTAGCAGGCTTAGTCGCTTGCGACGGCCACCGGTCATTGCTTCCACTACAAAACGGCGGAGACACCGCTGCCGGGCGCACGTCGCCGGGCGTGGCCGGAACGTCGAAGCTCAAAGTCAAACCCGATCGTCTCGACTTCGATAACGTCGGTGACAGGTTCGCCCAAGACGTCGACGTTAGCGACCCCGGTTATAAAGGAAAAATTTCGGAAGATCTGAGCGATTGTAAGCACATCGCCACGCTGAGACCGCCATTCGGCAAAGGTCCGTCGTACAAGGTAAAGGTTACGCCCGATCGCAGCGGCAAATGCTCCGTCGTCTTCAGCGACACGGATAAGCATAAAGCGTCGCTCTCGATCGCGGTAACCACGCCGAAACCGTCGCCCTCGCCGAGCGTTTCTCCGTCACCTTCGCCGTCGGCTTCGCCGACGCCGACGCCCACACCGACACCCGGACCCGGCACCGTCAACGCCGCACCTGGATCGGTCACGATTTGTCCTAGCAGCGGTCCCGCGTCGTGCGGCACCCACGCGCAAACCGTCGTGCTGTCGCAGAGTAACTACAGCGGCGGTTTCGGCGAGAGTGACGGATGCTCGTCCAACGTCGCAACCGTAACGTCCGTCAACTCCACGACCTACAAAGTCGCCGGCGGATCGGTGCCCGGCACCTGCATCGCTACGTTCGTCGGCGGCGCCGGCAAGTTCGCGACGGTAACCATTACCGTCGTCGGCAACGTGAGCGCCAATCCCGCGTCGGTCGCGATCTGTCCCAGCTCGGGTAGTAACGCGTGCACGCCCGACACGCTAAACGTCGTCCTTTCACAACCGAACTACACCGGAAACTTCACGGAAAGCGACAACTGCACGTCCGATGTAGCGACGGTCGTGCAAGTCAACTCAAACACCTACACGGTAGCCGGCCAATCCAAGCTTGGCAACTGCACGGCTACGTTCACCGGCATCCTCGGAAAAACGGTCAAGGTCAAAATCGCCATCGTCAACGGCGTCACGATCAACGTGCGCCGCTGGTGATGCCCCCATTGAGAGCGCTGCCTAGAGGAGCATAACGATCATGAAACGGTACACTCGGACGCTGGGCTCGATACTCGTCGCCACCATGCTGGCGGCGTGTTCGGGCGGCGCCAACACATCGTCGCTAACGCCGCCGGCCAATCCGGCGCATAGGTTCGCGTGGACCGGTAAGACCGGCCACTTGCATATCCACGTCAAGTTCCCGTCGAGCAAGGAGCGCAAGCGTATCAATCACGCAATCGCGCGCGCGGCCGCAAAAAACGGAAAGCGGCCGAATTTCCTGCCCCTATCGGTCACGTCGGTGTCGTTTTCGCTGATTAGCGTCAACGGCCAGTCCGTGTCGCCGCCGGCCTCCAACCCATTCGGCGTCACGATTTCGACAAGCGATACGTCCGTTTGCAATGCGTTCGGCGAAGGCTACGCCTGTAACGTTACCGTGCCGGCGCCTGCGGCGTTGGATACGTACACCATCGTTGCATCCGACGGAACTCCGACGACGTTATCGGAGTCCGCAGTCACGCTGAGCGTCTTGCCGGCCCCCAACGTAACGGCGGGCAACTTTACCCTCAATCCCGTGGCGAGCAGCCTCAAGTGGTTCGCCGGAACGTGCAACGGCGGAGGCGGTTACACGGAATCGGGCGGTACGTGGTCGTGCACCGTGAGCGGATTCGACAACGGAAGCGATACGCCGACGCTCAATACGGGGACCAACACGTACTCGTGCGCGAGCTCCGGGTGTTACGACCCGATCCTCAACAGCGAAGGCGTCGCCCTCTACGACACCGCCATCCTGAACGTGCTCGATCCGGATGGCGACATTATCGTAGCCGCTGCCGCCGGTTCCATCAGCGGCTCGCCGAACGTCCCGGTCTACGTGGACGGCAGCGGCAACGCGTTGCAAGTCGGTGTGTCGTGCAGCGATGCCGATCTCCAATGGCTGCAGTCGAGTCCGCCGGACGGCTCCCCGCCGCTGACTGCTGCGACCCTGCAGGCGCAATATCTGTCGGAGTATCCTCAGCCGGATCTCGCCAACGGATCCATCGGCGGTTCGGGCGGCACCATGCAGTTCGTCGGTCCCGGCATCAGCTACTATCCGCTGTTTACGTCGCCGGCAAACGGTTTTGACGGCACGCTCAATGGCGGAACCGACTTCAACGGAAACACGGAAACGATCTACGGCAACAACGGCCAGTACATCAACTACGACGGCGGCGGAAACAACGACGGTATAACCTACACCCTAGGTTCTACGCAAAGCTGTGCCGCCACGCTCGGTAATGGGATAGACGGCACGATCTCCAGCGCCACGTATTACGCGGGGCTGGCTCAAGGCTCGCTCACGTGGGGCGTCAACTTGGCGCATCGGCGTCACCCCGCTGGGCGGACGCGGTAGGCCGAAATCGTTTCGATCGTTATGTTCTCGTTGGCGACGGCGCTTCGGCGCCGCCGCCAACGGGCAGAGTGCTACGCAGCACTTGCGCTCGCGAGTGCTGTATTGGCAGCGTGTTCGGGTGGCGGCACGGGTGCGCCGGCCGCGAGCGTACCGTCGACCGTGCACAGACGGTGGAACGGTAAGGTCGCGCTCATGCACATCCGATTGCACGTGCCGTCGAAGCACACGAAAAGACGCGCGCACTATCTTCCTTCGAGCGCCGCGACGGTGAGCTTCGTGCTGACCGGCGTCAACGGCGAGGCGCCGCCGAGCGGATTCGACTTCTCTTTCTTAACGTCGACGTGCACGCCGGAGCCGCTCGTCGGTCCGACCGGGTATGTGTGTCAGACGCTCGTCCCGGCACCGGTCGGTGCAGACGAGTGGGCGATTCAGACGACCGATAGCGCGTCGAAAACGCTGTCGGAATCCAGCGTGGTCATAGACGTCACGGCGACGGCTGCGTCGCCGACCTCGTTTACGCTCGATCCGGTTGTGGCCGCGACCAACGGCCTGATGTGGACGAGCGGCGAGGGCTATACGAATGGCGCTGGGACGCCGACCGTCGTGCACGGCAAGTACGTCTGCACGGCGCCGGGCGGCTGCTACGATCCGCTCCTCAACACCTTTGGCGGCGTCACGGCCGATCTTGCCGCCCTCCAGCTGCTCGACAGCGACGGCAACGTCATCGTACCCGCCGCGGGTAACACGCCCGTTAGCGGTGCGCCCTACATTCCAATTTACTTGCAGCAGAACGGCAGCGCCGACACCGTAACCGTTACCTGCAGCGACGGGGCGGTCGAGTTCCTAAACACGTACGGCTACAATTTGTCGCCTATCCCGGCGGCTGCGCTCAAGGCCATAGATTTTGCCAACGGATTCAGTAATACGGGTGCCGGCGGTTCGTGGAGCGGGCCTGGAAACGGCAGTCCGCCCAGCTTCAACTCTCCGGTGACGACCTCCGACGGAACGAGCGGCGGGGGGACCGACTTCGGCGGCAACGCGATTTCCGGCAAAATTTATGGTAATAACGGCGTTGCCATCAACTTTGACGGCACCGGCAGCGGTTACGGGTTAGGTCCTGCAGCCGGCTGCACGGCTACGGATTTGCAGGGGAATTCCGCAACGTACTACCTCGGCTTGGAGCTCGGCTCGATCGGTTGGGGTTCGAACGGAGCGCGCCGGTGAGACCTCGCATCGCAGCCGCGCTCTCGCTCGCGATGACGTCGGCGCTGCTTGCCGCGTGCAGCAGCGCTGGAACTGCCCCGGCGACGTACGGCGTTCGCCCCGCGCACGGGCTCGGATATCTCCACGCGGTCGTTCGCGTGCCGTCAAAGAGAGCCTCGCAGTGGATCGCTCGCGCGCTCCTGAAAAAACGCGTCAAGCCGGCGTTCTTACCGGCAGATACGACCGAAATCGATTTCAATCTCATTGCGGTCCAAGGCGTCGCCACCAGCCCTTCCAATCCATACAACGTTGTCTTGTTACCGCAGACGAGCCCGCATTGCGCGACGCAATCACCCGACGGCGGCTACGCGTGCAGTATTACCGTAGCCGCCCCGGCAGCGACCGATACGTATCAGATCGTTGCCTGCAGCGGTACGACGACGGGTTGCAGCGGCGGAAAAGGACTCTCGGAAGCCTGGGCTCAGTTTGCGGTTCCCGTGGGCGGTGTCGCGAACGGAACCTTCAGTTTGAACCCGATCGTGGCGGCGCTCAAATGGCAAAGTGGAGACGGATTTGCCAACGGCGCGGCTAGACCGGTCTATTCGCAACAGACGCAGCAGTACTCGTGCGCGACGAGCTGCTACGATCCGCTCCTGGACGATGCCGGCGTCGCCCTCGGCGACACGTTGACGCTGGTCGCACTCGACGCAGATAACGAAACGATTATTCCCGCGTCGGGCGGCGGCAGCGGCGCCTCCAGCCCCAACGTGCCGATCTATTTAACGGCGGCCGGCGCCCTCGATACGATAACGATTGCGTGTAACAACCCGCACGTGACGTATCTCAACTCCGTGCCTTCGCTGCCGTTGCCGTCGCCGGTTCCGGCAACCAACTATGCCAACGGTGTGACCGGGGCGACGTACCCGCAGATCACCTCTCCGGTCACCGGACAGGACGGCAGCGGCACGGGAACGACGTTTAGCGGAAGCGCCGGCACCGTTTATGGGAACAACGGGGCTTACCTCAACTTTGACGGCGGCGTCGGCGGCACGACCTTCGGGCCGAGCAGCTCCGTAACGTGCACCGCGACCGACAGCAACTCACCCGCTGCTACGGCAACGTACTACGTCGGCCTTGCCGAAGGCGGACTTACGTGGATCATCAATGCGAAACATACGTAGCGCCGTAGCGGCGATTGCGTTTGGGCTCGCGGTCCTTGCCGGCTGCAGCGGCGGCAGTGTGGTGCCTTCCTCGGGTGCCTTCGGCGGAGGTGCGGATTCGGGGCTCGCCGCAGGCTCGAAATATACCCGAGCGCGTTTGACCGTAGCGGTTCGATTCCCCAAGCACAAGCGGCATCATCGCCACGCGCGATACGTCTCGCCGTCGACCAACTCAGTCACCTTCAACCTGACGACCGTCAACGGCGTTGCGCCGCCGGCAGGTTTCACGCTCAACGTTACGCTAACGTTGAGCTCCAACTGTTCGCCGGTTTCCGGATCGGGCTACATCTGCTCGACGCAGTGGACCGTTCCGGCTGCCGACGACAAGTTCACCATTACCGCATTCGACTCGTCGAGCCGGCGCTTGTCGGAAAACGTCGTCACTAAGGAAGTGGCGCCCGGTAATCAGACGATGAGCACGACGCTGACGGGCGTCCCGGCTTCGATCGTCATCTCGCCCGCTGCCAGTACCGATGGAAACACCTACAGCGTCAGCGGTGCCGGCGGACTGACGGTGCTCGGTGCCGCGACGCCGTTTCCGTTTACCGTAACGATGAAGGACGCCGACGGCAACGTGATCGTCGGTCCCGGCACGCCGTCGTACACGCTTGCGATTAACCCCGCAAACTTCACGGCCTCCGCCATTACGAACGCGGGCTTCGATCTGAAACCGAAGGCCGCGACGCTTTCCGAGAACGCGACGGTGACACTGACCGCCGTCATGCCCGCCGGTGTCGCGGCGTGCACGCCGGGCTGCCAAACGGCGCCAAAAGTCACGACCGCGTTACCGGGCGCCGTGGTAGTAAGCGACGGGAACGCCGAGAGCATCTACGCGCCCGCGGTCGTAGCGAAAGCGCTAGCGGGAAATACGGCGGTTGCCGCAACCGCAAATTTGACCGGCGGTAATGCCGACCTCGGTGTCGCGTTCGACAACGCATCGCCGCCGAATCTCTTCATCGCCAATAGCGGCACGCGGACGGTCAACTGTTATACGGCGGCAAACGTCACCGCCGCTGTAGGCGGAACGAGCAAAACGAAAACGCAATCGATGACGATTGCGACGTCCGGCACGATTACGCCGACCGGATTGCTTTTCGATTCCAGCGGCGACTTATTCGTCGCCGAGGAAGGCTCGAATACCGTCGGGATATATAGCAGCGCTCAGACGAGCGGCTGCCTCACGGCAGCGC
The DNA here is from genome assembly GCA_019236975.1 of Vulcanimicrobiota bacterium. Lineage (GTDB taxonomy): Bacteria > Vulcanimicrobiota > Vulcanimicrobiia > Vulcanimicrobiales > Vulcanimicrobiaceae > JAFAHZ01. Next base: position 25,752 of record JAFAHZ010000121.1, on the reverse strand, counting down.
AAGGTGCGCCCGCGGCGACGCTCGCGCTGAGTCCCGGCGGAACGCACCCGACGTCGATGGCTTTCGACGCCGCCGGCAATCTCTGGGTGGCGGAGGCGTCCGGCCACGTCGACGTTTTCACCGGATCGGGGACCGGCTGGACGCGAAAGGGCTATCTGTCGTCGTCGCCCTATAGCGTGCTCGTGCCATCGTCGCTCATCGTCGATCCTTCCGGAAACCTCTTCGTCGTTGCGGGAGCGAGCGTGGCGGCATTTAGCGCCGCTCAACTTACGTCTGCGATCGGAGGCACGTTGGGTGTCGCGTCGACGGGAACGCTGACACCCGCCGCCGCCACGCCCGACGCCATTGCCGAGGATGCGGCCGGCGATCTCTTCATCGCCGGCAGCGGCGGCGGAGTCACCGTGTATCCGGGACCGGTTTCGGCGAGCACGATCGGCGTGCCCGGAACGGACTTGACCGCTGCAACGACGCCCGAGGGGGTCGTCTTCGATGCCGCACTGAGCTCCGTATTCGGACAGGGTACGTTATACGTCGCTAACGCCGGCAGCAAAACGCTGAGCGTCTATTGGAGCGCAACGGTGGCGGGGGCCCTCGCCGGGACGGCCGGGATACCGGACGGATCGCTCAAAGCAGCGTCTGCGCCGGTTTCGGTGAGACTGGTTCCCGCCGGCGACATCTAGCCTCGCCGCAGGCGACCAGGCACGTGAAGACGCAACCCTTCGGGCGGCGGAAATGTTCACGCAACGGGAGGAAAGAAACCCATTTCATGAGCGCATTATCAGACGTCACGATGACCAACTTCGAAAGCGAAGTCTTACAGAGCAGCCAGCCGGTGCTGGTGGATTTTTGGGCGCCTTGGTGCGGCCCTTGTAAGATGCTCGGACCGGTGGTGGAGAAAGTTGCCAACGCCAACAGCGGAAAAGCGAAGTTCGTCAAATTAAACACCGACGACAATCCGAGTCTTGCCGGACAGTATCAAGTCTCGGGAATTCCGTGTTTGATTCTGTTCAAAGGCGGGCAGCCGGTCGATCGCATCGTCGGCTACGTTCCCGAGAACGTCATCACGACGATGCTCGGCAAACACGTGGCCTAATGCGCGGCCTCCCGGCGGTGCATCGGCTGCTGGAGGAACCCGCGGTCGCCGAATACGGCGTCGCTTTCGGAAGAGAAACCGTCAAACGCGCGATCGAGCAGGTGCTCGATCGCGCGCGCGCTTCGGGCAGCGAGCGATCGTACGAATCCGTCGTAGCCGACGTCGTCGCGCAGCTCAACGACGCGCGCTTGCGGGAGCTCGTCCCGGCAATCAACGCGACGGGTATCGTCGTGCACACCAACCTCGGGCGCTCCCCGCTCGCGGTTGAAGCGCTGACCGCGATCGACCGCATCGCCCGAGGGTACTCGAATCTCGAGTTCGACTTGAGTGCCGGCGAACGCGGCTCGCGCTACTCGCGCGTCACGGAAGCGCTTCGCGATGCGACCGGCGCGCAGGACGCCATCGTCGTCAACAACTGCGCCGCGGCCGTGCTCTTGATTCTCGATACCTACGCGCGCGGCCGCGAAACCATCGTCGCACGCAATCAGCTCGTGGAGATCGGCGGCGGATTTCGCATTCCCGACGTGATCGCACGCAGCGGGTCGATCCTCATTGAAGTCGGATCCACCAATCGCGTCTATACCGCCGACTACGAACGCGCCCTATCGCCGCGCACCGCGCTGCTGCTGCGCACGCATCCCTCCAACTATCGTATCGAAGGTTTTACCAGCGACGTCGCACCGGAAGAGTTAGTTCGCCTAGGCCGCAGCGCCGGCGTTCCGGTCGTCGAGGACCTCGGGAGCGGCGCGCTCGTCGATCTCGCAGAGTACGGCTTGCCGCACGAGCGCACGGTGCAGGAAGCCATCGCCGACGGCATGGATCTGGTGACGTTCTCGGGCGATAAGCTGCTCGGCGGACCGCAAGCGGGAATTATCGCCGGCAAAGCGCATTTCGTTGCGCCGCTTCGCTCCAACCCGTTACTGCGCGCGCTGCGCGTCGACAAAACGACGATCGCCGCCCTCGCGGCAACGCTGCACTTGTATCTCGAGCGCACGTCGCGCGACCGCATTCCGATCTTTCGTATGCTTGCGGCGACGCTCGACGATCTGCGCGCGCGCGGTGCCGCATACGTCGACGCGATCGCCGCCGCATCGCTCGTGGAATCGATGGCGTACGTCGGCGGCGGTTCGCTGCCGCAAGCACAGATCGCCTCGCTGGCGGTAGCGCTGGAGGTCTCGGAGGCGGATGGGGTCGCCGCGGCCTTGCGCCGTGAGAATCCCGCCGTCGTGGCCCGCATCGAGAAGGGCCGCGTGATGCTCGATTTGCGGACGATCGCTCCCGAAGAGGACGCTTACGTCATCGCGACGGTGCTGCGGGTGACAAATTCGTCAGTACCGCGACGCTGACGATCGAGGTGCCGTCCCAGCGCAGGCGCAGGTACTTGTGCATCTTGCACTTCGTGACGCAGCGCGGCCGGAACGCGGCTACGCATTCGCCTTCGGGCCTGCGGACGCTGCGGTAGAGAATGCCGTCGAGACGGTTGGCGGCGTAGAGCCGGGCGGCGTAACGCTGCGAGCTCGAGTAATCGTCGGGATCGTAGAGTTTCGAGCGCGGCGAACGATCGCGTATATCGTCAAACGTTCCGGCAATCTGCGATCGATACATGCGCTCGTCCACATCGATGCTGGGCTCTGCCGTCGCGCGCAGAAACGTGGTGCGGTGGTAGATCGTTTCGGCCAGTGCCGTCGCCTCGTCGCGCGCCGCGTAGTACACGCCGTAGCTGCCGTCGGAAAAGCGGCTGTCGCCGGTGTACGCAAACGATGCCATGATAGGCGTAGTCCCCGGGCCGCTCACCGCGTCTTCGGGCCGCACTTTGCGAAAATCGCCGGCTTCCTCACGAATTCGAGGATTGGTGAGCGCTTCGATTTCCAATAGTTGCGTGAAATGCTTCGTGTCGACGATACGATCGTAAACGCTGACCGTCGGATAAATCGACGCGATCAGCCGGAAGGCGATCATCCGCGGCTAGCGTCGAGATAGCGCCGCACGTCGACGAGCGCGGCGAACCCTCCCGTGAGCAAGTAGTCCAAAGCCGTGCGCCCCTTAAACAGCGCAGCCGTATTGGGCCGGCGGATCCAGGCGTCGGCCGATTCTTTGCGGGGCAAGAGCACGTTGATCGACTTGAAGATGCCGAGCACGTGAGAGATCCGCTCGAGCGCGTCACGCGATAGCCGCGCCGCTTCGGGATCGCGCCGGTATTTGAAGTAGGTGGAAGCCGGAAGATCGCCCAGGAGGCGCCGGCGCTCCTCGGTGGAGAGCACCCAGGCGTCCGCGATTCGCTCGAACGCACGAATCGCCGCCGGCGACAGGCGACGCAGGTCGGGATCGGCCGTAACCGTGGGGGGCATGTTCTCAGTATAGAGTATCGAGCAGAAATACTCCATATCGGCAGAGACGTCGACCCGGGCAAGAAAAACCGGCGTGCGCCAGAATGCCCATCAGCTATGATCGTCCGTGTCATTTTAGCGTTAACGCTCGCCTTTGCGCCCTGCGCGGCGGGTGCTGCCCTCCTAGGAGAAAACGATTTCCAGCACGCCGTCCGGCTGGAGGGTCCGGCGATCTCCCCGGACGGGAAGCGGGCGGTCGTCGTCGTGTCTCGCATCAACTGGAACGAGGACAAGTACGAGGACGAGCTTTGGATCGTCGACCTCGCGAGCCGCGCGCAGCGCGCGCTTACCTACGGTCGAAAAGGACTCTCCGATCCGGCCTTCTCGCCCGATGGGACTCGCCTCGCCTTCATCGCCGATGACGGCGATGGCGACGATGCGCACTCGCAAGTCTTCGTGATGCCGTTGGACGGCGGCGACGCCCGCCCGGTGACTCACGCGAAGGAAGGCGTCGAACAGTTTGCGTGGCGTCCGGACGGCCGCGCCGTGGCGTATGCCGCCGAGGACGCGCAGCGGGAGCGCAAGGGCGCCGATCGCTTCCGCGACAGTTTCGTCTTTACGACCGAACCGATCACGGCGCGTTCGCGCCCTCAGCCGGTTCATCTGTTCGTTCAGCCGTTGGGTGCCGACGCGACCGCCACGCAACTGACGTTCGGTCCCGAAAGCGTCGCCGCCGGCGAAGGTGAGTCGACGCTCTCGTGGTCGCCCGACGAAAAGACGATCGCATTCGTGCTCTGCCCCAATGCGATCCTCAACGACGAGTCGTATTCGCGCGTCGCGCTGGTCGACGTCGCATCGAAAGTCGTGCGGCCGCTCACCGGGCACGGTGCGTGGGAGAGCGACCCGCTCTTTTCGCCCGACGGAACCCACGTCGCGTACACGTATTCCAACGGCGATTCGCAAGTCAACCTCGCGCAGCTTTACGTCACCACTCCAGCCGGCGGTCCGGGGAGCGCGGTATCCGCGCCGGTCGATCGCCCGATCTCCGATTCGGCCTGGGCACGCGACTCCAAGAGCGTCTATTTTGCGGTTCCCGATCGTGCGACGAACGCGCTGTACCGCGTCGCACTCGGAGGCGAGCCGCAGCGTTTGCCCGTGGATTTGACCCCGGGCACGCCCGGCACGACGACCGGTGCGGCCGTCGAGTCGTCGCTGCGCAACGCGATCGCCGCCGACGGAACGCTGGTGTTCGTCGGGACTGCGACCAAACAGCCGCCCGAGTTATTCGCGCGTTTGTCCGACGGGACGCTGGCGAAGCTGACCGAGTTTAACCGCTGGCTGGCGCAATACGATCTTGCGACGGCGGAGCGCATCACCTATCCGACCTTGACCGGTATTACGGCCGACGGCGTACTCTATTTGCCTCCCGGGTTTACGCCGGGCCGCAAGTACCCGTTGAGCGTCTACATTCACGGCGGCCCGACCTCGTCGTCGAGTTTGATTTTCGATTTTTGGGCGCAAGTGATGGCCGCGCGCGGGTGGATCGTGTTGCGGCCGAACTACCGCGGCAGCGACGATCTCGGTTTAGCGTATCAGCGTGCGGTGCTCTACGACCCCGAAGAGGGACCGGGCAAAGACATCATGGCAGCGGTCGATTCCGTACGTGCGCGCGGCATCGTCGACGACTCGCGCATTGCCGTCTCCGGTTGGTCGTACGGCGGCATCATGACGGCGTGGATGATCTCGAAATATCATATTTGGAAGGCCGCCGTCTCCGGTGCGTCGGTCAACGATTGGACTACCGATTATGGAACGGCCGACGACTCGTTAGCCGACGTAGACTTGTTCCACGGCTCGCCGTTCACCGGTAGCAATGCCGCTGAGTGGCGCCGTGCGTCGGCGGTGTGGTACGCAAAGGACGTGACGACGCCGACGTTAATTCTTTCCGACGTCGGCGACAATCGCGACCCGTTTGCGACCTCGTCGATCTACTGGCGCGCGCTGCGGGACAATCACAAGGACGCGACGCTGCGCGTGTGGCCGGTCTACGGGCATTTCCCCAGCGACCCCGTGCGCACGGTCGACGTCTATCACTACTGGCTCGATTTCATCGCGCAGCATTTTCGCTGACGGGGACGCCGCCGCAGAGTTTCCATTCGCGACGCGGCCCGATGCCGATGCTGGAGAAAAACGCGGCGGCGTTGGTGTTGTAGCCGGGACAGGCGACGAAGTGTGGATCCGGACGCGGATCGAGCCGGACGAGCGGATTGACCGCGGCGACCGCCCAGATGCCTTCGTCGCGGCGTCGGAGCAGCAGCGGTGTCTTCGTGTTGCGCGCCTCGGTCGCGCGCGCGTACGCGTTCCAGTCGACGACGAAGGGCCAGCGCCCGGGGCGCAGTGCGGTATCGTTGAAGATGAAGAGCATCGTGACCAGCGCGCATGGGATCACGTACGCCGTGATTCTTGGCCACCGCAGTACGCCGAAGGCCGCGGCGATCGCAACGAACGACAGCAACGGGGCCGTATAGTGCGTACCGATGCGGCTGGGTTCGTACGGGTTGTGGTGCGCGAAAACGATTTCGACCAGAAACGGGAGCGCGAGCAAGAGCCAGCGGCCAATCGCAAGCGGCGAAAACGCGAACGGTAGCAACAGCAGCGCTGCCAGCGTCAGCTTGCCGCCGACGTCTTCGATACCCAAAGCGTACTGCGGCGCGTTCGATTGGGTTCCGAGGGCGCGTTCGATACCGTAATACAGTCCTCCGTTCGCGCCCGCGAGCACGAGCGCCGCAACGCCGATGCGGCGATCCCAGAAGAGCGCGCACGCTGCCGCGAGCCACGCGACGAAGAAGATCTCGTCCTCCTTGAGTCCCATCAGCAGCTGCGCGGCAACGAGCGTTCCCAACGGCGAGCGGCGGCGCACGGCGACCGCACCGCTAAACGCAATCAGCGGAACGAAGACGTTCTCCGAAAAATTATCGTAGCTGAAGCCTTGCGCCGACGGTGTCAGCAGGTAGGCGATCGCGACGACGTTGGCGGCGCGCGGTGACAGCCCGATTTCGCGGCCGAAAAACGCCAGCGGAATCGCCGCCGCCGCGACCGCGAAAACCTGAACGGCGACGAGCGTTTCGGTTCGGGGGAACAACGCCATTATCGGTGCGAGCGCATAAAGCAGCCAAGAGTCGTGAACTTCCAGATGCGGCCGCCACTCGCCATAGTTCCACGACGAGCCGTGCGCCATGTTCACGATCGTCTGCGCGAACGTTCCGAGATCGGCGCCGTAACGCAAGGCGTACAACTTGTTGAGATCGAGCGCGACGTATACGACGACGAACGCTACGGCGGCGACTGCGACCGGTTTGAATTCTTTGAACACGCCGAGCCGCTTATTCGTGCGAAACGGCCAGCGCGGCAGCTTGCTCGGCCAACGGATAGACGCGCAACGGTTTCACCGAGCCCGGCGCATAAGCGGTCACGGTACTGGTGCCTCGGACCGGCGCGTTCGCGACGTACAGCGTTCCCGCAGCGTCGAAGGCCAACGCGATCGGGTCCGCTATTCCCGCAAAGATTCTTCTCGCCGGCGCGAACGATTGCGGTGAGTACGCGGTCACGTTGGCGAGCCGTCCCTTTTCGGCGCGGTTGGCGACGTAAAGGTTGCCGTCCGGATCGAGTGCGATTGCCGATGCGTTCGTGATCCCGGCCTCGATCGTGTGCGACGGCGCATCGGCGCCGGGTGCGTACACCGCGACGTCGTATCCGCCGCTAAAGACGATATTGAGGACGTAGAGGCGCCCTCGAGCGTCGAATGCGAGTGCTAACGGAAATCCCATACCTTGGGAGATCGTTCGAAACGGCGCCGTCTGGCTTGGTGCATATACGCCGACGTATCCCGGGAAATTGTCGAAGTTAGGAACGTACAGGTTCCCATACGCGTCGAACGCCGGCTTTCCCGGAAAACTTCCGACGCCCGTCAGATGGCGAACGGGCCGCGTGCCGCCCGGCGCAAAAACCGCAACCGATCCCTTGATATCGCAGCAGCGGTACTTGTAGTGGCTAGTGACGTAGAGTTCGCCGGAGTGCGAGACCGCCATCGCATAGGATCGTCCTCGGAATCCGTCAAGCGTTCGTAGCAATCTGCCGTTTGCGGAGTAGACCGTCACGTCGCCGCCCTCGCTACCGACGGCGTTCGAAACGAAGAGATCGCCGTTTGCGCCGGCGGCAAGAGCGATGGGATGGACGACGCCGGCGGTTATCGTGCGGCCGCGAAGGCTGCGGACGAGGCCGTCGGCGGGCGCGCACGATGCCGCGTTCGGCACGCACGATTCGGCGACGTACACGACCGGCGTGGGATGGCCTCCTACTCTGGGACCGAGGGCGCCGGCCGGAAGCGTGGTGGGCCGGCCCTCGCATGCAGCCGCTACCGCACACAGCGCGATGCCGAGATAGCGCTTCATCGACTAGACGACGCGAGCGCAAACCACGGGCACGAACCAAACGGCATATCCGTCGGGGCGGCGGACGTTTTCGATCATCGCATTGAAGTACTCCGCCGCTTCGATCGCGGAGATCTCGGTGAGCTCGCCGATCGAGTCGCAGTACCCGTCGCGCCACGCCGTCAGAATTTGCGCGAACGTTTCGCGCGGGGCGCGAAGCGGATCTACGATCACGTAGTCCACCAGAATCTCGTCGAACCCGAGCGTCCTCAAAATCGTATACGTATTTCGGCCGATGAAGAGATCGGTCTCGGTGTTTTCGCCGAACTGTTCGGGCACGCGATACCAGAAATCGCGCGGATTCCGCCCGCCGCCGTGCTGGAACTCGAGCATGCCGTAGTCTTCGGGAATCAGATGCAGATAGCCGCCGCGTTTGGTGACGCGCCGAAGCTCGGCGTAGACGCGCTCGGCGTGCGGCACGGAGTGCACCACGTGCCGGCAGGCGGTCAGATCGAACGTTCCCGCGGGCAAGCCGAGCTCGAAGATGCTGCGGTGCTCGAACGAGAGTCGCGACGCCAGAGCGGCGTAACGCGCACGCGCCAAATCGAGGTGCGCGTCGACGATGTCCACGCCGAGCACCGTCGCTTCGGGAAAGAGCTCGGCAAGCCGCGACGAGATCTCTCCGGTGCCGCAGCCGGCATCGAGTATGCGCGCAGCCGGGGGCAAGTGATAGCGGCGAACGAGCGCGACCTCTTGCGGCCAGATCGCCTGCGCTTGTGCCTGCAGGTTTCGGACCATCGATTCGTCGGCCATCTGCTTGGCCTGGGGATTGAGATCGGCCACGGCCGGACCGCTATTCGCTAAACCATCCGGAGGGAGCGACGTCGAGGTTGACGTTGATCTGCTTGACTTCGGTGTAGGCATCGTACCCGTAGGTACCGAGTTCGCGGCCGATGCCCGATTGTTTGTACCCGCCCCACGGTGCTTCGTTGTAGGTCGGATGGTACGTGTTGATCCAGGTGATGCCCGCACGCAGCTTGCGGATGACGCGATGCGCTTTGCCGATGTCTTGCGTGAATACGGCGCCGGCCAACCCGTACACCGTGTCGTTCGCCAAACGAATCGCATCGGCTTCGTCTTCAAACGTTTGAATGGCGAGTACCGGCCCGAAGATTTCCTCTTGGACGATGCGCATTTCAGGATTGGTTGCGTCGAAGATCGTCGGCGCGATGAAGTTGCCGTTGGCAAGCGACCCGCCGAGGCGTTCCCCGCCGCAGAGTACTTTCGCGCCTTCTTTGCGGCCGATTTCAATGTAGTCTTCGACGCGCTCGCGATGCATGGGAGAGATGATCGGTCCCATCTCGGTCGATGGATCGAAGCCGTCGCCGACGCGGATCTTCTTCGCGCGTTCGACGAGCTTGCCGACGAACGTGTCGTGCAGCGAGCGCTCCAAAATCAACCGCGAGCCGGCCGAGCACACTTGCCCGGAGTTCGCAAAGATACCGAATAACGCATAGTCCACCGCCGTGTCGAAATCGGCATCGGCGAAGACGACGTTCGGCGATTTGCCGCCCAGCTCGAGCGAGATCTTCTTGAGGTTGCCGGTCGCGGCTTGCATGATGCTGCGCCCGGTCTTGGTGCCTCCGGTAAACGCGACTTTATCGACCAGGTTGCTGGCCGCAATCGCGTGGCCCACCGTCGCCCCGGCGCCGGTGACGATGTTGACGACGCCGGCCGGAAAATCGAGTTCCTCAAACAGTGATGCCAAGCGCAGGGTCGACAGCGGCGTCAGCTCGGCGGGCTTGAGCACGCAAACGTTACCAGCCGCTAGCGCCGGCGCGAGTTTCCAAACGGCCATCAACAGCGGATAGTTCCAAGGAACGATCTGTCCGCAGACGCCGATGGCCTCGCGCACCGTGAAGGTTTGCGACGGCGCCGGAACATCGAACGTTTGGCCGTGCGGTTTGGTCGCCAAGCCCGCGTAGTACCGGAAGCAGTTGGCGGCGTCGATAGCGTCGTACTCGGCTTCGCGCAGCGGCTTGCCGTTGTTGAGCGTGTCGATGCGCGTGAATTCCTCGCGGCAGTCGTCGATGCGATCTGCGAGCTTGAGCAACAGCGCGGCCCGCTCGGCTGCCGATATCGATCCCCACGGTCCCTCGTCGAAGGCCCTGCGCGCCGCCCGAATGGCCTCTTCCGCGTCGCGCTGCGCGCCTTCGGCGACGGTCGCGATTTTTTCGCCCGTGGCGGGATTGACGAGATCGCGCGTTCCGCCGTCGGCGGCGAGTTTCCAGCGTCCGTCGACATACATCGGAACGACGCCCCCGGTCTGCGGCAAATCGCGCAGAATCTGTTGCGGATCGACGGCGGGACGGGACGTGGTTTGCATCGGTTATACTCCGGAGGGCATCGATTTCGCCCGCCCTTCGACGCGCTCGGGGCGGGACATCTCGTTAAGGCTTTCGGCGATTGCTTGGCACACGTAGTCGGCTTGTTCCTCCGCGATCGTCAGCGGCGGCTCGATTCGAATCGTGCGAGCGTTGACCAGCGTGCCGGAAACGAGCACGCCGCGGTCGAGCATGCGTTTGCCGAACTCGAAACCGGTCTCGTTGTCGTGGAACTCGAGCGCCATCAGCAAGCCTTTACCGCGCGCGTCGACCACCAGGCCGGGGTGCGGGGCGGTACCGCGTTTGATGCCGGCGAGCATCCGCTCGCCGAGGATGGCGGCACGCTGCGGCAGCTGCTCCTCGATGAGGACGTTAATGGTGGCGAGCGCGGCGGCGCACGCCAACGGGTTGCCGCCGAACGTCGACGTGTGCAGGAACGGATTATCGAAAAGACGCGCAAAGATATCGCGGCGCCCGACCACGGCGCCGGCCGGCATGACCCCGCCGCCGAACGCCTTCGCCAAACACATGAGATCCGGCGCGACTCCGTAGTGCTCGCACGCAAACATCGTGCCGGTGCGTCCCATGCCGGTTTGCACTTCGTCGAGAATCAGCAGCGCGCCGAATTCGTTGCATAAGTCGCGCACGCCGGGCAAGTAGTCGTCCGAGGGAATGTTGACGCCGCCCTCACCTTGGATCGGTTCCAGCAGCACCGCGCCGACGTCTTCGCCGACCGCTCTGCAGGACGTCATCATGTCGCGCAGCGCGAGTAGATCGTTGAAGGGCACGTGCTCGATGTTGGGAAGCATCGGCCCGAACGGCCGCCGGAACTCCGCTTTGGCGCTTGCCGACAGCGAGCCGTAACTCTTGCCGTGAAAGCCTTTGGTGGCCGCCACAATCGTCTGCTTGGCCGGATCGAAGGAGCGCGCCAGCTTGAGCGCACCTTCGACCGCCTCCGTGCCGCTGTTACAAAAAAATGCGAACTCCAGCCCGTCGGGCGTCAGCATCGCGAGCGTCTTGGCGAGCATCGCGCGGAGCGGATCGAGCAGATCCTGACTATGCAGCGGCTGCCGGCGCAGCTGATCCATCACCGCTTTGACGACTTTGGGATGACGGTGACCGACGTTGAAGATGCCGAACCCGCCGAGGCAGTCGATATACTCGCGTCCGGTGACGTCGCGGTACGAGTTCGGACCGGCGTCGGACCATTCGACGACCGCCTGCGCGGCGTGCGAGTTCGTCGCTTTGCGATACTCCAAAAATCCCGGATTAATGTGTTCGCGGAATGCCTCGACGGTTTCGTTGGTAATCCACGTCGCGTCGGCGGGAGTAATTTGCCTCGCGTCGATGAGATCCAAAACCGTTTGCGTGTACTCTAAAACGCTACGTTCTTTTTCGTTCAATCTCTTGTCACCCCAGTACGTGCCCAGCGGCGTCTTCCAGTATGCGAATCGCTTCGTCTAAATCGGCGTCGTCGATAACGAGCGGCACGAGAATGCGAACGACGTTGCGTTTGCCGGCGAGCAGCAGCAGTAAACCGCGCTCCCGCGCGGCTTCGACGATTTCCCCGGCTCCCGACGAAAGCTCCATCGCGACCATTGCGCCGAGGCCGCGCACGTCCGTAATCGCATCGAAGCGCCCTTGCAGCGAGCGCAGTGCGACCAGCAGCCGCGCGCCGATTTCGCGCGCGCGTGCCAAAAACGCGTCGTCCATAATATCGAAGGTCGCGAGCGCGGCGGCGCAGGCCACCGGATTTCCGGCGAACGTACCGCCCAACCCGCCCGGCGCGGGCGCATCCATGATCTCAGCTTTGCCGGTGACCGCGGCCAGCGGCAGACCGCCGGCGAGCGACTTCGCAACCGTGATGAGATCGGGTTCTACGCCGTAGTGCTCGCACGCGAACAATTTTCCGGTGCGTCCGAAACCGGTTTGAATCTCGTCGGCGATCAGCACGATGCCGTTCGCCGTCGTCAACGAGCGCAGCTCGCGGAAAAACTCCGGCGGCACCGGCACGAAGCCGCCTTCGCCGAGCACGGGCTCGATGATGATCGCGGCTACCCGATCGGGGGCGATGGTGCTTTCGAAGACCTCGTCGAGTGCCGCCAACGCATCGTCGGTCGTGATGCCGTGATGTTCGTACGGGAACGGCGCGTGATGGACTTCGCTGCAAAACGGACCGAAATGCTGTTTGTACGGCGCGTTTTTGCCCGTCATCGACAGCGCGAGGAGCGTGCGGCCGTGATACCCGTGGGCGAAGGCGATCACGCCCGGCCGACGCGTGTACTCGCGGGCGATCTTGATCGCGTTCTCGGTAGCTTCGGCGCCCGTCGAGAGCAGCAGCGTCTTCTTCGGCGACGGCCCCGGCGCGCGGCGATTGAGCTGCTCGGCGACTGCGACATACGGCTCGTACGTCGTCACTTGAAAGCAGGCGTGCGTTAAGCGGGCGGCCTGATCGGCGATAGCCGCAACGATTTTCGGATGCGCGTGGCCGGCATTGAGAACGCCGATGCCGCCGATGAAGTCGATGTACGAGCGGCCGGCAGCGTCCCACACGCGAGCGCCGGCGGCCCGTTCGACGCTAATCGGGTGCGCGACCGAAACGCCGCGCGGGACGGCGGCGGCCCTGCGGTCGTTGACGTTGAGTGGGTGAACGGTCTGCAAAACGGTCCCTCAAGGAGCGGCTGTCCTCCGAGTGTAAACGGTCGCCGGAGGTCGAATCCAGGTATGTCCGGCACAATTTTACCGCCTTTTTTGGAGGATGGCTCCAAAAAAAGTAGTCAGCTGACGGTCCGGGACGTGCTCCGCCTCGAGATCCTCCACGGATGCCGGCTGGTCGCGGGGGAGGCCGGGTTGGACCGTCCCGTGCTCTGGTCCCACGTCGTCGACATGCCCGATCCCGCGCCGTGGGTGCCTTCGGGTTACTTCTTATTGACCACCGGCTACAGCTGGCCGAGGGAAGAGCGGGGGCAGCGCGAGCTGCTCGAGGCGCTGGCCGTTCGCGGCGTCGCGGGGGTCGGATTGGCAGTCCCTCGCTACGTCGCGGCTTTCTCGGCGGCCGAGCGCGAGGTAGCCGACCGGCACTTTCTCCCGCTCGTCGAGATCCCATTCGAAATCCCGTTTGTGCGTATCACCGAAGAGCTGCATCGCGCGATTGCTGCGGAGCCGTATCGCGTCCTCGAGCGCACCGATCAAATTCATCACGCGCTGATGCGCGCGGCATCGAGCGAATCGACGCTGGACGACCTCGCCCGCACGCTCGGACCGCTGATTGGCCGTTCCGTCACCTTCGAAGATCCCGACGGCAAGCTGCTCGCGAGCTGTTCGGTCGACGAGCGCACCGACACGATTCGCAAAGAAACGCTCGAGCATGCGCAGACGCCGCCGGCAATGCTCGAAGCGCTCGAATCGTCCGGTCTGGACCGCCGTTTGCGCGCCAGCGAAAAGCCGATTCGCGTGCCGCCGATGCCGCGGATCGGTTTGGCGGCGCGGCTGGCGTGCCCGATTCGTCTCGGCACCGAGTTCGTCGGCGTGGTGTGGATTATCGAGGGCGACGAGCCCTTGTCGGAGCTCGATCATCGCGCTGCCGAATATGCCGCGCTGGTTGCGGCCATTCACATCGCGCATCAGCGCGAGCTGGCAACAGTCGAAGCGCGGCTGGGATATGCGTCGATGCTGTCGCTGCTCGAATCGGACGACGAGCTGACGCCGTCGGCGAGCGAGCGCGTGCGATTGCTTGGCTTCGATGCCGAACGATCGTATCGCGCGGCGATTGCCGTGCTGCCCGCAGAGCTGCCGCTCGGCCGCGAAGGTTTCTTGCGTCGAGACCAGGTTGCCGCGCGCGTGCGCGAAGCGTTGCGAAAATACGCCTGCGAACGTCTCGTTTCGGTCGCGCTCAACCGCGTGCCGTTCCTCCTGCCGGCAAATGTCGACGTGGAAGCGATTGCCGGCGTTCTCGACGACGACGTTTGCGTCGTGGCCGGGCGCGCGCACCGCGGTGCCGCCGGGGTTCGCGCGAGCTATCGGGAAGCGCTCGCGCTGCTGCGCTATCGCAGCCGCACGCGCGTGTGCGCGTTCGACGACGTGCTGGTGCCGCGCGTGATCGGCGGCGATCCCGACGCCCGGCGAACGTTCGTGGACGATCTGCTGCGTCCGCTCCTCGAACAGCGCGGCGGGAAGAGCCTAGCCGCGGCACTCATCCGCTTCGCACGTCACGGGTTCCGCATGGGCGAGACGGCAAACGCCCTGGCCATCCACGCCAACACCCTGCGCTACCGTCTCAATCGCGCCTCGGAAATTTTGTGCATTCGGCTCGACGATGCCGATACGCGTTTCGAACTGCAGCTGGCGGCAAAACTGCTGGAGCTCGATGGCGAACACCCCGATTTGTCGGCGGTAAACAATCAATCGCACTAAATTTGTAGTCCGGCTCCATAGGGCCGGGGTTGGTTGCCCCGTACTTTCCCCCCAAACATCTCGTCGTCTGAGGTCAATCGCGTGCGTAGACTGATCGCGGCCGTCGCCGCTTTCGTGTTCGTCGCGCTCCCGCTGGGGGCGCCCGCCGGAACCACCGGCTCGATTCACGGTCGCGTCGTCGAAGCGGCGGGCGGAGCTCCCGCAGCGGGTGTGACCGTAACGGCGAACTCGCCGTCGCAAAACGCGACGACGGTGACCGATGCCGGCGGCAACTATGCGTTCATCTCGCTCGAGCCCGACACGTACGCCATCAACGTGAGCAAATCGGGATACGAGCCGCAATCGCAGCCCGGCATCACCGTATTTGCAGACCAATCGCGCACGGTGTCGTTCTCGCTGGTCAAACAACTGAAGACGATCGCGCGGACGACGTCGCGCTCGAGCCAAAGCCTAGTTCGCGCCGGCGTCACGAGCGATCTGTATTCGGTCGGACCGACCGCGCAAAAGGCGACCCAGGCACTCGGCGGTGCGGGCTCGATGTCGCAAGCCTACGGCGCCATTGCGAGCGTTCCGGGCGTAAATATTCCGTCGACGCAGCAAGGCTGGTACCAAGGCGTCTACGTGCGCGGCGGCGATGTCGACCAAGTCGCCTACGAGTTCGACGGCTTGCCCGTAACGCGCCAATCCGACTTAGCGCCGATCACGACGTTGACCAGTCTGGGCAGCCAAGAAGTGCAGGTCTATACCGGCGGCACGGCGGCGTCGTCCAACTCGTCCGGTCTTGCCGGCTACATCAATCAAGTCATCAAGACCGGAACCTATCCCGGCTACGCGGATGCCGAGCTTGGTCTCGGAACGCCGTCGTTCTTTCACTCGGCGAAGGTCGAAGTGTCGGGCGCAACGCCCGATCGCCTATTTTCGTACTATGCGGGCATCGCCGGTACCGATCAAGATTTTCGCTACGGCGATCAGTTCAACGCGGCCGGCTCGCCGTTGTATTTCTATCCGCTGCTGGAACCCAGTAAGGTATCGCAATACAATGCGTACGGCAACGGTATCTTAGACGGAACCGGCGGTGGTGCTCCCAACTACGGCGCCGCATTTGCACCGGGGCCGAGCTACGCGCAAGCCACGACGTTCGATCGCGAGAACCTGGCCAACGTCCACGTCGGTATTCCGCATCGTAGCGGTCCGCTGCGCGACGATATCCAGCTGCTGTACATCGAAGGCGGCATCATTTCGCAGTACTACAGCTCTCAAAACGAGTTGGGCATCACGCCGCCGGTCGCGTCGGGCCTGGGTTTCGGGTACCCGATCCCCTATTTCACTTCGACGTATTACGGCGGCGCGCTCATGCAGGCGCCGAATTCCTCGAAGATCATCTCGAACGCACCGTTTCCCGCGCAGCCGCTGGGGGCGACGCTGATCGACCCCAATACCCGCGACGGTTCGAACACCTTCTACTCGATTGAGAAGGTGCAGTATCAAAAGAACTTCGACGAGCGCTCGTACCTGCGGTTCCTGACGTACTGGGAGTTTTCCGACTGGTTTTTCAGCGGTTTCTTGAGCGCCCAGCTGCCGTACGGCGCCGAGCCGGCCGACTATGAAGTCGACGACCACACGATCGGATCGGGGCTGATTTATTCCAACCAGCTTTCGGCCAAGCATCTGCTGACGGCGCAGATGACGTTCAACACGCAGAAACTCGAGACGTACAACGCAGCCTTCTCCTCGACGGATCGAACCACCAGCAGCCTCGGCACGAACGATACGCTGTTTGGGATGGCTTCCACCGGATTGGGCACCGTGCTGTCGAGCTACGTCGATGCCAAAGGAAACTGCTATAACTACCAAACCGGCGCCTTGTGGAGCTGTTTCGATTATCGCAGTCAAGGCGGCCCGCTGCAAAACGGCGCCGGCTTCAACCTCACGCCCGGGAGCGCTCCGGCCGGAAGTGCGGCGGCGAAAGCGGGCGCGCATTGGGTGATGACCGAGAACGGGCAAAGCGGCCAAGTCGATCACGTTAAACCCATCTTTACGTCCTATTCGCTGACGGATTTGTTCCAGCCGAACGATCGGCTGACGCTCAATCTCGGCATCCGCTTGGACAACCTCGACTACAATACCGACGACTTAACGAGCGGCTATCCGGCGCGGCAGTTCTGGTTCGATGCGTACGATCGCGAGCATTGCAGCCGGCTCGGTCAAATCCCGCAATGGACGTTCAATCCGACCAGCGGCTCGTTCGGAGCGTGTAACTTCGGCTACGCCCCGATGTGGCTCAACGGAGCGGTCAATCCGGGCATTGGCCTGACGAACTCCTCCGGGGGCTCGCAAGTCTTCGACGTGCTGCAGCCGCGCATTTCGGGAACGTACACGATCGATCCCGACACCGTGTTACGCGCGAGCGCGGGCAAGTACGCGCGCGCCGAAGCGTCGTCGTACTATCAGTACAATACCATCCAGCAAAATCTCGCCTCGTTCATTTCGCAGTTCGTGCCGTTTGGGTATACCAGCCCCAATCACACGGTTTATCCGGATACGTCGTACAACTACGACTTGTCGCTGGAGAAGCACCTGAAGGGCACCGGCATCTCGTTCAAGCTCTCGCCCTTCTACCGGTCGACCCGCAATCAGCTGGAATATAAGGCGATTAACCCGCAATACGGTACGCTGGCCGGCCTCAACGTCGGCACGCAAACGTCGTACGGCGTCGAGCTGTCGCTGCAAGACGGCGATTTCAACCGCGACGGCTTTGCCGGGCAGCTATCGTACACGTACACCAACAGCACGGTGCAGTTCCATCCGATCAACGGCCAAAGCGTCATCGACGGGCTCAACAACGCAATCCAAGAGTTCAACTCGTTCACGAAAGCGTGTGCCGGCGTAACGAAATCGTCGCCGAACTGGGGAGCGTGCGGCTCCGGTCTCTACCCCGGTAACGCGTCCTCGACGCTATCGAACGTATACGCGGAAGGTTCGGGTGCCGGTAAGCTGCAGATTCCCAACCCGTACTACAAATACGGTCTGCAGTCGCTGCTCGATCCCAACGGCTCCTATCAGCCGTACGATACGATTGCCGGGCCGTTCAGTTACTCCAACGGTTTCGAGGTTCCCAACGTCGTGTCGCTGGTCGTCAACTACCGGCATCGGAAGTTCAGCATGACGCCGTCACTGCATTACGTCGACGGCTCGTTCTACGGATCGCCGCTCGTTTATCCCGGGTACGTCCCGCAGTTCTGCGCGAAGTTGCCCGTGCTGACGCCGTCGACTCCGGGCATTACGTGTCACAACAATACGGCGTCCGGGTTCACCGATCCAACCCAGGCAATCTTCATCCCCGATCCCTATACCGGCCACTTCGACTCCATCGGATCGCTGCGCGAACCGTCGCAGTTCACGATGAACCTGCAGATGGCGTACGACTTTACGCCGCGCGTCACGCTGACCGCGACGATGGTCAACCTCGTCAACGTCTGCCCGCAGCGCGGCTACGCCTGGGACAATTCGGAAACGTGCGTCTACGGCAACCTCCCCTCCAACATCTTGCCGCCCGCCGGGAACTTCTTGGCCCGCCCGCCAACGCAAGTGAAGTATCCCTATGGCACGTTCTTCAACATCACGGAGACGGGCGAAACGGCGCCTCTTCAGCCCTTCAACCTTTTCCTCAATCTCAACGTTAAAGTCTAAGGAACTATGGCTCGCAGTCCTTTAATGCGCGCACTGCGCTCGATCGCAGTACGGCGCGATCCTCGTGTCACCTCTCGTGCTCGCTTCATGCGCGAAGGAGCGCTGGCGCTCGCCGGCGCGTCGATGCTTCCGGCCTTTACCGCCTGCGGATCCTCGCAAACGCGCGGGAAGGAACGCATCGTCATCGTCGGTGCGGGCATCGCCGGTTTGGTGACCGCGATGCATCTGCGCGACGCCGGAGTAGATGCGACGATTTACGAGTCGAGCGACCGGGTCGGCGGGCGGATGCATTCCGAGCGTTCGTATTGGGCGCAAGGCCAACACACCGAATGGTGCGGCGCGATGGTCGATTCGCTGCACGTCAACATTCACAAGCTCGCTCGGCGCTTCGGTCTCGGCTTGCTGAATACGTATGCGGCTCGCCCGCCGCATTCGCGCGATACGTCCTACTTGGACGGGCACTATTACGCGATGGCCGATGCCGATCGCGACTTCGCGGCGATCTATCCGGTCATGCAGCAGCAGCTCGGGAAGCTCAACGTCACGACCACCTACGCCAACGCAACGCCCGAGGCCAAGCGTCTCGATGCGATGAGCATGCGCGACTGGATCGCGCAGTACGTCCCCGGCGGTTTGACATCGCGGCTCGGCACCCTGATCAAAGAGGCCTACCGCAACGAGTACGGGCGCGAAGCCGAGGAGCTCAGCGCGGTCAATCTCGTGGAGCAGCTCGGCGGTCAGCGCCGCTATGCCGAGGCCCATACGCTCAACGTCCTCGGTTACTCGGATCAAAAATACATTCTCGCTAACGGCAGCCAGGCGTTGCCCGAAGCCGTCGCCGCATCTTTACCGGCTGGAAGCATCCTTTTCGGCCGCCGGCTGATATCGCTGCGCCGTTTACCGGCGGGAAGCTACGAGCTGCGCTTTACTTCGTCGACGGGCGGCAACGAAACGGTGACGGCGGATCGCGTGGTGCTGGCAATTCCGTTCATCGCGTTGCGTGGGGTCGACTACTCGGGCGCGCACTTCGATTCTGCAAAAACCAAAGCGATCGATACGCTGGGCTACGGCTACCACACCAAGCTGCACCTGCAGTTCGACCGGCGCGCGTGGATGCGCCCGAATCAGCCCTGGCCGGAGCCGGCGGACGGACAGATTTGGACGACGCTGCCGTCGCAAAGTGCGCTGGATTTCTCGCTCGGCCAGAGCGGGAGTGACGGATTGATCGAAGTCTTTACCGCCGCCGGTGCGGCGATGCTCGACACGCCGCCGATGCCGTACGCGCGCATCGAAGACTCGCCCGCCGTTCGCCGCCACGTGAAATCGTTCTTCGAACAGCTCGATAAGATTTGGCCGGGTGTCTCGCAAACCTGGAACGGCAAGGCGACGTTCGGCAACGCGCAAGCCGATCCGAACATTCTCGCCAGCTACTCGTGCTGGCTCGTCGGCCAGCATACGACGGTCGCGGGGCACGAAGCGCGCGCGCAAGGGCGCGTGCACTTTGCGGGCGAGCATACGTCGGTCGAAAATCAAGGCTTTATGGAAGGCGGGGCCGAGTCGGGCTTCCGCGCTGCGGGCGAAATCCTCGCCGACTACGGCGTCAAACAGACTACAGGTTCTTAAAGAGCCAGTCCGCGTCGAAGGAGCAGTAGGCGACGTCGGGGACGAGCGAGCTTGGCTTCTCGCCCTCCTCGTAGAGGTAGAAGCGGTATTCGCTGCCGACCTCGCCGCGGTCGCCGGCCCATTGCGTCAGCAAGATGCTGAAGCGGGCCTGCAAAATATTGTGCCGCCGCCGGCGAAGGCGAAAGCAGAATTGCTGCAAAACGGGGTGCGGCAATGCATATCGTCGGCACCGCGGGCCACGTCGACCACGGGAAGTCGTCGCTCGTCGCGGCGCTGACCGGAACCAATCCCGACCGTTGGCTGGAAGAGCAGCTGCGCGGCATGACGTTGGATCTCGGTTTCGCGCACCTCGTGCTCGACGGCGGCGTCGAAGCGGGTATCGTCGACGTTCCGGGCCACGAACGTTTCCTGCATAATATGCTCGCCGGGGCGGCCGGCATGGACGTGCTGCTGCTCGTCGTCGATCTCAACGAGGGCGTGATGCCGCAAACGAGCGAGCATCTCGACATCTTGCGATTTCTCAACGTGCGGCGCACGATCGTCGCGCTCACGAAGGCCGATACGGTGGCTCCGCAAGAACTGGCCGAAAGACGCGGCGCCGTTCTTCGCGCGCTGCGCGGAACGATTGCCGAAGGTTCGCCGGCGGTCGCCGTTTCGGCAACGACCGGGCTCGGACTTGACGAACTACGGACGCTGCTCGCCCAGACGCTGCAGTCGTTGCCGGCGCGCGATGCCGACGCGCCGGTGTATTTGCCGGTCGATCGCGTGTTCGTGCTGCCCGGCCTTGGTACGATCGTCACCGGAACGTTGATGCAAGGGCGCATTTCCATTGGCGACACCGTCACGTTTGCGCCGAGCGGCGCCGCAGCACGCGTGCGCAGCGCGCACGTTTTCGGGGCGCAGCGGCCGACGGTAGTCGCCGGCTCTCGCGTTGCGCTCAACGTTCCGTCGATCGACCGGCACGCCGTCGCACGCGGCGAGGCCGTCGTCGGCCCCGAGTTTCTCGCGCGATCGTCGTTTGCGGTGCGCTTTACACCGTTACCATCCGCGCTGCATCTGCTGCGCCGTCGTAACGCCGTGCACGCCTACGTCGGCTCGGCCGAAATCCTCGGAACGCTCGTACTCGACGACGTGCCGGCCGTGGCAAACGAAGTGCGCGGCGAGCTGCTCTTGCGCTCCGCCGTCGTCGCGTTTCCCGGCGTGCGCTACGTCCTGCGGCGTCCGTCGCCGCGAACGCTGCTGGGTGGTGGCTGCGTCGAAGGTGTGGCCGAAACCGTCGAGCGTGCGGACGCGTCGCCGCACGAACGTGCGGTTGCCGATGCGTTGCGCGCGGCCGGAACGGCGCCGGCGGATGCCGCCGCTATTGCGGCAATCGCCAACGTGCGCGAAGACGTTGCCGAACGCGTGCTGGAGAGTTTCGTCGAGCGAGGAGATGCCATTCGCGTTCCGCGGCCGACGGCATACGTTCATGCGGATCCGGCGCGCGAGTACTTCGGGCGCGTCGCGACGTTTCTCGAAGAGCTGCACCGCAACGAGCCGTGGACGATGGGCGCAACCTCCATTGGAATTTCGCGTGCGACCGGTGTGGCCGAGCCGCTTACCGTTCGGCTCTTGGCGGCGTTTGCGGAAGAAGGCCGTCTCTTCAATCGCGGAGGCTACTACGCGCTTCCGGATTTCACGCCGTCGCTTACGCCGCAGCAACGCGCATTTTTTGAAACCGTGGTCAGGGTAGATCCAAGCGGCGCGTTCGTGCCGGCTCCTTTCGAGGAAGCGGCGGCGGCGGTGAAGGCCGCGCAGGTTCCCGGCGCCGCGAAAGCGTTCGACACGCTGCTCGCCCGCGGGGCGCTGGTGAAGGTCGGCGACTTTCTCTATCGCGGTACGCAGATCGCACAAATCCAAGCGCGGGTAGAGGAACTTCTCGGTCGCAACGGCCGAATGACGGCTGCCGAGTTTCGCGATCTGCTCGGCACGTCGCGCAAGTACGCAATGCCCTTGCTGGAGTGGCTGGATGCGCGCGGCATTACCTTGCGGAATGGAGATTACCGGACCTTGCGAAAAAAGGCCACGTGACCGAAGCGCCGTTACCCAGCGGAACCGTGACGTTTTTGTTCACGGATATCGAGGGCAGCACCCAACGCTGGGACCGCGATCGCGCCGCCATGCAGGAAGCCGTTCGGCGACACGACGCGATCTTGCGCGCGGCTATCGAAGGGAGCAACGGGCGCGTCTTCAAGACGATCGGCGACGCGTTCTGCGCGGTGTTTGCGCGTGCGGAGGAGGGCGTCGCCGCCGCGGTCGGCGCGCAGCGCGAGCTCGCCAAAGAAGATTTCTCGGCGGTCGACGGCGTGCGCGTGCGGATGGCGCTGCATACCGGCACTGCCGACGAACGCGAGGGCGATTACTACGGGCCGACGCTCAATCGCGTGGCGCGCCTCTTATCGATCGGTCATGGCGGACAAATTCTCATCACGCGCGTTACCGCCGATTTGCTTCGCGGCCACCTCGTCCCGGGCGTCTCGGCCCACGACATGGGGTTGCACAAACTCAAGGATCTCAGCGACGCCGAACTCGTGCATCAGCTTCTCGTCGAGGGCCTGGAGCAAGAGTTCCCTCCGCTGCGATCCTCGGGCGCGACGCCGAACAATCTTCCCGCACAAGTCTCGTCGTTCGTCGGGCGCGAGAACGAGTCGGCGGCCGTAACCGATCTGCTGCATGCCAACCGTCTCGTGACGCTGCTCGGCACCGGCGGAATCGGCAAGACGCGCTTATCGCTGCACGTGGCCGGCGAACAGCTCGAAGCGTTCCCCAACGGGATTTGGTTCGTGGAGTTTGCGCCCCTGAGCGATGCGGCGCTCGTTGCGGACGCGGTGCTTTCGGCGGCAAACCTGCAGCCGTCGCCGGAGCGTTCGGCACTGGAGACGCTGCTCGCCCACTTTAGAAATGAAAGCGCGCTGCTGATCTTCGACAACTGCGAGCATTTGATCGCGGAGATCGCGCGCGTTTCGGACGCGCTCCTCAAAGGTGCGGCCAAGCTCAAGATCCTTGCATCGAGCCGCGAGCTGTTGGGGGTTCCCGGCGAGCAGGCATACCGTATGCCGACGCTCGGGCCGGCCGAGGCGATGGCCCTGTTCGCCGAGCGCGCAAGAACCGCCGATCAACGCTTTACGCTGACCCAAGAAAACGAGCCGGCCGTGGCCGAGATTTGCCGCCGCTTGGACGGCATCGCCCTCGCGATCGAGTTGGCGGCGGCGCGCGTAAAGCTGCTTTCGCCCAAAGCGTTACTCGAAAAACTCAACGACCGTTTTCGCGTGCTGACCGGCGGAAGCCGTACGCTGCTGCCGCGCCAGCAAACGCTGCGCGCGCTGATCGATTGGAGCTACGATCTGCTGTCGGAGAAGGAGCGAACGCTGTTCCGCCGGCTCGCGATTTTTTCCGGCGGCTTTACTTTGGAATTGTGCGCGACCGTCTGCGCCGACGAAGCGCTCGACGAGTTCGAGGTGGTGGATTTGCTCGTCGCGCTGGTCGACAAATCGCTCGTAGCTCCGGAAATCGCGGGGGACGAAACGCGCTACACGCTGCTGGAATCGATTCGCGAATACGCGCGCGAGAAATTAGCCGAAGCAGGTGAGGTCGAAGCGATGTCGCGGTCCCACGCAATTGCGTATACGGACTTTGTGGAAGGCCTCGAGACGGACTTCGAGACGATGGACGAGCGAGGTTGGAACGCGAGCGTCAAACCGGACTTGGAAAACTGGCGTACCGCGTTGAGCTGGTCCTCGAACCGCGATCGTGCCACCTGTTGCCGCTTAGTCGCGGCGCTACGCCAAGTGTGGGCGAAGTTCGCGTTGGTGGAAGGGATGCGCTGGGTTCATGTAGCTTTGGAAGGTGCCGACGACAGCGAACACCTGGGACGCTTATGCATAACGCAAGCACACCTTGCAATGAACCTGACCCAGTACCAGGAAGCCTTGTCGGCGTCGAGACGAGCGCTAGGTGCGCTATCTTCAAACGATGCGATGTTGCGTGCCTATGCGGAAATGTTTGCCGGCGCAGCAATGGGACCGCTCGGCGATCCAGGGTCCGGAGAGGCAGCGCTACAGCGCGCTCTCGTTGTATTCCGCGACCTGAAGGCGCCAAGGCGGATCGCGCTTGCCCTGCAATACTTGGCCTTTTCGCGCCTTGGATCGGGCGACGTCGGCGGCGCGTTGCCGTTACTGACAGAGGCCCTAGAGATTTTTCGCACGATCCCAGGCGGAGAACGTCAAGCCGCTCATCTTGCGCTCGCCCTCGGCGAAGCGGAGTTTCAATCCGGCAATGCCGAGGCCGCGCTGAGGTTTGCTAGAGAGGCGTTGGTAACCGACCGCGTATTGAGCAAAGAAGAAGGCGTCGTTTTTGACCTCTGCAATATCGCAGCGTATCTCGTCGCGCTCAATCGCTTCGACGAAGCCGCCGAAGCGACGGGCGAGGCACTAGCCCTTGCAGGCGAAGGGGGTATCGACTTCGCGGTGTTACTCGCACTGCAGCACGTCGCCGCCATCGCCGCGCTCGACGCGACTGCGTACGGTGCCCCGGAAGACGTGCGTCGCCTGGGAGCGCGCGTACTCGGTTTCGTCGACCGGCAATTTACTGAAATGGGTTTTCGGAGATACTTTACGGAGCAGCGGGAATACGAAGCCGTTAGAGCTGCTCTAGAAGAGACGTTCGGAAAAGAAAGGGCTGCTGCAGAAGGCGCTGCGGGTGCCGATTGGTCGAAAGAGCGCACGGTATCCGAGGCGTCGGTCGTGCTTTCGCGCGCTATTTTCGCCGCCGGCCAGCAGTAGGCGCACCCCCGCCGGAGAACTAACCGCCAGGTAACGTGATGCGAGTACGGTTCTTGGCACTCGTTCTAATCGCTGCTTTGCAAGCATGCGGGCGGTCGTTCGTGCCGGTGCCTTTGCCGGGCAACCCGGGCGGCCTCGCTCCCAAAATCGTGCCCCATCATTTGCATGCGATCGCGTTTTTCAATTTTCCCGGCAAGAAAATGGGGGAAGCACCGGTTCCGGGTCTCATCGGCGATTCGAGTGACAACCTATACGGAGTGATGAAAGCCGGCGGCAACCCCGCTTGCGCGACCGCAGAGCTACCAAAAGGTTGCGGCGTGGTTTACCAGCTGACGCACGTCAACGGTCTGCAGTACCGTCAGTCAATCGTGCACGCTTTCGGCGGCCGCGATGGAGCGAATCCGTCTTCGCCGTTGGCGGGAGGCAATGGTGTATTTTATGGAACCGCGACGTCGGGCGGAGCGGGCGGTCACGGTGTCGTTTTTGCGCTAACGGCCGCGACGAAGCGTTACCGCGTTCTTCACTCTTTCACCGGCGGCGTGGCGGACGGCGCTTTTCCAATCGGACAGCTTTACGTCGATTCCAACGGTAATCTGTTCGGTACGACGGCTTTGGGCGGCGGCGGAACGTGCGGCGGCGGCTGCGGCACCGTTTTCGAACTCGTTCGCAGCGGAAAGTCGTACGCCGAAAAAGTGCTCTACCGGTTTAAAGGCGGTCCCGATGGATGGGAACCATGGGCGGGTGTCAGCTTTTTTAAGGGCAGCCTGTACGGAACGACGATTTATGGCGGCGCCGCGTCCTGCAAGCAAGGATGCGGAACCGTTTTCCGGATCGGGCCCACAGCGGCGAAGAAAACGCTGCACGCCTTTTCGGGAGCCGCCGGCGGTGCGTACGTCCGATCGCCGCTCTACGTCGATCCGTCGGGAAACCTGTACGGCGAAACGCAGAACGGTGGCGATAGTTCTTGCGCGA
>JAFAHZ010000246.1 GCA_019236975.1 Vulcanimicrobiota bacterium | reverse complement strand
CCGCCGGTCGGTATTCGCGCCGCCTCGCCGGGTGCGACCGGCGTACCGTCCGCACGTCCCATGCGAACCTCGGCCGAGAGCGCAAACGTACCCGGTGTCGCCGCTGCACGCAGCGCGTAGCCGTCCATTGCCGAGCGGCGTGCGTTGGGATAGTCGTCGTCGGCGGCGATGTCTTCGGCGAGAACGCGTCCGAACGCGCACTCCAGCGCGACGCATTCGCGCTGCGGCGGCGCAATTGCCGCGCGCGAAAAATACGCAACGATCGCCTGTCGCGGCGCGATCAGCTTTTCTTCGTCGAAGCCGTGCCCCGGTAGGAGAGCGTTTGCCGGTCGCGTAATGGCGCGTCTTTCCATATGCTCGATATCGTCGTCGTTCGTCGCGATCCCAATCGCGTTCGCCGGTCGGCCCGTCGTCGCGGGCTCGATCCGTCGTTCGTCGACGATGTTCTGCGCTACGATGCTGAGTACCGCTCCGCGCTGAGTTCTGCGGAGCAGGCGCAGGCCGAAAAGAACCGGCTCTCGGCGCAAATCGGGAAGGCATCCGACAAAGCGGCCGCCGCACGCGACCTTCGGCCGCGCATCGACGAGTTAAGCACTGCGATCGCCGCTGCAGAAGAGAACGCTCGCGCGCTCGCGCCCGATACGCCCGGCTCGCGGTTGCGCGAGCTGCTCGAAAGCACGCCAAACCTGCTCGACGACTCCGTCCCCGACGGAGGCGGCGAAGCCGACAACGTCGAGATCCGGCGCTGGGGCACGCCAAAAACGTTCGATTTTGCGCCGCGGCCGCATTGGGAGATCGGCGAAGCGCTCGGCATTCTCGATTTCGAGCGCGCGGCAAAACTCTCCGGCAGCCGTTTCGCGGTGCTGCGCGGTGCCGGCGCGCGGCTCTCCCGCGCGATCGTGCAATTCTTTTTGGATCGCGCCGGCGAGGCCGGATATGAGGAAGTCAATCCGCCGTTACTCGTATCGCGCACGACGATGTGGCGCACGGGCCAGCTCAGCAAGTTTGCCGACGCGATGTTTGCCGACCCCGACGCCGACCTCTTCATGATTCCAACGTCCGAAGTGCCGCTTACCGCGCTGCATGGTGACGAAATTCTTGCGGCCGGCGATCTGCCGCTCCGGTATGCGGCGTACTCGCCGTGCTTCCGCAAAGAGGCCGGCGCCGCGGGTAAGGATACCCGCGGATTAATTCGGCTCCATCAGTTCGAAAAAGTCGAGCTGGTTTGGTTGACGTCCCCGGAGACGTCATTCGACGCGCTCGAACGCTTGACGAACGATGCCGAACGTTTGTTGCAGGCGTTAGAACTCCCGTATCGCGTCGTCTCGCTGTGTGCCGCCGACGTTGGATTCAACCCGGCCAAAACGTACGACCTCGAGGTTTGGGTTCCGAGCGCCGGTGCCTATCGCGAAATCAGCTCGTGTTCGAACTGCACCGATTTTCAAGCACGCCGCACGGCAACGAGGTTTCGGCGCGATGCGAAAAGCAAACCGGAGCTGGTTCATACGCTCAACGGTTCCGGCTTAGCCGTCGGCCGGACGCTCGTGGCGATTTTGGAAAACCATCAGCAGGCCGACGGCAGCGTTCTCGTCCCGAAGGCGCTTGGGCCGTACGCCGGCTTCGACCGCATTCCATCGAACGGGTGATGCGGCAACGGAGCGGCGTTGGGTTAGCCGCTGCGGGCGAGCGTTTCGGCGAGCGCCTCGACGGCGCGCGATCGAGCCGGCACTGCGGCGCCGGCGGGAAAGAATGCTTCCACGCGTACGTGCGTGCACGTGGGGTCGACGCGCGTCAGCGTGCACCGGATACGTTCGCTGTTGACCAATCCGAAGGTCGCTTCGACGGTCCCGCCGCGGCGATCGTCGAGGCTCACGTTAGCACCTAACACGAGCTCGATGCCGGAAACCACCCGAGCGTAGGCAGCATCGTAGTCGACCGGCAGTTCGACGTCGCGATGCGGCCGCAATCCAATAGCCGCACTGGGTTTCTCAAAACCCAGCCATTTCAATATGAAACTCATCGAGCGACGAGGAACGCCGCAACCAAGCCGGCGGCCGCGATGCCGCCGAGTTCTGCAGCGACGATCCAGCTATCGCGGCGTCGCGAGAAAGCGACGGCATAGATCGCTTTGAGCACGTCGTTCGACGACGTTGCGATGACGATTGCAGCCGCGGCCGTCGTTAATCCGATCGAAGCCGCACCGCCTTGCGCGATGCTCAAAACGAACGGATCGATGTCGGTAACGCCGACGACGGCGGCGAGTCCTAAAACGCCGGCGCTGCCGAGATGGCTTTGCACGTAACGCGTCGCGAGCGCCATGACGACGAAAAGCACCGCGAAGACGATTGCCGTGCCGAGCTGCAGCGGATTACCCACCGCCAGCGTCGCGGCCGTCGTTTTCATCCCGCGCGCGCGAACCCACGCGATCGCCCCGGAACCGATCGCTAACGCGAGGAGCGGCGCCGCCAGCTTCTCGGCCAAGGCGACATTGAAAATCGCAGAGACGACCAAGATGCGAACGTACATCATCGCGGTCGCAGCGACGATTCCGGTTTCGATCTCCGCCGTCATGCCTTCGTCGTTCGCACGGCGAGCGAGCACGACGGTCGTCGCCGTC
The DNA here is from genome assembly GCA_019236975.1 of Vulcanimicrobiota bacterium. Taxonomy (GTDB): domain Bacteria; phylum Vulcanimicrobiota; class Vulcanimicrobiia; order Vulcanimicrobiales; family Vulcanimicrobiaceae; genus JAFAHZ01. Next base: position 6,083 of record JAFAHZ010000246.1, on the reverse strand, counting down.
GAGGAATACATTCCGCCAAGAATTGCGCCGAGAAGCGTACCGTGCCGCGGAAAGACGAACTTCTGCAGCAGGTAGCTTGCGTAGGAAATCGACGATACCGCCACGACCGCAAGCCACACGCCGAACGGGGTGATCGTCGTTCCGGGAATCGGCGGACGGCCGGCCAGCAGCGGCAGCACGACGCCGACGAGGATGAGAAACATCGCCGCGGTGATCGCGTCTTCGTCCGAAATGCGATGCGCCCAGTCGTGCAGCGTCCGTTTGCCGCCGAGCAGCATCACCGCCACTACGGCGAATGCGACGGATAGCCACAGCGGCTGCGTGAGCGCGACCGGCCCCAGCACGTACGCGAGGAGGTTGGAAATCGGCACGATGAACGTGCCTTCTTCCGGATCGCCTTCGCGGCGCATCTCGCGATGGACGTACGCGTGAATCCACGCTCCGACGACGAGCAATCCCGCGATGAAAGCGCTGCCGTAATGCGGTTCGAGCAAGAACAGCGCGCCGCCCGACAGCGCCAGCAGCGGAAACGTCCGGACGCCGCCGGGATGCCGCGGCAACTCCCCGTAGAAAAATTGTTCGAACGCAAACCCGAAGAAAAGCGATAGCCCTAGCAGCAGCGCGAGCCGTTCGACGCCGGCGCCGCCTTCGAGCGTCACGAAGGCTCTCGAATGATATCCAGCAGCCGGTTGCGGTCGAGATAGCGAATGTGCCCGCGCTCGCGCCGCAACGCCCCGCGCGACTCGAGTTCCGCGATCGCTCGCGCGGCGACTTCCTTGACGGTTCCGGCAGCGGCGGCGATCTGCGATTGCGTGATCGCCGACAGCGACGACACCGCCGGCACCAGTTCGCGACCAGGCACGGCGTACGGCAAGAGCACGCCCGCGATGCGCGCGATGATCGGACGCGATCCCTGCAGCGACAAGGTGTCGTTGACTTGACGCAGGCGCTGCGCGAGGATGACGCCCAAGGCATTGGTCAAGCGAGGACTGCGATCGGCGATGGCGTCGAGGACGTTCCAGGGGATCTTCACGATGGCCGCGCTTTTGGAAAATGCGACGATGCGGGCGTTTTCCAGCCCGCGATCGAAGTATTCGGCGACGCCGAACAGCTCGTGCGGAAAGATCGCGTAGAGGATGCGCTCCCGTTCGTCGTCGGCGCCCCCTTTGGCGCGCGCGACGATGCCGTCGGTCACCATTCCGACGTACGGCCAGTCTTCGTTTTCGTCGACCAGCGTTTCTCCGCGCCGGCCGGTCTGCGAAATAGCTGCGGCGGCAATCTGCTCGAGCGCGGCCGAATCCAAGCCGGCAAATGCCGCGCAGGCCGCTAGCTGACCCGTCAGGGCAGTCGGCTTTCCTTCGCCGGCGCGCGGCGTGAGGCTCACTCTCCAGAGCTTGCGCGCTACGCGGCGGGACTCGACGACGAACGCGCCGGTGCGTTGTAGAGCCACGCCCATGGAGAGACCGCGGGGCTCGTTCTCTGTTATAAAGGTGAGGGATGCTCCGGAGGGCAGGCGGTCGAGTGCGGCGTCGACGAGTGCGGGCCGCTCCCAGACCGGGGTGCCTCGAAGATCGATTTCGGCGGTTTCAATCACGCGGTCACGTTCTCGGCGAGCGAAGCGCTCTACTCCCTAGAATGAAGGCACTGCTACTGCTAGAGAGGATACGCATGGCACGTTCGTTTGCGCGTTTGGGTCCGCTGGTGCTGGCCGCCATACTCATGGCGCCCGCTAGCGCCGTCGCGCAAGGGAGCCAGCCGAACGCCTCGCCTGCCCCCGACCAAATCCACTACACGACCACAATCACCAACGCGTACGGTTCGAAGTATCCGACCGCGGGGCACCTCGATATCGAGATCTTCTCGAGCGGCATTTTGCGTGGGTATTACCACAACGCCTACGAGAAGGCGTTCATCCCGGTCACCGGCGGCCGCGACGGCAGCTACATCTGGTTCGATATTGGTCCGACGATCAACGATCTCGGCATCGGCATCGCGCCCGGTACGCGCCTGCACGTCGTCGCCACCGTCGATAACGACAACTCGTTCCGCGGGCAGCTGTATCCGGAAGTGAGCGGTCCCGATGCCGGCGCGTACTCGAACTATCTCAACGCACAAGGTCCGCGCGGCCAATATCTGTTCGCCGCCAAACCTACCGAGAAAAGCGCCGAGGATTACCCGGGTACGTTCTGATCCGGCCGAGCGGGCGCTAAAGAAGCCGGATTCTTGAGCGACTTCCAAACCCGATTTGCGGCCGGCGATAAATGGTCCATATGTTTGAGGAACAGCGCGAGCTCCCATAGCTGGCGCTCTTGCAGCGTTGGCCCAAATGCCGGCATTCCGGTCAACCGGATTCCGTGTGCGACCTTCCAGTACGTCTCGCCGTCGGGATCGTCTTCGACACCGTCCTTTGCGAGCTGCGGCGCGTGCTGGTAGAGGCCGCGCGCGACGTTGCTCGGCGCACCGTCGGCAGCGCCGTGGCAGACGATGCAGTTGGCGCCGTACAATTTTATCCCCGCGATCAGATTGGCGTCGTCCAGCGGCACGGGGTTCGGCGTCTTCGGAGCGTCCCTATCGATCGTTGCGTGCAGCGACGTTTTCGCGGCCCACCGCTCCAGGCTCGATGGCGGGCTGTCGGCGTTGGCAGGCATCAGCCCGCGCTCGACGCCGAAGTATGCCCCAGCCACGAAGACGACCAGGGTTAGCACCACCCCTACGATAATTCCGCGTATCATTGGGAGGGCTCTTCGATGCGCTATACCGCTTGCATCCTCATCCTACTCTCAGCCTTGACGGCGTGTAACGGTGGTACCCCGCTTGCGCCCGGGCAGCTAAGCGTGCCGCCGATGCAGCACGCCGCATCGTCCTCGACGGTTCCGGTCGTGGGAGGATGCCAAGTGTTCCCGACGCCGCCCCCCAGCGGCCCGTCCGGCGAGGATTGGTGGAATCAGGATATCTCGAAGTATCCCCTCGATCCGAAATCGGCGACGTACATCGCGCACCTTCCCGGTAATCTTCATCCCGACTTCGGGCACGAAGCGTACTACGGCATTCCCTTTAATATCGTGCCGGCGACTCAGCCGAAAGTGCCGGTGCATTTTCTCAACTATCCGTCATCGAGCGATCCCGGTCCGTACCCGATACCTCCGAACGCAGAAGTCGAGGGTCAGCCGCGCTATCACACCGGCGACCGGCATCTGCTCGTCCTGCAGCAAGGAACCTGTAAGCTCTACGAAATGTGGGAAGCCGTCCAAAAAAGCGGCGGCAAGTATTGGGACGCGGCCAACGGCGCGGTGTTTAATCTGAGTTCGAACGCCATGCGGCCTAAAGGTTGGACGTCGGCCGATGCGGCAGGTTTACCGATTCTTCCGGCGCTCATTAAGTGCGACGAGGTCGCGGCCGGCTCCATCAACCACGCACTGCGCGTGACGTTTAACGAAACCTACAACGGCTTCATCACCCCGGCGCGTCACGAAGCCGGCAACTCAGATACCAGCTTGCCCCCTATGGGCGCGCGCTTCCGTCTGAAAGCGTCGTTCAATATCGCGCACTTCAATCGCGTTTCGCAGATCATTCTCACGGCGATGAAGAAATACGGCATGCTCGTTGCCGATAACGGTTCGAACTGGTATTTCCAAGGACAGGGCGGCAAAGAAGCGGCGTGCTGGAACGACAACGAACTCGATCAACTCAAGAGCGTTCCGGGCACGGCGTTCGAAGTCGTAAAGACTGGCCCGATCGAGCACTAACTTAAGAAGCCAAGTCCTCGTCCAAACGGGCACGCAGCACGATCGTCGTGGATTCTCGGCTCGAGCGAATCTGCACGCCGTCCATGAAGGCGTGCATCAGCTCGATGCCGCGGCCGCGCTCTTCGCGCGGCACGAACGGCCGCCAGCGGCCGAAATCTTCGATCGTGAGTACGAGATGATCGTCGAGAATCTCGATTTTCAATGAGATGAGGCCGCCCGGTTCGTTGCGATAGCCATGCTCGATCGCATTGGCAATTGCTTCGCCCACGGCGACGAGAATGCCGAAGCGCCGGTCTTCAGAAAGCCCCAAGGGCTCGACTTCGTTCGAAACGATCGCGCGTGCGATCGGCGATACCAGCGGCAAGGCGGAAAAGACGTACGAGGGCACCGGCCCTAGGCGCGTCAACACGAGCACCGCCGCGTCGTCGCGATTGGAGGCGCCGGCAAAGACGTTCTCCTGCACCAGCTCGGCCGCGCCCGACCGTTCGTCGCGCGGAATGGCCCCAACGGCTTCCAGCAACCGCTGCTCGCCGGCTAGGACGTCGCGATCGTTTTCGATGAGCCCGTCGGTGTAGAACACGACGCGTGCGCCTTGCGGAACGCTGAAGGTCCAGTTCACGCTTTCCACGTGCGCCGCGCAGCCCAGCGGCAGACCTCCGGTGGGAAGGTGGCGCGCCCCGACGTCGGCGTAAGCGAGGATCGGCGGCGGATGGCCGGCCGCCGCGTACGTGAGCGTGCTCGTGTGCGGATCGTAGATTGCAAACACCGCGGTCACCATGCCGATCGACTCGCGAAAGCGCACCATACTGTTGACGTAGTCGAGGACGGCTGCCGGCGTCTCGCTGCCGCCAATGGCGCCCATGCGGATCGATTGGCGCACTTCACCCATGATCACCGCGGCATCGATTCCGTGTCCCGCAACGTCGCCGACCGAGATGGCGATGCGTCCGTCGTCGAGCGCGAACGCGTCGTACCAATCGCCGCCCACGTCGGCCTCTTCGCTCGCCGGCCGATAGGCGGCACAAAAGTTGACGCCGCTCACTTCGGGAAGGCGTTCGGGAAGTAGCGCGCGCTGGAAGCGATCGGCGACGCGGTGTTCGCGCAGCGTCGCCGCACGTCCCGAGAGCACCGCCGCAAGCTGGAGTGCAAGCAGCGCGACGGCCTGACGAATCGAGTCGTCGAAACCGCCGCGCGACGCCGTTTCGCAAACGATTTCGCCGAAGGTTTGGCGCCCCGCGGTCAGTTGCTCGACGATGTAACTTCGGTCGCCGACCGGTTGGTCGGGGTGAGTTCCTGCGACCACCTCGAACTGATCGGCTTCCAGTGCGTCGATCGCGACGCGAATCGTGCACCGGTCGGCAAATGTTTGCACGCACAGATCGGCAATGGTTTCGAGGGTCTCGCCAATATCGGACGAGGCCGTGAGGGCATGCCCTGCTCGGACCAACAGATTGAGAACGACGTTAAGCCGCTCGGCCGAGATGTCAAGCGAGCGCACCGCTAGTTATTTTCCCTACGGTCCTGCGATTAAACCCGCCCCCATGGTGGAAATAAGCAAGGGCTGCCCTGTGGAGGTCGGAGATGGCTATTGCTCCTCCTAAGCGAGAGTTCAAGGCGCTAGATCAGCGTCAATTGCTTGCCGCGCTGCGCGCGTTCCGTCGAGGCGATTTTACCGCGCGACTGCCGCTGAACCTTTCCGGCATCGACGGCGAGATCGCCGAGGCGTTCAACGATTGCATCGAGCAGAACGCTCGCTTGGCGACCGAGCTCGAGCGCGTCAGCACGGTGGTCGGCCGCGAGGGCCGTATCACCCAGCGTGCGTCGCTCGGCGCCGTCGCCGGTTCGTGGCACGGCTACGTGGATTCGGTCAACACGCTGATCGCCGACCTCACGCAACCGATGGCCGAAGCCGGTCGCGTGCTCGGCGCGGTTGCGAACGGCGACCTCAACAAGCGTATGGCGCTCGAGATCGAAGGCCGCCCGATCAAAGGCGAGTTCCTCCGCTCCAGCAAGCTGATCAACACGATGGTCGACCAGCTCAATGCGTTCGCTTCGGAAGTGACGCGCGTCGCGCGCGAGGTCGGCTCCGAAGGCAAGCTCGGCGGCCAAGCCGGCGTGACGGGCGTTGCCGGCACGTGGAAAGACCTCACCGATTCCGTCAATACGATGGCCGGCAACCTCACCTCGCAAGTGCGTAACATCGCCGAAGTGACGACGGCCGTGGCGACGGGCGACCTTTCGAAGAAGATCACGGTGGACGCACGCGGCGAGATTCTCGAGCTCAAGGGCACGATCAACACGATGGTCGATCAGCTCAACGCATTCGCCTCGGAGGTG
>JAFAHZ010000057.1 GCA_019236975.1 Vulcanimicrobiota bacterium | reverse complement strand
GCCGCCGGCAAAGTTGTAAATGAAGTAGCGCCACGCCGTCGCCGGATGCGTACCCCAGCCGATCAATCCGAAAAACACCGGCAGCAGCATGAGATCCCAGAACAGGGCGAACGTCAGCAGGTCGCGCGAGAGAAACAGTCCGAGCATTGTGCCCTCGAGCAGCAGCATCTGCGCGACGAAGCTGCGGGTCCGCGGCACGTTGGTGGCGGCGATCGCGCACGTCGTGCACAGCGCGAGCAGCAACGCGATCCAGAACGAGATCGGCGTCGCGCCGAAATGGAAGGCCGCTACGAACGGTCGCGACAGCCAGCGGAAACTCCACTCGTCGTTGCCGGCCAGCCACACCATGACGAAGGTTGCGGCCGCGACGAGCGTGCCGATCGAGCGCGAGAGCGTTCGATCGTCGCGCGGCAACAACGAGAGCAGCGCGGCCGCAACGATCGGCAGCAGCACTGTGGCTAGAACGACCATCAGCGCGCCACTCCGAACGCAAGCGCGTAGTACACGATGAAGCAGGCCGCACCGAAGACGAGCACGAGCGCGTAAAACCGCACGAGCCCCGTCTGCAGCAGACGCATCAAACCGCCGATCTGACCTGCCGCGTAGGCGGCTTCGCGCACGGTTCCGTCGATGACGTGAGGGTCGACGCCCCGGCCGAAGAGCGTGCCGAAGAGCTGCGACGTGCGCACCACGATGAGATCGTAAAACGCGTCGAAGTAAAAGAGGTTCGTCAGAAGCGGCGACATGTGCACCGACTCGCTCCGCAGCCGCGCCACGGCATCGGCTTGCGCCGCACGCGTTCCGTACCGCACGAACGCGATCGCAAAGCCGGCCGCGACGAGCGCGAGCACGACGAGCGAGGTAACGCCTTCCGAAATACTCGGAGCGACGGCTTGTCCGGTCTCCTGGATCGGTGCGAACTGCGATGCGAAGAAGCGCGACCATGGGGAGTTGGCGCCTCCGACCATGAGCCAGCCGGCCACAATACTCGGCACGATGAGAATGGCGACCGGCAGATTCATGATCCACGACGGCGCGTGATGGTGCTCCGCTTCGTGCGCCGCATCGCCTTCTTGCGCGTGGCTCGCCGGCATCGTGCCCGCCAGCTCCGGGTGACGGATACCGAGATCGGAGGGATCGACGCCGCCGCGATACGTTCCGAAGAACGTGACGAACAGCAGCCGGAACATGTAGTACGCGGTGATGCCGGCAGTCAGCACGCCGACGCCGTATAACCAAGGATGGCGGTGTTCGAGTGCACCGTAGATGACGGCATCTTTCGAAAAGAAGCCGCTCAATCCGGGAACGCCGCTGATCGCCAAGACGCCGACGAGCATCGCGACGAATGCGAATGGCAGCTTCTTCGCCAGGCCGCCCATGCGCCGCACGTCCTGTTCGTTGTTGAGCGCATGAATGATGAGACCCGAGCCGAGAAACAGTTGCGCCTTGAAGAACGCGTGCGTAAAGAAGTGCGCGACGCCGCCTTCGTAAGCGCCCACGCCGACACCCATGATCATGTAGCCGATCTGCGACATCGTCGAATAGGCGAGGATCCGTTTGATGTCCCATTGAGCGCAGCCGAGGATTGCGCCGAGCAACGCGGTGATTCCGCCGATCGTGCCCACGAGCAGTTGCGCGTCGCCGCTGGCGCTCCAAAACGGCGAGCACCGCGCGACCAAGTAGACGCCGGCCGTCACCATCGTCGCGGCGTGTATCAACGCGGAGACCGGCGTCGGACCCTCCATCGCGTCGGGCAGCCACGTGTGCAGCGGAACTTGGGCCGACTTCGCCGCCGCGCCGATGAAGAGACCGATACACACCCAGACCAGCAGCGGCAAATGGAAGAACGACGGTCCCGCTAGCGCGCCGGCGCCCGCAAACGCGTCGCCGAATCCGATCGAGTGCACGTTGGCCACGATAATGAAGATGGCGAACATCATCCCGACGTCGCCGACGACGTTCATCACAAACGCCTTACGCGCGGCGGCAACGGCCGACGGACGCTCGAACCAGAAGCCTATCAAAAAATACGATGCGAGGCCTACGAGGCCCCAGCCGACGAGCAGCCCGATGAAGTTGTCGGATAATACGAGCGTGAGCATCGCGAACACGAAGAAGTTCATGTACGCGAAGAATCGCGCAAACGCACGATCGCCGTCCATGTACCCGATCGAATAGAAGTGGATCAGGAAGCCGACACCGGTGATGATCGACGTCCACAACAACGACAGCGGATCGAGCAGCAAGCCGAAGTCGAAGCCGGACATCCACGACAACAGCGCTTGATGCGCGCCCAGCGCACCGCCTTGGCTTTGCGTCCCGGCGCCCCACGACAGCAGCGTCAGCACGAACGATCCGGCGATGGCGGCCGAGCCGAGCCAGCCGGCGAGGGCCTTGAGTTGCGGACCGAACGTCCACCAGAATATTGCACCCGCCAGCGGCAGCAGCCACAACGCAACCAGCAGCGGATAGGAGCCGTCGACGCCCATCACGTGATGTATCACGCCGCTTCGCTCCGTTCACGATTCGTATGCAAGCGGTGCGGGCGAACGCCCTCGCTCGGACGTTCGTCGCGCCCCTCCATGGGCGCTCCTACTCGTGCGCTTTTTCGCAACGGCCAAATGAATTCGCCATCCTGGCTTTTGCGAAAAAGTCGCACGCCTCGCTTATGGCATTCGCCGGCACCGCTTGCGCCCGAACCTTTCGCTTCACTCACGCTCGTCATCCGCTTGTCAGCCACGGAGCGACCTCACTTCGTCGACGTCGACGTTCTTCTCCGCGCGGAATACCGTAACGACGATAGCGAGCCCGATAGCCGCTTCGGCAGCAGCGACCGTAATAACGAGAAACGCGAAGACGTGGCCCGCATTAGCGGCCCAAACGCGCGAGAAGGCCACAAACAGCAAGTTCGCAGCGTTGAACATCAGCTCGATGCTCATGAGCATGATGAGCGGGTTGCGCCGCAGCAGTACGCCGGCGACGCCGATAAAGAACAGCACCGAAGCCAGCCCGACGTAATCGCCGATCGGAACGGTCATTCGCCACCCCGCAGGATAGCTTCGCGCATCTCTCGCTCGACTTGGCGGGCGCGTCTTGGGGTAGCGACGTAAGGCGCTCGATCGCCGGCGAGCAGCACGACGCCGATGACGGCGACCATGAGAATCAGTGCGGTTACTTCAAAAGGTAAGAGCCAGACGGTGAACAACGCCCGTCCGAAGTCGGCGACGCTGCCGAAGACGTCGGCGGTACCGACCGCACCGATGGGTGCGACGGCCTGGCCCGCAGCTCCGATCGACGCGGCCGTAACGCTCTTGAGCGCGTAATACAAGAACCCGAATGCCGCTAACACGACGAATATCGCGGGCGTAATGGCCTTCGGCAAGCGGTTGGGGCCGGCGGCAAACGGCGCGACGCCGCTCGAGAGCAGTGCGATGACGAAAACGAACAACACCAAGATCGCGCCGGAGTAGACGATGATTTGCATCACCGCCAAAAATTCGGCGGAGAGCGTCAAGTACGTCGCCGCAAGCGCGGCAAAGTTGAGCAACAGCGCCACGACGCTGTACACCGGTTTACGCGCAGAGATCGTCCATATCGCGCTGGCGATAAGGATGACCGACAGTACCCAAAACGCCGTCACGCGCCGTTCTCCCGCGAGGGTTCAATCATCGTCAACCCCTTGCGCTGCGTCTTGAGGATATTTCCGCGCCACGTCGCCGAGTAGCCCTGCGCGACGTCCATCGTGGACTTGATTTCGGCCACGCGGCCCAAGTCGCCGGGAATCCCGCCCGGGCGCTCGTCGGGCGCACGGCCGACCCCGGCCTCGGGCGGTACCAGCAACCGTTCTTTCGAGTAGATGAGCGATCCGCGCCGCAAGTCCGACATCTCGAATCGCGGCGTCAGCACGATCGCGTCGGTCGGACACGCTTCTTCGCACATTCCGCAAAAGATGCAGCGAAGTTCGTCGATCTCGTAACGTGCGGCGTACCGCTCGCCGGGAGAGCGCCGGTCGCCGGGCGCATTTTCAGCGCCGATCACCGTGATCGCGTTGGCGGGACACGCGCTGGAGCACAGCTCGCAGCCGATGCAGCGCTCCTTGCCGTCTTCGTAGCGGCGCAACTCGTGGAGCCCGTGGAACCGCGGCGCGTGCTGCTTCTTCACCGACGGATATTCGATCGTCGGGCGTTTACGGAACATGAAGCCGAAGGTGATCGACAAGCCCTTGAGGATCGCTCCGACGTTGTACAATCGTTTGCGCATCAACTCACCCTTTGTACGCTACGATGATGGCGGTAACGACGAGATTGAGCGTGGCAACCGGCAGCAGCACCTTCCAGCCGAACGCCATCAAGCGGTCGTAACGCAGGCGCGGAAGCGTCGCTCGCAGCCACATGTAGAAAAACATGAAGCACGCAACCTTCAGCACGAACCATACGACGCCCGGCACCATCGCCAAGCCGAACGGCGCGTTCCAGCCGCCGAAAAAGAGCAGCGTCGCGATGCACGATACGGTCAGCATGTTGACGTACTCGGCGATGAAGAATAATCCGAAGCGCAGCCCGGAATACTCGGTGTGGAATCCCGCCACCAGCTCCGTTTCGGCCTCGACGAGATCGAACGGGGCGCGATTGGTTTCGGCAACCGCGGTAATCACGTAGATGACGCAGCCGACGAACTGCGGCAGCACGAACCACCAGCGCGCCTGCGCGTTGACGATTCCGTCGAGCGACGTGGTTCCCGCCAAAATCAGCACGCCCACGAACGAGAGCGACATAGCCAGTTCGTAGCTGATCATTTGTGCGGTCGCGCGAACGCTGCCCAGCAGCGGATACTTCGAACCCGAGGCCCAACCGCCAAGCGAAATGCCGTAAATGCCGATCGACGCGATCGCGAGCACGAAGAGGATACCGGCGTTGGGATTGCCGATCGCCCACGTTCCCTGGTCTGCCGACGCACCGAACGGAATGACCGCGTAGACGGAAAAGGCCGTCAGCAGCGAGATGAACGGCGCGAGCCGATAGATCAACGGATCGGCCGTCTTCGGCGTCAAGTCTTCCTTGAGAATGAGCTTCGCGGCATCGGCGGCAGGCTGCATCAGCCCCCACGGCCCGACGCGATTCGGACCGGGACGCAACTGCATCCAGCCGAGCACCTTGCGCTCCACCAGCATGGCGTACGCGAAGGTCGTTACGACGACGAACAGCAGCAGCGCCGATTTGATCAAGACCACCGCCCAGAACGGAATCACGCCGGCACCTCGCTCGTGCGTAACGGCGCGACCGATGGGTCGTGCTGCCACGTCCCGCCGCCGTCGAGGATGCGCGCACCCGGTTTTGTCCGCTCCTCGGCGAGCTCGGGATGACCCATCGCGAAGCGC
>JAFAHZ010000325.1 GCA_019236975.1 Vulcanimicrobiota bacterium | reverse complement strand
ATAGGTGTACCGGGTCACTTGGCCGCGGCTCATCTTCTCCATCATCTCGCCCGGGTTGCCCATCATGTTGCCGAGCATGTTGTTGAGGCCGCCGTGGTGCTGGTCGGCCGGCGCGCTCGCCACGGCTTGGTAGTCGGCCTGGAAGGTTCCGGGCGCCGGCGGCGTAGCGGGCGGCATGATCATGCGGGTGATTTCGTCGTATTGAAATGCCGCCGGAGTGGGCTCCGCCGCCGCTACGACTACGCCGCTTCCGCGCCCGTGCGCCAACGCTGCAGTCAGCACGACCGCCGCCGCAATAACGAATGCTCGCTTCACTAAAACGTCCTCCTCCCGTGCTCCGAGAAACCCAGAGACCGGAGTGCGCCGCGGGGGCGTCGAACGCCTCCGCTCCCATGCAGTACCGGACCGAATAATGCCGTCTTACGTTCGCAGCGGAAGCGTGCCGCACAAACGCCACATTCAGTTTCGCCGCCCCGACGGCGGCCTGTATGCGGAAGAGCTTTTCTCGACGAAAGGCTTCGAGAGCGTCTACTCGCTGCTCTATCATCTGCGACCTCCGACGGCCACGCTCGACGTCAAGCCCTGGAGCCGTCCCCCCGTGCTGCTGTTGCCCAACGAACCGCTGCGCAACCGGCATTTCAAGACGGGCCGGATAGCGGGCGGCGGGGACGCGATCGAGTCGAGGGCCGTCGTGCTGGGCAACGACGACATCCTCATTTCGGTGGCACGCGCGCAGCGGCCGATGGAGTATTTCTACCGCAATACGGGGGGCGACGAACTGCTCTTCGTGCACCGCGGACACGGCGAAATCGTCACGCAGTTCGGCACGCTCGCTTATCGCGAAAACGATTACGTCGTGCTGCCCACCGGCACGACGTACCGCGTGTTGCCGTCCGTGGAGACCTCGTTCATGGTGCACGAGAGTTCCGGCACGGTGAAAATCCCGCGGCGTTATCGCAACGAGTTCGGACAGCTGGAAGAACACGCTCCGTACTACGAACGCGACTTTCGAACGCCCATACTCGGCGAGCCCGTCGAAGAGCAGGGCGAATACGAAGTGCGCGTCACCAATCGCGGACGGCACGCCGTATACGTCGTGCAGAATCATCCGTGCGACGTCGTCGGTTGGGACGGCTACTGCTATCCGTACGCCTTCAATCTCGAAGAGTTTGCGCCGATTACGGGCAAGCTGCATCAACCGCCCCCGGCGCACTCGACGTTCGAAGCCCCGGGTGCGGCGTTCTGCGCGTTCGTGCCTCGGCTGTTCGACTATCATCCGCTGGCCATACCGGTTCCGTACAATCACTCCAGCGTCGACTGCGACGAAGTGCTCTATTACGTCAGCGGGAACTTCATGAGCCGCCGCGGCGTCGAAGCGGGGTCGATCACGCTGCACGCTGCCGGCGCGCCTCACGGCCCGCAGCCGGGCGCGGTGGAATCGAGCCTCGGGAAGGCATCCACCGACGAGGTGGCGGTCATGGTCGACACCTTCAAGCCGCTCCTCTTGGGGCAGGCCGCACTCGACTGCGAGGATCCGGAGTACTACCGCTCCTGGATCGAAGCCCCGGCGCCTTTGGGCGCTTAGCCGGCGGCCTGGTATACTACCGCTTATGGCGATAACCCAAGTCACCTCGGATCACGCGCTGACGTCGCTCACGCAGACGCAGCACGCCCTTGCGACCTCGCTCACGCGCGAATCGACCGGCAAGCAGCTCAATACCGCTGCGGACGGTCCGGCCCAGTATGTCATCGCCGCAACGCTGCAAAGCAACGTTGCGGCATTCGAAGCGGCGAGTCAGAACGTGCAGACGGCGTTTAACGCAACTAACGTCGCAACCGGGGCCCTGGCACAAACGTCGTCGATCCTCAGCCAACTCCGCACGCTTGCGGTCGCCGGCGTCAACGATTTCCTCTCTCCGGCGGATCGCGCGTCACTGCAGACGCAAGCCGACCAACTCGTGGCGCAAGCGAATACCATCGCGCAAACCACCAACTTCAACGGCGCGCCGCTGCTGAACGGTCAGTTCGCCGGCCCTAATGCCGGCAGTCCCGCGCAAGCGACGGTCGCAGCGAACGTGCCGTTAGCGCAAGGCGGCCAACTCATCACCCAAGTCGCCGCGGCGAATCCGAACTTTCAAAATCCCAATGGGCCCGCACAAGGCTTCGGCGGGACGTCGACGCAGAACGCCACGATTCAAATTCAAATCGTCGCCGGGGCCAACGGACAGCCGGTTGCAACCGTGACTGCCGTCAACAGCGCCACCGGGCAACAGATCGTACTCCCCGGGCAGTTCAACCCGGGCGCGACCGTCACCGGGCTGGAAAACGTCAACATCAAGCTCGGTACGTTCACGAGCGGCGACATCGGTCAAGTCGCCACGATTCAGATCGCGCAAGCCGTTCCGCCGAACACGCAAAATTCTGCACTACAGGTTCAATCGGGCGCATTCGAAGGAAACGTGACCGGCATCGCTTACGGTACGGCGAGCGCCGCATCGCTGCAAATCGCAAATCTCAATCTATCGAGCAGCGCGAACGCGACGAATGCTATCGGGCAGATCGATCGCGCGCTGGAACAACTCGGTGCGACGCAAACGGCGCTGGGGGCACAACAGGTGCAGCTGCAATATCAGCAGCAAGCCGACGATCTCGCCGCGAACGCGCTGCAAACGGCCCAGTCGAATCTCGCCGACGCCAACATCGGTCGCGAAAACGTCAACGCAACGCTTTCCTCGCTGCAGACGCAGCTGACTTTAGCCGTGCTCGCGCAGCGCAACACGCAGTCTGCCGCGGTGCTAACGCTCTTCGGGCGTTAGGCTTCGGCCGGTACGATCCGTCCGCGGGCGGCCCCGAAGCCGATACGCCGCGCGCCTCGCCGTTCGCACCAGCCGCGCAGCGTCACTTCGTCGCCGTCTTGCAAGAAGGTGCGCGTTTCGCCGTTGGGCAGTTCGATCGGACGTTCGCCGCGCCACGTGAGTTCGATCAGACTGCCGTACGTCCCGGGATCGGGTCCGGAGATGGTCCCGGAAGCAAAGAGGTCGCCCGTGCGCGTAAGTGCACCGTTCGACGTAGCGTGCGCGAGCTGTTGAGCGACGCTCCAGTACATGCGTGCAAACGTCGTGCGTGAGATTTCGAAAGCGGCGGCCTTCTCGGCGCGCATTTGCGACGTCTGCAGCTCCACGGCAAGATCGATCGCATACGTGCACGCAGGCGCTCCGGAAAGGTACTCGAGCGGCGGCGGCTCTTGACGTGGTCCTTCCAGGCGAAACGGTTCGAGCGCGTCGAGCGTCACCACCCACGGTGAAATGGTCGTGGCGAACGACTTGCCGAGAAACGGCCCGAGCGGCTGGTACTCCCACGCTTGAATGTCGCGCGCACTCCAATCGTTGACTAACACCAGCCCCGCAACGTGTTCGAGGGCGTGGGCGACGCGAATCGGCCGGCCCGGCTGGTTGCCGCGCCCGGTAAAGAATCCCATTTCGAGTTCGATGTCGAGCATCGCCGTGGGCGCGAACTCCGGTTTCGCCGCCGAGGGAGGCTTCCGTTGGCCGCTCGGACGGACGATCGGCGTTCCGTCGACGACCACGGTCGCCGAACGGCCGTGATAGCCGATCGGAATCCAGCGCCAGTTCGGCAGCAGCGGTTCGGAATCGGGCCGCAAGAGTTTACCGAGATTGGTCGCGTGCTCGATCGACGAGTAGAAGTCGACGTAGTCGCCGATGTCGAGCGGAAGGTGCATCGTGACGCCGCCTGCCGGAACGAGCAGTGCGTCGGTCCGGGCCTCGCGCAGCGCCGAATCGCCGCCGGCGCGCAGTAAAGCCGAAAGTCGATCGCGCAGAATGCGCTGCGTTTGGCGTCCCGCGCCAAAAAGTCCATTCAGGGTCGGCGCGCAGAGCAATGGGCGGTCGCAGACGTCGACGAGGCCCGCTTCGGCGGCGGCGCGTACGTCGAGGATGCGGTCGCCGATCGCCACGCCGATTCGCGGCGCCGAGCCGGCACGCGAGAAGATGCCCAGCGGCAGGTTTTGAATGGGAAAGTCGCCGTTGGGAGCGACCGGGATCCACGATTCGAGCCGCGGATCGTTCGTGAGGTTCGCTGCGGTCACGGGGTCGCGGGTAAGATGCCGAGCGCCGTGAGATCGTCGACGGGCTCGGCGAAACTGCAGCTGCCGTAACCCA
>JAFAHZ010000169.1 GCA_019236975.1 Vulcanimicrobiota bacterium | reverse complement strand
CCCGATAAATGGGTGTGGCCGCTCGCGCTCATCGTGCAAGGCTTGACGGCGACGACCGCTCCGGAAAAGCAAGACGTGCTCAATCAGCTCATCGCCAGCGATCCCGGCGATCACCTCCTGCACGAGTCGTTCAATCCCGACAATCCGCAGCAGTATACGCGCCAAGATTTCGGCTGGCCCAACGCGCTCTTCTCGGAGTTCGTCATGACGCAGTTCCAAGGCGTCGGTCAAATCCCGATGGGCGACACGAACGATTTGGAATTTAGATCTGAGTAAGGCTGACATTATCGTCGGCATCCAGTGGGGCGACGAAGGGAAGGGCCGCATCGTCGACCTCTATGCCCAGGAGTACGACGTCGTCGCGCGTTTCGGCGGCGGCGACAACGCCGGGCATTCGATCGTCGTCGGTAATACCGAGCTCGCTTTGCGCATCGTGCCGTCCGGCGTGCTCAACGAGGGCGTCGAGCTGTTTATCGGCGGCGGGACCGTCGTCAGCCCAAACGGATTGATCGAAGAGCTGGATCGCCTCGCCGCGCGCGGCATCGACGTCACGCGCGTGAAGATCTCCGACCGCGCACACGTCGTGCTGGCCGCGCACGCGCAACGCGATCGCGAAGCCGAGGAAGCACGCGGCGAAAAAGCTTTAGGCACGACCGGGCGCGGTATCGGGCCGGCCTACGTCGACAAAGTCGCGCGCAGCGGCTTAACCTTCCGGACGTTCGTGCGGCAGGGCGGCCCGCACGCCGATCGCCTCGCGCCGCACGTCGTCGACGGCGTTGCCTACATTCACGATCGCCTGAACGCTGGGAAGCGCGTGCTGATCGAAGGCGCGCAGGGTTCGCTGCTCGACGTCGGCTACGGCACCTATCCTTACGTCACCAGCTCACACACGATCGCCGGCGGCGCGTGTATCGGCCTCGGCATCGGCCCGACCGCGATCGGCCGCGTGACCGGCGTCGTCAAAGCCTACGCGACGCGCGTCGGCGGGGGACCGTTCCCGTCGGAGCTGCACGACGAACGCGGCGAACGGCTGCGCCGTCAGGGCGGCGAGTTCGGCACGGTGACCGGGCGGCCGCGCCGGTGCGGCTGGTTCGACGGCGTGGCGGCGCGCTACGCGGTCGAGCTCAACGGCCTCACCGACGCCGTCATCACCAAGCTCGACGTGTTGACCGGCTTCGATCGCGTGGCCTTGGTGACGGGCTATCGTCTGAACGGAAAACCGGCCGGATTCGCCGACGCCGATACGCCGGGCCTCGAGCTCGAGCTGGAGGAGCTGGACGGCTGGCTCGAGGCAATCGGCGATTGCCGCCGCATCGAGGACCTGCCTCGCGCCGCTCAGCACTACGTCCGGCGCATCGAAACGCTGCTCGGCGTGCCGGTCACGCTGGTGTCGGTCGGCCGCGAACGGGCGCAGCTCGCACGATGAACGCGAAACATTACCAACATTTGCTCAAACCGCCGCATCAAGCATCCGATACCCGAGTTAGTATCCCACCGCATGCCCGAATGAGCACGGCGGGGTAATCGCGTTGGAAATGGATGTCCGGCGCTGCGAGCCAAGGCCGGCTTGAGTAGAGAGAGCGCGCGTGGAACGTTTCGTCACCACCTGGAGTGACTTTCGTAGCCGGTTTACGGCTATGTGGGAGGCTCAGAGCCAGCAGACGCGGGCCCTAGCCATCGGCGGCGCCGTGGTCGTGGCCTTGGGTGTCATCATGGTCGGGTATCTGTACTTCGGCCGTCAGCCGTCGTACGTGACGCTGTTTTCGAATCTCTCCACCGAGGATGCCTCCGCCGCAGTCGCCCGTTTAAAGGAAGATAAAGTTCCGTACCGGCTCTCGGCCGACGGCAAGACGATTTACGTCCCCGACCGTTACCTGAGCGACGAGCGGGTGGCTATCGCGGGCTCCGGCGCACTCAAAGGCGGCGGCACCGGCTACGAGCTGTTCGACCGCACGAACTTCGGCATGACGGAGTTCCAAGAGAAGCTCGATAAGACGCGGGCGGTCGAAGGCGAGCTCCAGCGCACCATCGACGGGTTGGATCCCGTCGAGACGTCGCGCGTGCACATCGCGACGCCCGATCAATCGCTCTACTCGTCCTCGCAAGAGCCCACCACCGCTTCGATCGCGATCAAGACCAAGCCCGGGCAAGACCTCTCGTCGCAAGAGGTCAAGGGCATCACGCAACTCGTTTCCAACGCGGTCGAAGGCCTAAAGCCCGAGAATGTGACCATCGTCGATCAAGACGGCCGCATACTGCTGCCCGGCGCCGGCCCGACGGGCACCGGCGATAACGCAACGCCCGACGCGCTGCGTCTGACACAAGAGCAGTTGCTCGCGAAGACGCGCTACGAATCGGCACTGCAGCAAAGCATCCAGTCGATGCTCGACGATACGCTTGGCCCGAAGCGCGCCGTCGCGCGCGTTTCCACCAAGATGGATTTCGACGCGACGTCGACGGAGAGCAAGCTGTACGCCCCGCAGGGAACGGTACTCTCGCAGCAGACCGAACGCGAGTCCAACGTCGGGTCGACGCCGCGGCAACAAGCGCCGATCGGCGTTCCCGGCACGACGAGCAACATCGGCACCTATCAGGCCGTGCAGCCGGCGACGAATAACCGGTACACCCATTCGAAGTCGACGACCAACTACGATATCTCCGTGCAAAACGTCAAGCACATCGACGCGCCCGGCAAGGTGCTGCAGACCAGCGTTGCGGTGCTGGTGAACTCGTCGCCGCAAAACGCGGCGCCCAACGGCGCGCCGCCGGCACTTGCCGTCGCGCCGTATCAGCTGACGCCGGCCAACGTGCAGCAAATCCGCAACGTCGTCATCGCCGCGGCGGATCTCAATCTCGCCAACGGCGATCAAGTGTCGGTCGAAGCCGTGCCGTTCAATCCGGCGCTCACGCCGGCGGCTCCCACGTCCGTAACGACGACCGTCTTCGGTATCCCGGTGTGGGTGCTGGCGGCGATCGGCGGCGTGGCCGTCCTGGCCGCGCTCGGACTGCTCGCGACGCGCGCGCGCCGGCGCTTCGCTCCGGCTGCGGAGCTGCCCGCCTTCGATACGTCGCTGGCCGAAGAGCTGCCGCCGTTCGAAGAGCATCCGATTCTGGAGGGCGCACCCGGGGTCGCCGCACCGATTCGTTCGGCCGCCGACCTTACGCGCGAGCAGATGATCGAGTACGTGACCACCGTCGCGCAAGAAAATCCCGACAGCATTGCCAAACTCGTTAAACTATGGTTGGCGGAATGAAGCGACACGTTGTATCGACGAAGTCCCGCAATATCATCGCTAAAGACGATGGGTTTGTTAGGGGCGCCCTAGGGGAGAGTTTTGCCAGTCTATCTCTATCGCGCCCCATAGCACGGGGGCCCCAACGTAGTTGGGGGGCGCGGAGCCTAGGGCGGAGCGCCTTCTAAAATGGAATCACCAATCGTTAACTTGTCGAGCGTCGGTACGACCGAACCGCCGATGATGTCGTTCCCGGATATTCCGGCGATGGAGATCTCGGGGCCGGAGAAGGCGGCGATCCTCATCATTACGCTGGGGCTCGAGCTGTCGGCGACCATCTTCAAGTTCCTGCGGCAAGACGAAGTCGAGCGGATCGTGCTCGAGATCGCCAAAGTGACGACCGTCCCGATCGAAAAGCGCGACGCCGTCATTCAAGAGGCGTACCAGCGCGCCATCGCGCTGAAGTACATCAACGAGGGCGGCATCGAGTACGCCAAGGAAATTCTCGAACGCAGCTTCGGTGCGGGTCAAGCCGACGACATGACGAGCCGCCTCTTCGCGGCCCTCAAGCACGGCAATCCGCTCGAGCTCATCAAGAAAACCGAACCCGCGCAGCTGCTGCAGTTTATCCAAGACGAACATCCGCAGACCATCGCGCTGATCCTCGTCTATATGCAGGCCGAGCAGGCCGGTGCGGTGCTCTCCGCGCTCCCGCCCGAGCTGCAGGCCGAAGTCGCCATGCGCATCGCCATCTTGCAGAAGACCGCGCCCGAGGTATTGGAGCAACTGGATGAATTGCTTGGACGTCGCCTGCTCGTGAGCGGCGCCGACTTTGCCAAGGCCGGCGGCGTGCAGTCGCTCGCCAACGTGATGAACTTCGTCGACCGCGAAACCGAGAAGAATATTCTCGATGGGCTCGCCAAACGCGATCCCGAGCTCGCACAGGAAGTCAAGAACCTGCTGTTCGTCTTCGAGGACATCATCAATCTGGACGATCGTTCGATCCAGCGCATCCTCAAGGAAGTCGACGGCAAGGATCTGGCCCTGGCGCTCAAAGTGGCCAACGACGATTTGCTCGCCCGCGTCTACAGGAACATGTCGTCGCGCGCGTCCGCCATGCTCAAAGAAGAGATCGAGCTGCTCGGCCCGACGCGCATGCGCGAAGTCGGCAAGGCGCAGCAGCAGATCGTCGACGTCATTCGCACGCTCGAAGAGAACGGCCAAATCGTCATTGCCCGCGGCGCCAAAGACGAACGCCTCGTTTAAGGATCGCGGATTCCCTTGGGCAAGATCCTTCGCGGTGCGAAGCTCGTCAAAGAAGCGTACTTGGTCAACGTACCGGAGATCGAGCTCGTCCCGGCGCGCGCCGCTTCCAGCGAGCTCGACGACCGTTTCGCGGCCGCCGAAAGCGCGTTCGGTTTCGACGACGACGCCCTGCTCGACGGCGAAACGCTCGAAGGCGAGATCGTCGAGCCTTCGGTCGACGTCGAACAGGTTCGTGCCGACGCTCGCGCGCTGATCGATCGCGCCGCCGCCGACGCCGAAGCGATGCTTCGCGACGCCGCCGTGCGCGCCAAGGAGCTGGTCGCGCGTGCGAACGGCCGCGTTGCCGACATCGAGGCGCAAGCCCGCGCCAAAGGTCACGACGAAGGGCTCGCGGCCGGACGCGCCGCCGGACACGCCGAGCTCGAGGAAGATATCGCCGCGATGCACGAGCTGATCGACAACGTGCGCGTGCAGCGGGGCGCGGTCATCGAGAGCGCCGAGCCCGAGCTCGTCCGGCTTGCGATGGCGGTCGCCGAGCGAATCGTCTACGACCACGTCGCCATCGATCCCAACGTCGTCGTCGAAAACGTACGACACGCGCTCACCCGCATCGCCGGGCGCGAGATCGTGACGCTGCGCGTCAATCCGGCCGACTACGAAGTCGTACGTCAATATCGCGACGGCACGCTCGCCGCCAGCGATGCCGAACATCTGCGTATCGTTGAGGATCAGCGCGTCGATCGCGGCGGCGTCGTCGTCGACACCGACGCCGGCACCATCGATGCAAAAGTCTCGACGCAGCTGCGCGAAGCGCGGCACGCGCTGACGAACGGCGACACGATTCCTCAGGCGAGCTAGCGATGGAGGTACTCGAAGCCAAAGCGTTCTCGGCGGAGAAATACATCGAAACGCTGCGCGCCGCCGATCTCGTGCGCCAGTACGGAAAAGTTCGCCAAGTGATCGGAGTCGTCATCGAGTCGATGGGGCCGAACATGGCCATCGGCGAGACGTGCCAGATCCTCTACAAACGCACCGCCGAGCCGGTGCTGGCCGAAGTCGTCGGCGTGCGCGACAACAAAGTGCTGATCATGCCCTTGGGCGACTTGATGGGGATCGGCGTTGGCAGCGACGTCGTCGCGCTGGGCGTTCCGCTGGAAGTCGGCGTCACCGACGAGCTGCTCGGACGCGTTCTCGACGGCATCGGCCGCCCGATGGATCGAAAAGGGCCGATCGTGGCCGAGCGCCGCGTGCGCGTGACCGCGCAGCCGCCCCCGCCGCTGGCGCGCGCGCGCATCACCGAGCCGCTGTCGATGGGCATTCGCGCGATCGACGGACTGCTCACGTGCGGCAAAGGCCAGCGCGTCGGCATCTTCGCCGGATCGGGTGTCGGGAAATCGACGATTCTCGGCATGATCGCGCGCAACACGTCGGCCGACGTCAACGTCATCGCGCTCGTGGGCGAGCGCGGCAAGGAAGTACGCGATTTCATCGAGCGCGATTTGGGCGAAGAGGGTCTGCGCCGCAGCGTCGTGGTCGTCTCGACCAGCGATCAGCCGGCACTGGTGCGCATCAAGGCGGCATTCGTCGCCATGACGATTGCGGAGTACTTCCGCGATCAAGGGCTCGACGTGATGTTCATGATGGATTCGATCACGCGTTTTGCGATGGCGCAGCGCGAGGTCGGGCTATCGATCGGCGAGCCGACGACCACGCGCGGTTACACGCCGTCGGTCTTCGCGCTGCTGCCCAAGCTGCTCGAGCGTGCCGGTACCGCCGAACGCGGCACGATCACCGGCCTGTTCTCGGTGCTCGTCGACGGCGACGACATGAACGAGCCGATTTCCGACGCGGTGCGCGCGATTCTCGACGGTCACGTCGTGCTGTCGCGCCAGCTCGCCTCGGCCAACCACTACCCCGCCATCGACGTGCTGCACAGCGTCAGCCGCGTCATGCCCGACGTGGTAGACCAGAATCACTACTCGGCGGCGTCGGCCATTCGCGATATGCTCGCGACGTATCGCGATGCCGAAGATCTCATTAATATCGGTGCGTACGTCGCCGGCAGCAATCCGCGAGTCGATTTGGCGCTCTCGAAGATGGAAGGCATTCGCCACTTCCTGCGCCAGGGCATCTACGAGACGAGCGGCTTCGAGCAGACGATGCACCAGCTGTTGAGCGTCGCGTGAAGAAGTTCGTTTTCGGGCTGCAGCCGGTACTCGAGCACCGCAAGCGCGTCGAGGATCAAAAGCAGCAGACGATGGCGCTGCGTCAGCGGGCGTGGGACGAAGCCAAGCGCGAGCTCGACCGGCTGCACGATGAATTTCGTTCCAACGCGCGCGAGTTGCGCGAACGCCACGGCGAGTTCGACGTTGAAGAGCTGCGCGCCCGGTACGCGCACCTGCAGTTTCTCGATCGCACGATCGACGCGCAGATCAAGACGCTCGCCGAGCGCCAAGTGGCTCTCGAACGCGCGCGGCGCGACCTTGTGGCGGCCAGTAAAGACCGCAAAGTCGTCGACAAGCTCAAGGAACGGCGCCGTGAGGTGCATAGCGCCGAGGAGTTGCGCGTCGAGCAAATCGAACTCGACGACGGCAACGCCCGTCAA
>JAFAHZ010000211.1 GCA_019236975.1 Vulcanimicrobiota bacterium | reverse complement strand
CAAGCCGCGACGCTCCGGCGGCACGTTGACGCCGGCTTGCGCGTCGAAAACGGTTCGGCCGCCGATCGTAATGCGGCCCTCATCGGGCACTTCCAAACCGGCAACCGCTCGCAGCGTTGTCGTCTTGCCGCACCCGCTCGGGCCGAGCAGCGTCACAACCTCGCCTGGTCTCACGCTAAAGTTCAGCGCGTGCGTGGCGCGGACGTTTCCGTGGGAGACCGTCATCGAATCGACGCGGACGACGTCTTCCACGTTACGCAATTGCGGCGCGCTCCCTGGCGCGCAGTGCGAAGCCGACGATTGCGAAACTCACGACAAGCTGCACGAAGCCGAGCGCGGCGACGTTGCTCGGATTGCCGTTTTCCCACAAATCGAAAACCGCGACGGAGAGCACGATGCTGTGACTGGTGTACAAGAGAATCGACGCGCTGACTTCCTGCATGGCCATCACGAAAAGAAGCACCCACGTGGCGACCAAGGCCGGTTTGATGAGCGGAAACGTAACGCGGCGAACCGTGCCTAACCAATCTTGGCCGGCGACGCGCGATGCTTCTTCAAGCTCCGGATGCAGCTGCCGCAATGCGGCGCTCGTCGAGCGGACGCCGAAGGGCAGGTAGTGCGTAACGTATGCGAGCAGCAAAATGCCGAGCGTCCCATAGATCGGAAGCGGCAGGCCGACATAGACCCATAACAGGCCAAGCGCGAAAACCATCGCCGGCATGCTCAAGGGGACCATGCTCATCTGGTCGAGCAGACCGCGCGCGCGCCCGCGGCCGCGCAACACGAACCAACTGACGGCGAATCCAATCGCGCACACGCACGTCGCGGCCAGCACGCCGAGAATCGCCGAGTTCGTCGCAGCCAGCCACGTCTTCGGATACGCAAGCAAGACGTAGGCGAAATGCGCCGGCGTAAAGTGCATGAGCTTCGGCTCGACCGTGACGAACGCGCTGCTCGCCGCCCATAGCAGCGCTACGAGCGGGAGAAGCGTCGAGAGCAGCACGTACAGCCAAGCCAGCGCCGCACGCAAGCTGCGTAAACCGGACCCGTGTTGCGCCGGACGAAAAGCGCGGCCCGTAATGGTTGCGTAGGAGCGCTCGGATAAGAAGCGCGCTTGCGCAAACGTCACCAGCGCCGTGATCGCCAAGAGCAACACGCCCCACGCCGTGGCCTCCGCAATGCGCGGCGGATAACTCTCGAGCAGCTGATAGATCTGCGTCGTGGCCACCGTGAAGCCGGACGGCAAACCCAACACCGCCGGTACGCTGAACATCCCGACGGATTGCACGAACACGAGCACCGCGGCGGCGAGCGTCGCGGGAGCGAGCAGCGGCAGCACGATACGCCTGAAAACGCCCCCCGGCGAGGCGCCGTGGACCCGCGCGGCTTCGGTAAGCGAGGCGTCCATCGCGCGAAGCGCATCCGACGTGAGCAGAAAGGGCAGCGGGGCCGTCGCGAGCGCGCTCACGAAAACGACGCCGGCTGGCGAAACTGCATTGAGCGTTACGTGCGCACCGAACGCGGCGTGCAAGATGAGGTTCAGCAGGCCGCTATGCGGCGACGCCAGCCAATTCCAGCCCATTGCGGTAAGTAGCGGCGTTAGGTAGAGCGGCATCACGATGAAACGTTCGAGCGTTCCGCGAGCCGGCACATCACCCGCGAGTGCGACCGCGAGTCCACCGCCGATCAGGAGCGCACAAATCGTCGTGCACACGCCGAAGGCAAGCGTGTTGAGCACGATGTCGGGATGCCGTAACGGTGCGAAACCGGCGCCGGCGCCGGCAACGAGCACCGCGATCAACGGCGGGAAGACAAGCGCCGCGACGACGACGCCGGTAACGATTCCGAAAGAACGGTCAGTGATAAAGCTGGTCAAAATATTTGGGGAAATTGCGGCTTGCCGCAAGATAGTCGGCCGTGTCGGTCGGCAATAGCGGGTGCGTTGCGGCAAGCGGCTTTTGTCCGGGCGGTGGCGGCACGTCCGAACGCATCGAATACATGCCGTAGAGCTCGGTGTTGAGCAACCGTTGGCCCGCAGCGGATAGAATGAAGTCGATGAAAAGCTTGGCGGCGCTTGGATGCGGTCCGCCGGCGAGTGCACCGGCCGCAACGATCGTCACCGGCATACCTTCATTCGGGTACACTGCCTCCAAGCCGGCCGCTTTGGCTTCGGGCGTGAACGCACGCCAGTGATCGAGCGCGGCGCCGAGCATCACCTCACCGCGCGTGATCGCATCGGTCATCTGCGCTCCCGTTGCCATAATCACCGGAGTTTGCGCGGCGAACTTCTTCTCGAAATCGGGACCTAACCGCTTGCCGAGGAGGTAACTCCAATTGAATTGCGTGCCCGCGGCGGCGTTCTGAATCGCGATCTTGCGTCCGGCGAAACGCGGCTGCAAGAGATCCAGCCACGACTTCGGCGCATCGGCCGGGGAGAGAACATTCTTGTTGTACACCGGAATGACGCCGATGGCCTGAACGGCGGCCCAATCACCCTGCATTTTTGCGCCTGACGGATACGCGCGGTACTCGGGCGAGTCATAGCGCGCGATCTTCCCATCATGCGTCAAGTCGATCCATGCGGCCATGTTAGCGGCCAGCATGGCGTCGAACGTCAGGTGCTTGGCGTCGATTTCGGCATTCACGCGGGCCAAGACGCGTCCGGTCGGCGCGCTGTAAAATCCGCTATCGACTTCCAAGAAAGGATACTTGGCCTTGAAGGCCGCCATGAATTTCGCAAACGCCTCACCGGGCGTCGAGTCCGCGAGCGCAAGTGCGCCCTCACGTCGCGCAGTCGCTACAGCATCGGGTTCCGCTGCCTGCGCCGGCTCGGCGACAAGCGCACACGCACCCAAGAGAAAGCCACGCCGGTCGAGCATGCAAGAACCTTTTGTCCGCTCGCAAAAGAGGCCTGCGTGAGATCGGTGCTCGCCGCTGCGTTTGCGTTTGCACTTTCCGTTCCGGCTGCGGCGAATCCGACGATCGAGCGCGTGACGTTTCCTACGCTCGATCCTGCCTTCAAAGGCGAGCTTCAGGCCACAATCTATAGGCCGGCCGAAGGGAAGCGAAACCCGGCGATGATTCTGTTGAGTGGTTGTCTTGGCATTAGCCGATCGACGCTGGCATGGGCGGAGTGGTTTTCCGGCAAGGGATACGAGGCTATCGTCCTTGACAGCTTAGGACCGCGGCACGTCGAGGACGTGTGCGACGGAGGTTATCCGTCCGAAGGCGCCCGCGCATACGATGCGTATGCGGCCCTCGCGTTCCTTCGAACGCGTCCGGACGTCGATGTCGACCGCGTCGGCGTGATCGGATGGTCCCACGGCGGCGGCGCAGTACTCATCGCCGACGACACGCGTTTTGCGACTACGATCGCCGGAACAAAATTCAGGGCCGCTATTGCGTTCTATCCGGATTGCGAGAGTATGCCCGCAGCTGCAGTCTCGGCACCGTTACTCATTTTCACGGGCGGCCAGGATGACTGGACGCCTTCCGAGCAGTGCACGGAGGTCGCAAAACGGTTGGCGCACGCCGGACAACCCGTGGCAGAGCACCGATACCCTTTCGCAACGCACGGGTTTGACAGCGTCTATGATCCTGGGGTGCTGAACCTCCGCGGCCAAGTGCACCACATACGCTACAACGGCGCCGCCGTTGGTGATGCGCGAGCGCGCATCACCGTATTTCTTGACGGGGCAATGAGATAGGTCATGGCGACCATCGGCGGACTTCAGGAACAGATCTTCCAACGTGAGGGCTTTCGCGTGAGCTTCGAGCGCTTTGATGCGTCGCGATCGAACTTCCCGGATTACGAATATCCCGTAATGGCGCCGAACTCGTGGCGCGTCTCCGATTGGAAGACGGTCCGGCTTGGGGCATACGTGCCCTTCTTCAAGAACGTCACCGTCTATCGCGGCGATGATGAGCCGCTCAAGTCAAACGTTCGGCTCGGACATCTTCGCGACACCTACTACGCCGCAGCTTACGGCGATCTCGAGCCGAAGACAAAGATCGTTCCGCTCAAACCAAAACGCAAGAAATGAAAAAGAGCCTCGGATGGTCTGAGGCTCCTTTCCTATCCCCGAAGATATTAGTGTCGAGTATCGCCGCGCGAGCTGGTCGAGTAATGGGCCGATGCGCTGCCGCGATAACTCGCACCACCGCCACCGTACGAGCGTGCTGCCGGAGCGCTGTACCGAGGCGCCGAGGAGGTGCTGCGCGGTGCAGCATACCCGCCGCCGTACGAACGTGCCGCCGGAGCGCTATATCGCGGTGCCGCGTACGTACGCGTTGCCGGTGCATAGCTGCGCGCCGCCGGATAACGATATGCTTGCGTGGGGGCAACCGGTGCCGAGTAGCGCGGTGCGTACCGTTGCGCCGGTACCGGAACGACAGCCGGATGGCCGGCGTAGCCGCCACGGTATTCCGGATAGCGATAGCCACCGCCGACGTTGACGTTCACGCCGACGCCGACGAACGGACGAACGGGAGCCGAAGCCCACCAGTGGCCGCCCCACGGCTGACGCACGATGTAACCGCCGCCGCCGATGATCAGGCTAAACGACGGGCCATAACCGTACGCGAAACCCGGATACCACCAGCCCGGTCCGTAGTAGACCGGCGTCGGCAATGCTGCGCTGTAATGGTAGGGCGTGTCGATTTCATTGGCGTCGAACTCGTCTCCGTTCGGGTTGCCAAGGATCGTCACGTTCATGCCGGGAGCGAGCGTTAGGCCGGTAGGATTGATGATCGTGCCTTGATGCAGCACGACGTTGTCAACGTAACCGTTGCCGTCGAGGACCGTAATATTCCAAGTCCCGTCGAT
>JAFAHZ010000033.1 GCA_019236975.1 Vulcanimicrobiota bacterium | reverse complement strand
ATCCCAATCAGGAACCAGACGCCGTAGCGCACCCAGGTGGCGAGTTGAAGACCGCCGACCAGCGAGAAGCATGCGACCGCGCCCAGGATCGAAAACAGCGGCAGCAGCGGCGCC
Organism: Vulcanimicrobiota bacterium; assembly: GCA_019236975.1. Lineage (GTDB taxonomy): Bacteria > Vulcanimicrobiota > Vulcanimicrobiia > Vulcanimicrobiales > Vulcanimicrobiaceae > JAFAHZ01. The sequence goes on along the minus strand of JAFAHZ010000033.1, from coordinate 12,260 downwards.
TTGAACGGGCGCTGTGCCGTCGGATTGACGATGCGCAGCACCAAAACACCGGCGCAGACGATCGCGAACGCGGCGAGCGTGCCGATATTCACCATTTTAATGAGATCGGTGAGCGGAAAGATGGCCGCCAGTACGGCGACGACGCCGCCCGTGATGACCGTCATGCGCGCGGGCGTGCGGAAGACGTGATGGATCTTCGCAACCCCGGGCGGTAACATCCGGTCGCGTGCCATGACGTAAAAAATCCGCACTTGCCCCAGCAGTGAGGTCAGTGCGGACGTGACGTTCCCCGCAAGTCCGCCGAGCGACACGATCCAGTACAGAGTATGATTCTTGGTTACCGAGCTGAGCGCGTCCAACATGGCGGCGCCGTCCGAAAGCTTCGCGTAGTTCATGACGCCGACGGTGCAGACCGTCAGCAGCACGTAGAGAATCCCTCCCAGCGTCAGCGCGAGGATGATTCCGATCGGTACGTCGCGTTCGGGGCGCTTCGTTTCTTCGGATGCGACGGTGACGGTGTCGAACCCGATGTATGCAAAAAAGACGAGCGCAGTGCCGGCGAAGATGCCGTGAAACCCCATCGGTGCGAGCGGGTGGAGATTCGCCGGGTGAACGGCGTGGGCGACGGCGGCGATGAAGACGATCATCGACACGAGCTGGAAGAGCACCAGCCCTGCGTTGACGTTCGCCGACTCGCGAATGCCGATCGCAACCAAAGCGGTAATCGCCAAAACGAGAACGCCGGCGGTCACGTCGACCTGCAGATGGCCGGGTGCCAGGTTCGCGGTCTGCGCCCACGCCGGAAACGTAATGCCGACGTCGGCGAGCATGTGCTGAAAATAATCCGATGCAGACGAGGCCAGCGGTGCGAGCGAGATGCCGTACTCCAGCAAAAGATCCCATCCGATGATCCACGCGACCAGCTCGCCCAGCGTTGCATAGGCGTACGTGTAGGCACTTCCCGCTACTGGGACCATCGATGCAAACTCGGCGTAACACAACGCGACGCACAGGCTCACGGCGCCCGAGAGCACGAATGCAACGATGACGCCCGGTCCCGCGACGTGCGCGCCCGCGCCGATGGTTGCGAAGATGCCGCCGAGCATCGTTCCGAGACCGATCGCCGTGAGCGACGGCCATCCGAGAACGCGCCGGAGGGTAGGCCCTTCGCCCGGGCCGTGAGTCCACCCGAGCGGTTGCCGCGCGACGAGCTGCCGGTACCAGCTCAAACCGCGCTGCCTACGATTTCTTGACGCAGAGCTGGTGCAGCGCGGTTTCCGCTTCGCCGCTGGGCGCCGCTTTGAGCGGATACACGTAGAGGGCGAAGTAGGTCGCGCCGCCCGCGTTCGTCATGGTCATCTCGACGTTGTGCGGTTTACTGGCACCGTTGTTGACGGACGACTCCGCCTCGCCTTTGAAGTACGTCGCGGGCTGATTGCCGCAGATTTTGATCTGCGTCTGCTCCACGACTTGCGTGTCCTTGAGCTTGGCGCTGTCGAAGACGTCGCTGCTGTTCAGCTGCTTGGGCGAGCGGAACAGCATCAGCACTTCTTCGGAGTTCGTGGGCGAACGCCAGAACTGCATGAAGCCCATGATTCCCGGCGAGCTCTGCCAGCCCGCCGGCGGCGAGAACGTCAAACCCTCGGCGGGACTGCTCGTGAGGCCGCAGCCGGCGAGAATGACGGCACATGCGAGGGCCGATAGCACTCTCATGATTTGGGCTTCGGCCCGCAGCGCGCGCCATCCCCCGCGCATTCGTACGACGCGATGCGCGCCCAGCGGTCGAAGATGAGATCCACGTACTCGCGCGTTTCGGCATAGGGCGGCACCCCGCGGTAGCGTTCGACTGCCACGGGTCCAGCATTATAGGCGGCCAGCGCCGTCGCGTACGGATCGTCGTATTGGTCGCGGTACTGCGCCACGTACGAACCCAACAGCTCGGCGGCGCCGCCGATCGCTTGTAACGGATCGCGCGGATCGATCCCCACGTCTGCGGCCGTCTCCGGCATGAATTGCGCGATGCCGACAGCGCCTGCCGACGATAACGCTTCGACGTCGTACGCCGACTCTTGCAGCAGCGTCGCACCGAGAAACTCCGGCGGCAAATCGTGCTCGCGCGCCGCGCGCACGGTCGCGACCGCCAAGAGGAGTGCGGCGCACCCAACCACCCGCGGATTCGTACGGAGAATGGCGCGCGCAATAGCGAGATCGGGCTGCGCTACGGGCGCGCCGTCGCGAAACAGCACGGCGCCTTTGAGCGCGTCGACGCGAGAAGGCGATGGCCAGCTTAAAGCGATATTAAGAGCGCGCGTCAGTTGTGCTGGCGCAACGAAGCGCCCGCGTGTATGGTGAGAGTTAGTGGGGCTGCAGTGGCAAAAAACGAGCAGCGCCAAAGCAAACGTGCTTATGCGAGCGGGTGCCGCGCCCGACCGATGTCCCATGAAATTTAGCGAAGGCGCGATTCCGCGAGCAATCGGGGGAATATTTCGACTATGCTAGTTGCTGCCGCCGCCACCATCGTCACGTTGCTGGTTGGCGATTTCGCGTCGACGTTCTTCTATCACGTCCCGCAGCACATCTGGTTTACGCTCCACCTCCGGACCCACCACGACCGCCGCCGTTCCTACTGGGACCACGCGGTCATCTCGCGCGATCCGTCGGTGCTCCTCGACGGTTTTCTCGGGGCCGTACCCTACCTTATCGTCGCGGCACTGCTGTGGCGCGTGTCGTGGCCCGGTGCGGTTTTGGGCCTAGCGCTCGGCCAACTCCACGTCTGGTGGCGCCATACGACCGATCTCGGATGGCGAACCCCGGCTTGGCTGCGCGGCATCCTTCGCCCCTTGGGGATCGTGCTTCCCGAGGACCACGACGGACACCACCGAAACCCCGATATCGAGTTTGGCGACATCTTCCGTTTTTATGACGCCCCGGCGCGGGCGCTTTTGGCCAAGCTTGCCCCGATCAGCCGGCGTGGGATGAAGCGCGCCGGGCGCCGCGCGACCAGGAGGGCGCCGGCACAAGCCTAACGGGAGAGCCGATGACCAAACGGGCACTCTTTTTGATTTCGGATACGGGTGGGGGGCACCGAAGCGCTGCTAATGCCATCACCGCCGCCCTGGACGAAATCGAGTCGCCGTTTCCGTTCGAGCACCGCATCGAAGACGTCGCCGCCCACTGTGCCTTCCCGCTCACGCAGCTCGGCCTCGGCTACAGCATGGCCCTGCGCTACGCTCCGCCGGTCTACGGAGCCCTCTACTACGCCACCAACGGCCGCCGCCGGTATAAGGCGCTGATTCGCTTTTGCGAGCCGCTGTATCGCGAGCGGCTGCGCGATCTCTTCATCGGCTATCAGCCCGACGTCATCATCTCGGTACACCCGCTGCTCAATCATGCAGCGCTGCGGGCTCGAGCGGACGCGCACATGCAGCACGTGCCCATCGTGACGGTTATCACCGACCTCGGAAAGGTCCACGAATCGTGGCTGGTCGCCGAGGCCGACGCCGTGGTCGTGCCGGCACGCGAAGTCTATTCGCGCGCGCTCTCGCGCGGCGTTCCTCCCTCGCGCTTACGGCTGCTCGGTCATCCCATTCATCCGAAATTCGACGACGTTACCGGCTCGAAGGAACAGCTCCGCGCGGCGCTGGGTTTGCCGCAGAACGAACTCGTGGTGATGCTCATGGCCGGCGGTGAAGGCGGTGGAAAGCTGCTTTCGACGACGATGGCACTGGCCCGCGCACGGTTGCCGATTCACATGGTCGTCGTCTGCGGGCGCAACGAACACATGCAGCAAAAACTTTCCGAAACCGGCGCGTCGCTGCCGACGCCGATGACGGTCCTCGGCTTCACCGATAAGATTCCCGAGTATTTTCGCGCCGTCGATCTGCTGGTTACGAAAGCCGGGCCGGGAACGCTCGCCGAAGCCAATGCCGCGCAGCTTCCGGTCGTCGTTTACGATTACGTTCCGGGCCAGGAACGCGGCAACGTCGATTTCGTGCGCAACAACGGTCTGGGCGCGGTCGCGCTGCACGGTGCGGGCGAAGTCGTCAACGCCGTACGTACGTTAATTCGTACGCCCGACCGGCTCGAAACCATTCGTCACCATCAAGAAACCGTCGCTCCGCGGCGCAGCTCGCGCCGAATCGCCGCGCTGATCGCGCAACTTGCAAACACCGGCACGATTCCGTGGCAGGACGACATGCCCGCCGGCGCGCTGCGGCAAGCCGTTTCTATTTAGCTTCCATTCCGTCCCAGACGGTGCCGCCGGGAAGAATTTCCGGCGAGCGCGGTTTTTGCGTGAAGTCGAAGTCGGCGCGCAGATCGCCCAAAATCGTCACGTTCTCGCGCACGTCCGGCCGCGGGTCGGGCCGCCCGTCGGTGCGCGGATCGATCCGCTCGCCGCCCAGAAAATCGTCCTCGATGAACTTCACGTAGGCGTCGTGGCTGAGGGTTTGATGGTCGATGAACCCCTTGCGCGCGTACGGACTGATCACGATGCCGGGAACGCGGATGCCGTACCCGTTTTGGTCGACGACCGGCGGCGCTACGTGATCGTAGAAGCCGCCCCAATCGTCCCACGTCAAGAAGATTGCCGTGCTGTTCCAATCGGGTCCGCGCATGATCGCGTCGATCAAGCCGGTGACGTAGGCCTGACCGTCGCTAACGAGCGCCGGAGGGTGCTCGCTGTACTTGTGCGCGGGCGCGATCCAAACGACGCTCGGCAGCGTACCGTTCCGCGCGGCAACGTAGAACTGGCGCAAGTCCATCACGTTACGCAGCTCGCCGTCTTCTTTGACGGTATCGAAGCCGGGCAACGGATTCCAAATTCCCAGGGTCTTCGCGGACTGCTCCACCGGCGCACAGCTCTCGTAATCGAACGCGCAATCGGGTTCGGTGCCGCTCATTACGTAGTACGCCCAACTCACGCCCTTACGATGCAGTAAATACGTCAAATCGGTCCACGCGTAGTCGGGGCGGCCGGGGCCGTGTACCCGCTTGGCATTCGGCGCGAAATCCGGCGGATCGTCGGGTGCCGACGGCTCGTTGACGCAGCTCGAGGCGACGTGCAGCTGTGCGCAGCGCGCCGACCATTCGGAGACCAAGAACAAGTGCTGGGGCAAGCTCCACGAGGCGATCGCTTCGAAGAGGCGGTCTTGTAAGACGAAGTCGCGCGCGTAGCGCCAGTAGTTCGGGATTTCGCGCTCGTCGTGGTAGCCCATCACGTCGCTGCGCTCGGGGCTGACGGCGGCGCAGTTCGGATCGGCCGGCTCGAAACAGCGATGCCGCTTCGATAAGACGTCCAAGAAGCCGCTCATCGCGCCGCCGGCGATGACGCGCTGCGCGGCGCGGAAGTTGTGCGGTCCGCCTTGGTTGAGATCGTTCGGATCGTGATACGGTCGAACGCACCCGCTATTGTCCGGCCGAGGTACGCAGACCGTGGGAACGCCATTCTTGCGCGGAATACCGTCGGCGCCCGGAAACGTACCGAAGTAATGATCGAACGAACGGTTCTCCTGCATGATGATCACGACGTGGGCGATCTTGTGGATCGGATCGGCTGTGGCGGCGTGCGTCTGCGTTGCTGCGATCGTCGCGCAAGCCGTCGCAATCGACGCGGTGAGCGCAATCGCAACCCCAATGGCCTTCATCTTCCTTCGACCTCCACCGCTTTGCGCGAGAACCACAACAACGGACGCCGCGGCGTCAAGCGGGACGAGAGCTCGACCAGCCAGTTCGTCGCCGACGGCGGTACGACGACGAGCTTACCCCGCAGCATCCCGCGATAACCGGCAGCCGCGGTTCGCGCGGCATCGGCTACCGGTAACGTAAAGAGCAGCGTCTGCTGCGTTCCCGCTCGCTCGGCGAAGCCGGTTGCGGTCGCCCCGGGGCAAAGGCACGTCACGGTCACGCCGCTGCCGCGCAGCTCCTCGGCCAGCGCTTGCGAGAACGACAGCACGTACGCCTTGGCGGCGTAGTAGACGGCCATGAACGGCCCAGGCAGGAAAGCCGCGGTCGAGGCGACGTTGAGCATGCGACCGTCGCGGCGTTCGATCATCGCCGGAACGTACTTGCGTGCCAACATCGTCAAGGTCAGAACGTCCAGACGAACTTCTTCTTCGATGCGGCTTTCGTCGAGGCGATCGAATCGCCCGTTGCTGGCAAAACCGGCGTTGTTGACGAGCACGTCGCAGCGGGGAACGCGTCGCACGAGTTCGCCGGCTGCATCCGCTTGGGCCAGATCGAGGACGACGGTCTGCACGCTCGCGCCGTGCCTTTCGCGCAGCTCGCGGGCGACCGACTCGAGTTTCTCTTGGGAACGCGCGACCAATGCCAGATCGTAGCCGTCGCGCGCGAGCAGCCGTGCGAACTCGAGGCCGAGACCTCCCGAAGCTCCGGTGACGACCGCCAGTTTACGCGGCCGCTTCATCTCCCGTACCCAAGCCGCCGCGGAACGCCATCGTCGCCGCGCCGACTTGCCCGGCATCGTTGCCCAGTTGCGCGACGACGATCTGCGTGGTTCCTTTGGGAACCATCGTCGTCAGCGCGTCGACCGGACCGCGTACCGCGTCCAGCATGAAATCGGCGGCCGTCGAAACGCCCCCGCCCAATGCGATCACCTCGGGATTGACGAATGCGACGATGTTTGCGAGGCCGATCGAGAGGTCGGCCGTGAAGTTTTTCCAAGCCGTCAACGCGTGACGGTCGCCCGCTTGCGCAGCCTTGCGAATCTTCTTCGAACTGAGCTTATCGCGATCGACGTCGAGCATGATGCTGCGCGGAAACGACGGTGCGACGGCAAAGGCGTGGCGAATCAATCCGGTCCCCGACGCTTGCGCCTCGAAGCAGCCGATTTTTCCGCAGGCGCACGCGAAGCCGTCGGTGGGACGAATCTGATGGTGGCCTACCTCGCCGGCACCCCACTTGTTTCCGAGCACCAGCTGACCGCCGGCGACGATGCCGCAGCCGATCCCCGTCCCGAGCGTCAGCAGGACGAAATCTTTGGTTCCCTTTCCGCTGCCGAACGTATACTCGCCCAGGGTCGCGCAGCGGGCGTCGTTCCCGACGAAGACGGAGACGCCGAACTTCTTGCGCAACGTTTCGCCGAGCGGCGCGTCGTGCCAGCCGAAGTTCGGACTGTAGAGGACTGCCCCGGTCTCCGCATCGATGTTGCCGGGCGAGCCCACGCCGATGCCGACGATAGCATCGCCCGCATCCTTGATCGCCGCTCCGATCGTCTCGCCCAGCGCCGCGATCACGGCATCGTAACGCAGGTCCTCGAGATCTTGCTCGTGCTGGCGATGGATCGTCCCGTCGTCGGTAATGACCGCCGCGGTGACGTGGGAGCCGCCAAGGTCGACGCCGATTGCCGTTCGCATGGTTCCCGTCTTTCAATCGCCGCGCGGGACACCCTTGTCTGCCTGTATAAAGGCAACCGTCATCATGGAGACCATCGACCTTACCACCCTGCGCGGTTTTTCGCGCCGCACCGGCCAGCCGACGCATCCCGAACTCCTCGACGCGCGACCGCTCGAGCACGTCAATAAGATCGAGATCGACGAGGAGCACGTCACGATCGAGTTCGACGAAAAGATCGAGCACTATTACAACACGAGCGAAGTCACGCACCGGGAGTGGGTGTACAAATATAACGACGATCCCGAGTTCGTAAAAGCCGTCGCCAAAGTCATCGATCTCGCTCGCAAGCATCTCAAGGATATGCCCGAGAACGTCGCATGCCCGCCGGGTTGCGCCGAGTGCTGCAGCGGCTACGAGCCGTTCGTGAGCAAGGCCGACGTACGCCGTATTGCCGAGCACCTCGGAATGACGTACGACGATGTGATGCGCGAGTACATCGTCGAGCGGCCGTCCGCAGACGGCTTCACCGTGGGGTGGGTGCGCAAAGTCACCGAAGACATTGCCGACAAGTGCGTCTTCCTGATGGGCTCGCGCAGCGGCCGGCATTACTGCGGCATCTACGAAGCGCGCCCGGGTGACTGCCGCGATTTCACGCCGATTGGCTGCGACGACGTCGACGAGTCGCTGCCGCGCAAGACGAATTGGAAAATCGGCGGCCCGTTCCAACCGAAACTCCGGCGCAACGGCCGGCGACGCAACGGTAAGCGTATGTAGTGCCGACGTTCGGCGCGCGCTGCGCGGGAATGCTCGCTCGAGTTACGATCAAATATCCGACCGCCGCAGCGTTGCGCAGCCGGCATTTCGTGAGGTATTACCGTCTCATTCTCGCCCAAATGACGCTGACGTTCGGCCGCGCTCCGCGCGCAGCGGTCTGTAGGAAAGAGACGGGAGGCGTAGCGGGCGAATGGTTCGCGCCCAAGAGCGTCGCGCAAGATGCGCCGGCCATCCTGTACTTACATGGCGGCGGATACATCGGGGGAGCCGTCGCTCAGTACCGCCGGCTCATCGGCGCGATCGCGTTGCGCTGCGGCGCGCGCACGTTTGCGCCGGAGTATCGGCTCGCGCCCGAGTGTCCGTTTCCCGCCGCGCTCGACGACGCCGTCGAAGCCTACCGTTTTCTTCTCGCGCAAGGTGAGCGGCCGGCGCGCACCTTTATCGGCGGCGACTCTGCGGGCGGCGGCCTCGCGCTATCGTTTTTGCTCGCCGCTCGCGACCGCGGGCTGCCGTTGCCGGCAGGCGCGTTCCTGTTATCGCCTTGGACGGATCTGGCGTCGACCGGTGAATCGATCCGCTCGAACGCGCGCAGCGACGACGTGCTCGTACGCGGAGAGGACCGTCTCATCGCACCGCTCTATGCGGGCGCGTCGGCGCTCGACGATCCGCGCTTGTCGGGACTCTACGCCGACCTGCGCGGTTTGCCGCCGCTGCTCGTTCAAGCCAGCGCGTCGGAGATGCTGCGCGACGACGCGCTGCGTCTCGCGGAGCGCGCCCGCGCCGCCGGCGTCGACGCATCCGTTCGCTTGTGGGACGGCGTCCCGCACGTCTGGCAGATTTTCACCAGCCTGCGCGAGTCGCGGGAAGCACTCGCGGATATCGCCGCATTCGTCAGGGAAGTCTCAATTCGGCGTCGTACTCTTGCTGCCCAATGATGGACCGCAAGCATGCTTTCGTTCCGTTCGCCGCCGCAATAGTTGCGTTCACCCAGGGCGCGCCGGCGGCCGGACGCGCCGCAGACGTTTCTTCGCCGGCGTACGGCTCGTTGCACTGGCGGTACGTCGGTCCGGCGCGCGGCGGCCGCACGCAGGCGGTGACCGGCATTCCCAACGATCCGTTCTCGTACTACATCGCGGCGGTGAACGGCGGCATTTGGAAGAGCGACGACGCCGGGCGCACGTGGCAGCCGATCTTCGACGGGCAGCCGACGGGCTCGATCGGTTCGCTCGCCGTCGCCCCCAGTAACCCGAAGATTCTCTACGCCGGCAGCGGTGAAGGATTGCAGCGTCCCGATCTCTCGATCGGCGACGGCGTGTACAAATCGACCGACGGCGGCGCGACCTGGACGAACGTCGGTCTGCGCAACGGCCAGCAAATTCCGGGAATCGCGGTCGACCCGACCGATCCGAATCGTCTCTTCGTAGCGGTGCTCGGACATCCATACGGGCCCAACGACGAACGCGGCGTCTATCGTTCGCTCGACGGCGGAACGACGTGGCAGCGCGTGCTCTTCAAGAACGAGAACGTGGGCGCGTTTGCGGTAGCGATCGATCCGAACGATCGCAACGTCGTGTACGCGACGCTGTGGGCGGCGCGGCAAGCGCCTTGGGAAATCGGCGCCTCGTTTGAAATCGCCGGCAGCGGGCTGTTCAAGTCGAGCGACGGTGGCACGACCTGGTCGCAGCTGACGCAAGGCCTGCCGTCCCGCGTCGGACGCACGGAAGTCGCGGTCGCACCGAGCGACTCCCATATCGTGTATGCGTATGCCGATGCGGAACTCAAGGGCGACGAAGGCGGCGCGCTGTACCGCAGCGACGATGCAGGCGCGCATTTCGCGAAGGTTAACGGCCGCGCCAACATCGCGCAGCGCGGCGACGATCTGGTTTCGATCGCAGTGGATCCGCGCGATCCGAACACGATCTACCTCACGAATACGTCGACGTATCGTTCTTCCGACGGCGGCAAAACGTTCGTCGCCATCAAAGGCGCGCCGGGCGGCGACGATTATCACAGCGTTTGGATTAATCCCAGCGATCCAAAAGTCGTCATCTTGGGAAGCGATCAGGGCGCGACCATCTCGCTTAACGGCGGCCGGACGTGGAGCAGCTGGTACAATCAGCCGACGGCGCAGATGTTTCACGTCTTTGCCACGGCGGAATTTCCGTACCAACTCTGCGGAGGACAGCAAGAGAGCGGTTCGGCGTGCGTGAGCAGCCGCGGAAACTGGGGCCAAGTCACGCAGCGCGACTGGCATCCGGTCGGCGCGTTCGAATACGGCTACGTCGTTGAAGATCCGCTCCATCCCGGCACGTTCTTCGGTGCGAAAGTCGAGAAGTTTCAAGAGCGCACCGGGCAAACGCAAGAAGTCGGGCCGCTCGTGTTGCGTACCAAAGGCTATCGTGCCGTGCGCACCGAGCCGCTGATCTTCGATCGTTTCGACAAGCACCGGCTGTACTCGGGTGCCAACGTCGTCTTTGCCACCGAGGACGGTGGCCAGCACTGGCGTCAAATAAGTCCCGATCTCACGCGCGCGCATCCCGCAGTTCCGGGCGTCATTCGCGCGTTCGAAAGCGACGATCCGCAGGCCGGCGGGCATCGCGGCGTGGTTTACGCGCTGGCCCCGTCATACCGGCGGCCCGGGACGTTATGGGCCGGCACGGACGACGGTCTCGTGTGGATTACTCGTGACGGCGGCTCGCACTGGAAAAACATCACTCCACCAGCCCTGACGCCGTGGAGCAAGATCGCGCAAATCGATGCCTCGCGCTACGACGACGATACGGCCTTCGTCGCAGTGACGCGTTTCCGGCTCGACGACCTGCGCCCGTACGTCTACGTCACGCACGACGGCGGAGCGCACTGGCGCCTCACCGTCGACGGGTTGCCGGATTGGCCGGTCAACGCCGTTCGGCAGGATCCGGTCGAGCCGCGTCTGCTCTATGCGGCAACCGAAAACGGCGTCGCCGTTTCCTTCGACGAGGGAGCGCACTGGCAGTCGCTGCAAAATAATCTGCCGCGCACGTCGGTTCGCGACGCCGTCGTTGCGGGCGACGATCTCGACGTCGCGACGCACGGCCGCGGATTTTGGATTCTCGACGACGTCGAGCCGCTGCGCGAGCTCGCGCGCGGCACCGTGAGCGGCGTGCATCTTTTCGCTCCGTCAGCCGCCTATCGAGTTCATTGGAACACGAACACCGACACGCCGCTGCCGCCCGAAGAACCGACGGGTCAGAATCCGCCCGACGGCGCCATTCTCGACTACTCGCTTGCAGCACCGGCGCAGAAAGTCACCATCTCGGTGTACGACGCACGCGGCAGTCTCGTTCGCCGCTTCTCGAGCGACGACGTACCGCCCGAGCCGATTCCCGATCTGGACAAGCCGGCGTATTGGGAGCGCGGCTTCGCGCGCCCGAGCACGGCGGCGGGCGCGCACCGCTTCGTCTGGAATTTGCGCGAAGCGGATCCCAAGGGATCGCCGCAAGATTTGCCGATTAGCGCGGTTCCGCACGACACGCCGCCCGTACCCCAAGGCGTCTTGGTGCTGCCGGGTCGCTACCTCGTGCGCTTGCAAGCCGACGGAACCACCGTCGAACGCCCGCTGACCGTTCTGCTCGATCCTCGCGTTACCATCGGCACCGGCGCACTGCGCGATCAGTACGACCTGGCTCGCCGCGTTGCGGCATCCATCGACCGCTCGTTCGACGATGCCGCCGCCGCGCGCGGCGCGCACCAAAGCAAGGACGCGGCCGCCTTCGATGACCTCAACGGCCAGTTCACCACGTTGCTGTTCGTCGTCGACGACGCGGACGCGCCGCCTACGGCTCAAGCCGTTCGCGCTGCCTCGACCCTGGAAAGCCGTCTTCAGGAAGCAGAACGTACCTATCGCACTCATCTTCCGCATAAGGAGTAGTCATGAACGTCTCCCGCTTCGCCATCGCATTCGCCGCCGCCGCGGCGCTGACGGCAGCCGCCGCTCCCGCAGCGACGACCGCCGTCACGGTCGACATGAAAGCGCTCAACGGCTCCGGCGAAACCGGCACCGCGACGCTGACCCAGGAAACCGACGGCACCAAAGTCGTCATTAGCCTGAAGAACGCGCCGGCCGCGGCGCAGCCGACGCACATTCATATCGG
>JAFAHZ010000103.1 GCA_019236975.1 Vulcanimicrobiota bacterium | reverse complement strand
AGGCGCTGCGGGTCGGGGATCAGATCGATCTCTTTGGTAAACCTCCGCAGCGCCTGTAAGGCGAGGACCTGCGCTCGGAAGACGAGCTGGTTTAGAGCGTGCTCGAGCCGCCGGTGCGCGGTCGTCAACAGTACGCCCAACAACACGGCGAGCGCGAGTTCGCCGACGATTGCAAAGCGCGATTCCTCGAGCCAATGATGGACGGTCCATTCGACGAGCGCCAATAACGCTACGATCGCGGTCGTCAACACGCCGTAAACGAGAGCGCGGCTGACGACCAGCCGTATGTCGAATAGCCGGTGCTTGAGAATGGTGTACGCGAGCGCCATCGGAGCGAGCGCGTAAAAAATCACCGCAACGTTGTTCCACCAGATCGGCAAAAATATCCCCAGCGTACCCTCGAAAAAGACGGTGATGAGACCCGGCACAAAAGCGACCGTCATCGTCGCGACCATCCAGCGCAGCCGGTTGCGTTCCTCCGGACCGACGGTGGCATACCGCGCGAGCAAAACGAAAACTGCAGCCGCAAACAGGCCGTAAATATCGTATTGGTGACAGGCAAAAGGGCGATCGCCGGGCCGACGTTCGCAAGAGCGTAGAGGATGGCGGTGGCTATATTGAGGGCAGCAAGAACCGGCGCTACGCCGAAGATGACGACCCGCTCCGCCGTAAGGGCGGCTCCGGTAGGCCGCACGTCGGGGAAGCGTAGCGCAAACGAGAACAACCCCGCAGCGCCGGCGGCACCCGCTGCGGCTTGAACGAGGAACAAACCGAATAACGCTTGGAACGACAAGTATTCGACGTAGAGCGTTCCGCCATCGCACATGCTCAATGCGAAAAGATAAAACGCCCACGTAACGGCGCTCGGCCGCATCAGCACGAGCGTCGCGGCAACGAGAATAAAGAGGATCAGCGCGGAGCAGGCGATCAGATCCGTGATATTGTCGACGACCGTGCGCGGACGAGGATGCGCGACGACGGTAACCGTCTTTCCGGTCGTCAGCGGTAGCTGCATGATGCGGCCGTCTCGCCCGACCGACGAAGCGCTCACCATCCACCTATCCGCAGCCGGCATCCGCTCCAGGGCGATGCGGTTCCCAATCCGCAACCCGGCCCGAGCGGCGTCGGGGTCAACGTCCGTGACGACACCCGAAGGGTCGGCCGAGAATCCGAACGTCGCCCATGGGTGCCAGGGTAATAACATCTCGACACCGGTCATCGCGACCGGGATCGTCGTCAACGCGATTATTACGGCCGCTCGCAGCAGCGCACGCGTCTTCATAGTCCGAAGACTTCTATCTCGGCTGCGCGGCCGCCCGCAGGCGTCGATCGTCCGAGAACCGACCGATTAAGCGACGCGCGCGCACGACGTTCTCTCTTAGTAGAAGACCGTACCGTGCGGGATGGCGGCCCCGTCCCAGCCGTCGGGCCATTTGCGGTTGAAATCGATTGAGTACGGTGCGAGCGTAAGCGCACCCGTCTCCACGTCGATCGTTGCAAAATGGATCGACGTTCGTATCGACCCGTAACCCGTGATGACGAAGCGATTCGTTCCCGGTTCGCGGGAAAGCCAGTGGGGGAGCGCTGCGGGACCTAAGTAGAGTCGCCCGGCCTCAATGGGGTGCAACGGATCGCGCACGTCGAGCGCGACGATGCTGTGTTCGGTTTTCGTCGGCTGGACGTAGTAGTTGCCTATGGCGAAGGGAACACCGTCGCACCCGCGGCCGCCATAATCGTAAATGAACTGCGCGTTTGGATTGGGTCCGGCCAGGTCGCTCAGGGCGAACAGGCCGCATCGGGACGTCTTCACCAAGACGGTTTTTCCATCGGAAAGCAGCGTTGCGTCGTCGGTGTAATCGCGCGCGACCTCGTACGGCTTGGGTTCGGGAAGCATCACGGTCTTCAAAAGCTTTAAATCCGACAGCCGCCAAACTTGAACGGAGTGACTCGGCTCGCGTGTCGTCAGCGGCGTCATTGGCGAGGTCGTGGTGACCACGCGATCCAGGGCTTCGATCGCGAGCACGCTGTACGGCCGCACGTAGGGGTCGGCGACGTTGGTGGCATCGCTCGTACGTATCACGTTGCCTTTGCTGTCGAGCTCTACAAGCCCGCCGGAAGCGTCCGCTCCTTTGATCTGGAAGGTCGCGAGCACGTGACCGTTCGGAAGATACTCGAAGGAATGGGGATGCGAATACCCGCCTGCATCGGTGAAGGAAGCGGAAACACGTGGTTTGATTGGATCGTTGAGATCGAAGACGTACGAACGATCGGCCATAAAGTCGTTCGCGAATAACAGGTGATTCGAAGGCATGGTTGAGTTCGTGTGATGCGCCATCTGCGACCGCGTTTCGACGGGCAGCATCGCCACCAGGTGGCCGAAATCGGCGGGGTCCCCTATATCGAACACGGCGATGAAGTCGTGTCCGGCCCCGTCGCCCGGAAAGACCTTCGATTCCATCGCCCACGAAACCAGATACCGGCTCTGTGGCGCCGCAGGAGCTGCGGCCAGCAGTACGGCGGCGAGCGCTAAATAACGCATGGTGCAATTTTGGCTTTACAGTCCGGAACCACCTATCCGCGCCTCTTAGGGCTAACACGGGCACGCGCGCATGTTTCGTTACGCGCCGGGTCGAAGCCGCGCAAATGGCATGTCGGTGCATCTGCATTGTTTTATTGGTTGCATTGATGACCGTACCGGCAATTGCAGCGGGGGCCGGCAACGGCACCATCATAACCCTTCCACGCGACGTTGTATGGATACGCGATACCTCGAAGAACGGTCCTCATGGATCGTATTACGCCTACCTGCGTGGTAAGCGGGGAGACGACTGCGATTGGCTGCGAATTAATAAGTTCCCCAGCGGTTACGAGTATCCAATGCACGTTAACCACGTATATTGGCTGTTTACGATTCTCAGCGGCACGCTCGTCCTCGGATTCGACCCTCAACATCGCAAATCGGGTGAACGTTTCTTGCCCGCTGGTACGATCGTGCAAGGTCTCGCGGAGGAGCCGCACTATGGGCGCGCGATCGGCGAAACGATCTTCGAGATATACGCCCCCTGCTTGAAACGGCTCTAACGAAACTCCTTTGGTGGCTCACGCGTATATCACCGCAGACCCGAGGAGGTCCGACGCATTCTGATGAAGCGAAACATTGTATTGCGGGCACTATCGCTGTTCTCGATCCTGCTCGTATCGTTCCACCTGGTGGATGACATCGTATACGGGTCAGAAAAAGGCGTGGCATCAAACCTCATTATGGTAGCGATTCTTGCCGTTTGGCTCTACGGAACGCTGATGCTGTCCGAACGTCGATCGGGGCACATTACCATGCTTGTCGGATCGCTACTCGGGCTGGTCATTTTCGTGACACACCTAACCGGAACGGGAGGCTTGGCGGGTATCGAAATCGGCAAATCGAGCGGAGCCTTTTTCTTCGTCTGGACGCTCCTTGCGCTTGCAGTTGCTTCCCTTTTGACGCTTACGCTTTCAGCGCACGGTCTATGGAATCTGATGCGCTCGAAGGCGCTGACGTAAACCCCGAACCCGAGCCGTTATTCGGTTGAGACTCCGAGACCAAACCCGGTATGGATCGGTCGAGGATGGCTCGAGGCGGCCTTTTCATCGACCCATGAAGAAAAGAGGTCGCTGAATGCGCTTTTCGACGTTTTCCACCATTGGCGTGCTCCCTTGGAGCTGAGCACTGACAAAGCAGAGCGCTCAAAGCCCTCGATCAAATCCGGGTCAATGAAGCCCAAATGACGTTGGACGACAACCATTTCGACTCG
>JAFAHZ010000307.1 GCA_019236975.1 Vulcanimicrobiota bacterium | reverse complement strand
TCGGCAGAGATCGACGCCGACCAAACGATCTCGCTGCGCGCGCTGCGCGTTGACGGAGCGTATCTGCGGGATCTATCCGCGAGCGGCCTTCCGAAGGTGACGCCCGCTCAAGCGATTCAACTGCGAGCGTTAGGCATCGATGCCGCTTACGTGCAGCGGGTCAAAGCGCACGGCTTTCCGCATCCGACCGTGGAAGATCTCGTCCGCCTCAAAGCCATGAAGATCGTTTAAGGGCTAGGAATACCTTCAGAAATTCTTCATATTCGGACGGTAGCGTCAAGCCTATGGATAGGACCCTCAAGCGGGTAGCGTTCCTCGAAAAGGCGGCACTGCTGCCGCTCCTTGCGGTCGTTCTCGACGAGGCGGCTCAAGCGCAAAGCTCAAAATCCTCGAAAGACTCGATGCACTATCAGTCCACCCCGAATAACGGCATGCAGTGCTCGGGATGCAAGTTCTTCATGCCGGGCAAGGACGCCGATGCCGACGGCAGCTGCCAAATCGTCGAAGGCGGTATTTCACCGCACGGCTTCTGCATCGCGTACTCGGCGAAATCCTAGACCACGTCCCTCCGAAAGGCTAGGGAAACGGCGCCCCCGTTCGCGCATGGACGGGGGCGCCGCATATCTCATCCCTGAAGTTGCCGTTCGCGGATCTCTCTGCTAGTATAGTCATATAATATGACTATAAAGAAGAAAGCATCCGCACGCGTCTCTTTCTTGCTCCTCCGATCGCGCGAAATCGGCGCGGCCGATTTCAAGGCTCGCTGCTTAGAAGTGATCGACGAAGTCGAAAAGACGAATGTGGAAGTCGTCATAACGCGGCACCGAAGACCGGTCGCCCGTCTCGTTCCTATTGCTTCGGCGTCGCCACAATTTTGTGGTTCTCTAAGAGGCACTATTTTGAGTGCAGGCGATCTGATCGCTCCAATCGACGAAGTGTGGACCGGTGACGAGCCAAATTTTACTTGATACGCACGCGGCGATTTGGAGTTCCAACGGACTGCTGAAGCCGGCGGCCGAGCGGAACATCGACCAAGCTGCAAGGCGGAAAGAGCTACTACTTTCCCCCGTAAGCGCCTGGGAAATTGGGATGCTCGTAAAAAAGGGGCGTCTTCTGCTAACGTGGCCTCTTGAAGAGTGGGTCCGCGCAATGTTCGCTGCGCCGGGAGTGGTTACGGCGGCGATCACCCCTGCGATAGCGTTGAACGCCGCGCAGTTGCCGGGGTCGCCGCCGCGCGACCCAGCCGACCGTATTCTGATCGCAACCGCGGCGGCGTACGGAGCGGCGATACTCACCCGCGACAAGGCGATGCTCCACTATGCGAAAGCGACGGGTCACGTTCGCTGTGTCGCCTGCTAGGGAGTGACGAGCAGATCGAAGAGAAATTCGTTTCGTTGAAGCTGCCGTCGTCGTGCGAAGCGGCTGAGCATAGCCCGCGCGCGCCCCACCCCGTACGGCTTAGGGAAGGCCGGCTGGGTGACGATTCCAATCGACGGGCGCTTGCCTCCGACGGGAATTTAGTGTAATACGCTCGATCGGTGGGGAAAACCGCACGGGAGGACGCGGTTGACTGCACTTGTTGAGAATAAGGATCAGGAGCGTCTTAGCTTATTAGTCAAAGCCGGCGAGATCTTTCATCAATCGCTCGACGTCACCCGAACGCTTAATAACGTTGCCCGTCTAGCAGTCGAATCTTTCGCGGACATCTGCCTGTTCGACCTCATCGACGAACGTTCGGAGCGCTTGTTCGTCACGGCTTCGGCTCACGCCGACCCCTCGCAGAGAGACGCTCTTGCGAGCGTTCAGTCCATTCTCTACGTCGAAGAGTTCGGCGTACACCCGGTCGTGCAGGTCACGCGCACGGGCGAGCCGTTCTTTCTGCCGCATATCGACGAAGCCACGTTGATGCGTCACGCCGCGTCGCGGCAGCACGAAACGTACATGCGGCGGTTCGGCTATCGATCGAAAATCGTCGTGCCCGTGGTTTCCGAGAATCACATCTTCGGCGCCTTGACGTTCGTTCGCACCGCGAAGCACGCGGAGTTCGATCCTGGCGATTTGACCTTTGCGATCGATCTCGGACGCCGTGCCGGCATCGCCGTCGCTAACGCGAAACAGTTCCGTCGCGAGCAGTACGTTGCAGAAACGCTGCAGCGAGCATTTCTCCCGACAAGATTCCCATCGATGGACGGCCTTTCGATCAGCGCGCACTACCGGCCGGGATCGACGGAGGCCGACATTGGCGGCGACTGGTACGATGCGTTCGAAAACGATGACGGCGAGATAGTGCTTACGATCGGCGACGTCACCGGTAAAGGCATCGAAGCGGCGCGGCTCATGGTGTTGATGCGTCAGTCGATTCGCGTTGCCGCTCTCGATAAAAGCAGCCCCCGAGACATCGTTGCGATTTGCAATCGTCTGCTTCTCAAGGACGCCGGCCAACGGCTTGCGAGCGCTTTCGTCGGCATTCTGAATCTCCGCGATCGCACGTTACGTTACGTTTCGGCCGGACACGCGCCGCCGCTCGTGCGCGCTCCCGGAGGCCGCGTGGCCCGTTTGCGGTCGCCGTCGCCGCCGCTCGGTGCGTTTGCCGACGTCGACTTCGAGGAGCACGTCTTCGCGTGCCCCGACCGCGGCCTGCTCGTGCTCTATACCGATGGTATCATCGAAATCGATCGCGACGCCATTGCCGGCGAGGAGATGCTGTGCAGCGTGCTCGCTACGAGAGCCGTGATGTATGCCGCCAACTCGGCGGAGTTCATCGAGCGCGCCATCGCCGACAAATCGCCCCGGGACGACATCGCCGTTCTGGTCGTCGATCTCGCCCGCTCGAAGCTCCGCTGGGAGTTCGAAGCTTCCGACGCGCGAACGGCCTATTCGCTGCGCGACGACTACTTCGGCAGCCTCCGCCGCATGTGCAAGATCGACGACGATGACGCCACGACGTGCGGCGTCATTTTTGCCGAACTCGTCGGCAATGCCGTTCGTCACGCACCAGGGCCGCTCAACGTTTCACTAGAGTTTCGCAACGGTGAGGCCGTGCTCCACGTGATCGACAAGGGTCCGGGGTTCGACTACCAGCCGGCATTGCCCGAGAACCTGTGGTCGGAGTCGGGGCGCGGACTCTTTTTGGTTTCGGCGTTGGCTCGTCGCGTCGAAGTCGAGCGGATTCCCGGCGGAGGGAGCCACATCATCGTGACGCTCCCCGTTTCGTGCTGCCGAAAAAGCATCAAGGGAGAAGTCGAACCCAACCCCCTTCAGCGTATCGTGTAGCCGACGCGACGCACGGTTTGTATGAGCGATGGGGCCGCCGGCGCGTCGAGTTTGGAACGCAAATAGGAAACGTAGGTTTCGACGACGTTCGGCTCGACTTCGGCATCGGCACCCCAGACTTTGTCGATGAGCTGCTCGCGCGTGAAAACGCGCCCGGGTTCTCGCAGGAGCGTCGCAAGCAGATCGAACTCGCGCGTCGTGAGATCGACGGGCTGGTCGTCGCGCATCACCGTGCGTCGCTCGAGATTCATCACGATTCCGCCGAAGCTCACGATTTGCGGCTTTAAAAGCTGCGGCCGGCGAACGCGCGAATGCAGGCGCGCCGCCAACTCTCCGAGATCGAAAGGCTTGCCGAGGTAGTCGTCGGCGCCGGCGGTCAGCGCTGCGATCTTGTCCGGCACTTCCTTGAGGGCGCTGAGCATGAGGATCGGCGCCTCCGTTAACCGCCGAACCATCGGGATCAGCGTCATGCCGTCAACCTTCGGCATCATCACGTCGAGCACGATGGCGTCCGGCCGCCAGTCGTCCTTCAACAGCGTCAGCGCGGCCGAACCGTCCGATGCGCAACGTACCTCGAAGCCGTGTTGCGACAAGCCGAGCTCGAGCATCTTGCGCATCTCGGTCTCGTCGTCGATCACGAGCACGCGCGGCTTGGAACTCATCCTTCGCTCGCCGCGAGCGGAAAGCGGAGAATCGCACGCGTTCCCTCGCTGCCCGACTCGATCGTAATCGTACCGCTCCAGCGCTCGACGATGCGCCGGACGATCGCGAGCCCGAGGCCCGTGCCTTCGCGATCGATGTGATCGCGTCCGCGGTAGAAACGTTCGAAGATCAGCGGCTGCTCGTCGGGGGGAATGCCGGGACCGGAATCGGTCACGGCGATTTCCACCGCGTCGTCGAGGACCGACGCCGAAACCTCGACGGGCGAATCCGGCGCGTAGCGCAGCGCGTTTTCGAGCAAATTGCGCTCGGCTTCGTACAGATCGTCTTCGTCGATACGAACGCGCGCGCGGGCGTCGCAATCGACGGCAATGTCGCGGGCCGGATGCTGCAAGCGCATCGTCTCCGCAACCTCGCGGGTCACTTCCGGTACCGACACGATTTTGGCATCCGGAGCGGTCGATTCGAGCTTCGAAAGCAAGAGCATTTTTTCGACCAAGCCGCGCATCCGTGCGGCGGTCGTTCGCATACCCACGATAACTCGAGATTGTTCGTCGCCGTGCGGATAGCCGTCGAGAACGTCGATGTACCCCGATAGTATCGTGAGCGGCGTGCGCAGCTCGTGTCCCGCGTCGGCGAGGAACCGCTGGTATTCCGCCGCGGCCGCTTCGCGTTCTGCGAGCCTTCGCGCCAGGGCTGCGGCAGCCGCTCCGTAGGCGCGCCACGCGTTGACGACGGTAACGGCGATAGCGCAAAAGCAGATCGCGACGTCGATGAAAAACCATCGCGCCAGAGCGGCGCGATTGGGCACCAGGACGACCGGCCCTTCGCTGGTGTCGATGACCCGCGGACGAATGTGAGCGAAGTCGGCGACGGCTCGCGAAAACCAATCGGCGTGCTCGTGACCGCGCGGGGGCGGCGGCATCGTTTCCGGTGGCATCCCGGGAAGCGACGGAGCTCCGAACGGCATCCTCGTGACGGTCACATCCGGCGACGCATAATCGTGCGCGTCCAACGTTGCGGCGACCGAACGCACGTGCCACGTCCATGCCAACGCGCCGCCGGCGACCACGGCGGCGACGAGGACGAGGTGTTGCAGGAAGATCTTACGCGTCACGGCGATCCGCGGTAACACCCCAGCGAATACGGGAAGTCGTACGTAAAGTGGTAGTGGTACATGGTAACGCGCTTACCGTTCCACGCGATGACGTGCGCGTGGCCGTGGCACTCGTCGAGATCGTTCGACCACAACACCGTCCCGTCTTGGCCGCGCGGACCGTAGATGCCGAAGCCGTCGAGGGCGTAGCCGAGGAGTTTGGAGTGCCCGGTCACCGAATCGCCCATGCACGCGCTGAACGTGTGATAATGGTAAGCGCCTTGCTGTTGCGGATGCCCCCAGCAAGAATCGAGCAACTCGTGGACGGCGGCGTCGCGTCCCTGAGCGTCGAATGCGTTGAAGAGCTGCGCTCCGGTCAGCATGATGCCGATCGGCCCCATGTTCAGACAAGACGGCGCCGCAGCGACGGCCGGATTCGCGGGGATCGAATAGGATACCGATTGCAGCGCGATGGCGTTGGGATTCTGATCGTATGCGTAGGCCGGATCGCTGGGCGAAATCGGGAACGTCCCGGTCTGGTGGCCGGGAAGGCCGTTGCCGGAGATCGCACGCTGCGTTCCGCGCCGCACGATCGTCAAACTCCGCGTCCAGCCGACGGTGCCGCGAACCTCCACTTTCTCCTTCGAGTTCCACGTTTGGCCGCTTACCCACGGCAACGATTGACTTCCCGAACCGGACGGAAACGATTGACAGGAGTAGACCCACGTTTTTCTCGGCGCTCCGGTCGTAAACCGGCCGTCGTCGACGGGCAGCGACGCGAGCGAGCTCGTCGCCGCTCCGGAGGAAAGTTGCGCGAGCGCGGCGTCGCCGACCGTTGTGGAGTCGGCGTCGAGAGCCGGCATCGATTCACATCCGGCGAGTATGGGAACGGCGAGAAGGAAAGCCGTTCGAAGGGCCGCCAGTGTCATATCGTCATCCTTTCGTTGACGGCATGCTAACGACCTAATCTTGTCCTAATCTGTGAGGGAAGCCGGGATCGGTTAGATGCGAAACAGCTCGACGAATTGATCGAGCGCGTTTTTCGGTCCGCGCAGAATGGCGGTCCCGTTCTTGAGCGCTTCGCGCGGGGTCATCTCGCGTGCCAACAGCGGCCGGAACGCGGGCCCCGTTTGCAGGACCACGTCCGCGTCCGGCAGCGGCCCGGGCGCGGCCTCGATGGTGCCGTTCTTCACGATTGCGTGAAGCACGATCGGACCGAACCGCATCTCGATCGAAAGGTGTTTCCCTTTTGCTGCCTTCGGCTGAAACGTCGAGCGCAACGCGATGACGAGTGAATCCACCGTCACCCGTTCGTCGGCGCGCGGATCGCCCAGCCGTTTGGCGCCCCAGCGGCCGAGGGCGTGCACCGCGGCCTCGAGATCCGTTCCGCCCGGCGTAAGTTGATAGGCGACGCCGCCGGCGGGGCGCGGCTGCGCCACCCGTTCCACGATGCCCGTCTGTTCCATTTCTTTGAGTCTGGCCGTCAGAACGTTCGTAGGAATTCCCGGCAAGCCGCGTTGCAGGTCGCTGAATCGCTTCGGACCGACGAGCAGATCGCGCACGATCATCAACGCCCAGCGCTCGCCGACGAGCTCGAGCGCCCGGGCAAAACCGCAGTACTGTCCGTAGGCGCGCTTCGACACCATATCCACTATAGACCAAGCTTCACTTTCTGTATAGCGCTTGCGTATTACAAGCTTAGTTTGGTACGATTCCGAACGGACGCGCGTATACGAGAGGGAGGCCGATGCAGAAGATCCGTCCGTTCCTATTGTTTAACGACGATGCCGAAGAGGCTGCGACATTTTACGCGTCGATTTTTCCGAACTCGAAGATCGCGAACGTATCGCGATACGGCGACGACGGCCCCGGACCGTCCGGCAAGGCAATGGTCGTCGTTTTCGAGCTCGACGGACAGACGTTCATGGGTCTCAATTTGTTCCAGCCGCAGCCCAAAGAGGGCGGCCCGGCGTTCTACGTCAGCTGCGAAACCCAGGACGAGGTGGATCGTTATTGGGAACGGCTCTGCGAGGGCGGCGCCGAGAACGCTTGCGGCTGGCTGAAAGACCGCTACGGCGTCGCTTGGAACGTCGTGCCCGGCATCCTCGGCGACTTGCTGAGCGACGAGGATGACGAAAAGTCGGGTCGTGTCATGAAAGCGATGCTCGGCATGGTCAAACTCGATATTGCCGGCCTACAGGCGGCCTACGACGGACGGGACGTTACGCAAACATCGCATTGAGGTCCGCGTACTTCGCGGCGTCGGCGGCGAACGTGAACGTACCGCGGTCGCGCATTTCCCGTGCGGCGCGCAAGAACGCACCCAGGGCGGCTCGCGACAGCGCGCTGCCGACGCTGACGCGCTTTACGCCCAAGGCCGACAAGCGATCGAGCGTTAGGCTCGCGCCCTGCAGCCCCATAATGATGTTGACCGGCCGGTCGACCGAGCGTACGACCTCCGCAACGTCCGCTTCGCTCGCGATTCCCGGAGCGAATAACACGTCCGCGCCGGCTTCTTGATACGCTTGGAGACGCGCGATCGTATCTCGCAGATCCGGCCGTCCCACGATGAAATTCTCCGCTCGCGCCGTCAGGACGAACGGCAATCCCAGCGCTCGCACGGCCTCGCAGGCGGCGGCGACGCGCTCGGCGGCAAACGCGAGATCGTACGGCTCTCCGCGCCCGAGCGGAACGTCCTCGATGGAACAGCCTGCGAGGCCCGTCGCGGCGGCCAAACGCACCGTTTCTGCAACCATTTCGGGTGAGTCGCCGTAACCGTTCTCCATGTCGGCGCTGACGGGAAGCTCCGTCGACGCGACAATGACGGCCGCATGGGCGAGCATCGCCTCGCGGCCGACGGCGCCGTCTGGTTTCCCGAGCGTGTAGGCGTAGCCGGCACTCGTCGTTGCCACCGCTTCGAAGCCGAGCGATGCTAAGAGTCGCGTCGTACCTGCGTCCCACGGATTTGGAATCACGAACGCGCGATCGCGCCGGTGCAGCGCGGCAAACGAACGGGCCTTATCTGCCGGAGTAAGCATCGTCGAGGCTTCGACGCAGCGGCGCAGAACGGCCTGGCGATGGAACGCTGGCCGGAACTGCATTACGACGATTGGAAGGATACGCTCGCTACGCTGCACTTGTGGACGCAGATCGTGGGCAAAATCCGGTTGCGCCTGGAACCACTCGTCAATCATTGGTGGAACGTGACGCTCTACGTCACGCCGCACGGGCTGACGACGTCGGCGATGCCGTACGCCGACGGGCGGCACTTCGCCATCGATTTCGATCTCACCGCGCATCGCCTGATCGTCGCCGACAGCCGCCGGCGGCGCGAAACGTTCGCTCTCGAGCCGATGAGCGTCGCGGCGTTCTACCGCACGTTAATGGAGTGCTTGGCGGCGATGGACGTCGCCGTTCGCATCTACCCAAAGCCAAACGAAATCGCCGATGCCATTCCTTTTGAAAAGGACGAGGTCCACCGTTCGTACGATCCGCAATACGTCGAGCGCTTCCATTGCGTGCTGCTGCAAATCGAGCGGTCGTGCAAAACGTTCCGAGCCGAGTTCCTGGGGAAAGCGAGCCCCGTGCACTTTTTCTGGGGAAGCTTCGATCTCGCGGTGACGCTCTTTTCGGGACGCCGTGCCCCTCGGCACCCGGGCGGCATTCCGAACATGCCGGACTGGGCGACGCGCGAAGCATACTCTCACGAAGAATGCAGCGTCGGATTTTGGCCGGGCGGTAACGGAGCGGACGCAACGCTGTACGGCTACGCGTACCCCGAGGCCGAGGGTTTGGCGCAGGCGGCAATACGGCCGCCGCCAGCCGCGTGGAATCCGGCGCTGCGCGAATTTCTGCTTCCCTATGAGGCGGTGCGGCAAGCCGCCGATCCCGATGCGGCAACGCTCGAATTCTTCCGTTCCGTTTACGATGCAACCGCGACGCTGGCGCGCTGGGACCGTGCGTCGCTCGACAGGGAACGAACCTGACCGGTCGTAACCGTGTCGCTGCTGTAGGACTGCCATGCAAGAGACGATTGCCCATACCGAGTACGAGACGATCACCACTCCGGCGCGCTACGAAATTCGCGACATTACCGATGTGGTCGAACGCGTCTGCCGAAACGCGCGGCTTTGGGACGGTTACGTGCTGGTCAGCACCATGCATATTACGTCGAGCATCTTTGTAAACGACCACGAGTCGGGGCTATGGGAAGATATCGTGACGTGGCTCGAAGATCTAGCTCCGCACCGGCCGAACTATCGGCACCATCTTACCGGCGAAGACAACGCCGACGCGCATCTCAAACGCATGCTGCTCGGGCATCAGGTGCTGGTTCCGGTCACGAAAGGAAAACTCGATCTCGGCCCGTGGGAGCGCGTGCACTACGGAGAGTTCGACGGGCAGCGCCCCAAGCGAATTTTGCTCAAGGCGCTGGGATTAGCAAAGCCGGGGCGAACGTCCGGGGAATGAAACCTCGCTCGTTCGTTGCGGTCGTTATCGCGCTCGGTTTGGCTGCAACGGTTCTGCGCGCGCGTGCCGCCGATTGGCCGGTCTTCGGGCACGATCCGTCGCGTTCGGGAGTCGACGCCGGCGACACGGCGCTGACGGCAGCAAATGTGTCGCACTTACGCGCCATGTGGCAAATTCCGTTCGGTACGCCGGCCGACTCGGCACCGATTTATTTGGAGCGCGTGACCGTTGGCCGGCGCGCTATCCCGATGCTCTTTCTCACGAACAAAAGTGGGGTAACGTTCGGCATTGAAGCGAGGACGGGGCACATTGCGTGGCGATTCGCGACGCACGGCCCGAAGATCACGACGTCGGCTCCCGCTGCCGATCCCTCGGGAACGGCGGTTTACGTTCCCGGAGTGGATGCGCTGCTGCACAAACTCGACGCGGCGACCGGCCACGAACTGCGCGCTCCAGGTTTTCCCGTTCGCGTGACGCTGATGCCGCAAACCGAAAAGGACGCGTCGGAGCTCAACGTGGCCAACGGCTATCTTTACGCGACGACCTCGGGGTACGATGGCGACGCGCCGCCGTACGACGGACACGTCGTGGCCGTGCGACTGAGCGACGGCGCCACGCACGTTTTCAACTCGCTTTGCAGCCGGAACAAGCGTTTACCGACGCCGACGTCCTGTTCGAACAGCGATTCCGGCATTTGGAGCCGCGGCGGTGCCGTGGTAGATCCCGACCCGTCGATGCACGGTGCGATCTACGCCGCTACCGGAAACGGGTTGTTCGACGCAACGGCGGGCGGCGATAATTACGGCGATTCGGTCGTTTCGTTGACCGCCGATGCATCGCACTTTTTAGGGAACTACACGCCGGCGGATTACACGGCACTGCAGGACGGCGACACCGACATGGGGAGCACCTCGCCGGCGATGATTCCGCGGCAACCTGCGAGCCGAACGCCGCTGATGCTCGTGGAGGGCGGCAAGGACGGTACGTTGCGGCTGGTCGATCGGGCTCCGCTTCCGGGAGTAGCGGACGAACTCAGCGAGATGCAGATGCCGGCAGCGCTGTTCTCTACACCTGCCGTCTGGAGCGAGGGCGCCCGAACGACGATCGTCATCGGACTTCAGAGCGCGGTGCAGGCGTACGGCGTCGCTACCGACGCGTCCGGCCGGAGCCGTCTCGTGCTGTTGTGGTCGGTGCATCCCGGATCGACCGGCGGGGAAGGTACGTCGCCCGTCGTCAGCAACGGCATCGTCTTCGTAGCATTCGACGGCGCCCTGGTCGCGCTCGACGTGCATAACGGGCGAACGCTGTGGTCGAGTGCTCAGCCGAGCGCGATGCGCACGATCGGCGGCGTTCATTGGGAAAGCCCGATCGTCGCCGACGGCCGCGTGTATTGTCCCGACGAAAACGGTCGCTTGACCGCGTACGAGCTGCGTTAGACGCGGCGCCGGCGCCCGAGAGCGGCGCAAGAGGATGCCGTCCGGCGATGCCGGAAACGGGCCGGATGCTCGACGATCTCCTCGACGTGGTCGGCATTGGAAACGCCATCGTCGACATCATCGCACCGGCCGACGAGGCATTTCTGCGCGCTCACGGCATGGCCAAAGGCGGCATGATGCTCGTCGACGAGCGGAAAGCCGAAGAGATCTACGGGCAGATGGCGTCGGCGATCATTGCCTCCGGCGGATCCGCGGCCAACACGATTGCGGGCATCGCATCGCTCGGCGGTCGTACCGCTTACATCGGTAAAGTGCGCGACGACGAGTTCGGACGCGCTTTCCGTCACGACATTACCGCCGTGGGCGCGCTGTTTCGTACGCCGCCGGCGACGACCGGACCCAGCACGGCGCAGTGTCTTATCCTCGTGACCCCCGATTCGCAGCGTACGATGAATACCTATCTCGGCGCCTGTGCGAACATCTCGTCCGACGACATCGATGAGGAGTTAATTCGTTCGGCGCACTTCACGTATTTGGAAGGGTATCTCTACGACGATCCGGCGGCGATGCGTGCGTTTCACTCGGCGTCGGAAATAGCACACGCTGCCGGCCGCCGCGTTGCACTCTCGCTATCGGACCCGTTCTGCGTCGAGCGGCATCGCGGCGAGTTCCTGCACTTAGTCGATCACCACGTCGACGTACTCTTCGGTAACGAAGCGGAGGTCACGTCCCTCTTCGAATGCGGCTGGGACGAGGCAATCGCGCGGCTGCGTCAGCTCACCGAACTTGCGGCAATCACGCGCGGCGCCGCAGGGTCCGTCGTGTTATCGAAGGAGGGACCGATCGAGGTTTCCCCCGAGCCCGTCCACACAATCGTCGACACGACCGGCGCCGGCGATCTTTACGCGGCGGGATTCTTATTCGGCTTGACGCGCGGAGCCTCGCTGCGCGAATGCGGACGCCTCGGCAGCATCGCGGCGGCCGAAATCATCAGTCACTACGGGGCGCGCCCGCAGACCGCCCTGCGCGGGTTGATCGGGCAAACGGTCTCTCCCTAGACGGCGGACGTACGTGCTCGACCGCCCGTTGCGCGCCGCAATACTCGCCGCCGCCGATAACGGCACGGTTCGGCGAGCGGTTACGCGTTACGGATTCCGGCTGGGAGCCGCCCGTTTCGTTGCGGGCGAGAGCGAAAGCGATTTCTTGCGCGTTGCCGCCGAACTCAACGCCCGAGGATTTGCGGTGGCCTGCGGTATTTTGGGCGAAGGCGTGCGCGAGCGCGGAGAGGCCGACGATGCGGCCAACCAGTATTGCAATCTGCTCGAAACCTTTGCGGCCCGCGGGCTGGATGCCAACGTTGCGTTCAAGCTGACCCACGTCGGTCTCGATCTCGATGCGCAGTTGGCGCTCGCAAACGCACTCCGTATCGCGCGGACGGCGAAGGATACGGGCAACACGATGCGTCTGGACATGGAGCAGTCGCGCTACGTCGATGCGACGCTCGGCGTCTACCGGCAGTTGCGACAAACCTTCGATAACGTAGGCTTCGTCCTGCAGTCTTGTCTGCGCCGCAGCGCCGACGACTTGCGTTCGATGCTGCCGCTCGGCCCCAACGTCAGGCTCGTCAAAGGAGCGTATCTCGAGCCCCCGGCGATCGCCTTTCCCAAGAAGCGCGACGTCGACGAAAGTTACGTGCGTCTCGCGGAGCTGTCCCTTTCGAATCCGGGCTACACCGCCATCGCAACCCACGATCCGGCAATCGTCGAGCGGGTCGAAGCCTTCGCCGCGCGGACCGGCGTGCCGAAAAAAGGGCGTTTCGAATTTCAAATGCTGTACGGTATTTCGACGCCGCTGGCACGCTCTTTGGTCGAACGGGGATATCGCGTAAGACTCGCGGTCCCGTTCGGCAGGTACTGGTTCCCCTATCTCATGCGCCGGCTTGCGGAACGTCCCGCGAACGTGGCGTTTTTCTTGAAGGGAGCGCTTGGACGATGAAACGCCAATCCGGCTTACGCGGCGTCTGGGCGGCCGTACTGACTCCGATTGACGCGCAGATGCTTCCGGACTCGCGTAAAGGCGTCGAATACTACAACGATCTCCTCGGCCGGGGGATCGATGGACTCAACGTGCTGGGCACGAACGGCGAGGCTGCCTCGTTCGGCACCCACGAGCGGCTTCGCTATATGGAAGCGGTGGCGGGCGGCGTTCCCACGGATCGGGCGATCGCCGGAACCGGAACGACGTCGTTAGCGGACGCGGTGCGGCTTACACAAGCGGCTTTCGATTGCGGGTACCTCGGTGCGCTCGTCATGCCGCCCTTTTTCTACCGGCCGGTAAACGACGACGGCGTCGTGGGATTCTTCGATGCGCTGCTGACGCGCCTAGGTACGCCCGATCCTCAACTGATTCTCTATAACTTCCCCTCCGCAAGCGGCGTCACGTTTCACGCAGCGCTGGTGGAGCGGCTCGTAGCCGAATTTCCCGGAGCAATTGCCGGCATGAAGGACAGTTCCAACGATCGGGCGCTGCAGCAAGCGATTCTGGCGAAGCATCCCGATTTCGCGATTTTGCCGAGTTCGGAAGAGTATCTCGCCGGCGCCCGTGCCGACGGGACCTCGGGGTGTATCTCGGGCAGCGTCGCGCTCTGGCCGGAACTCGCCCAACGCGTATGGCAAACCGGCGCTGGAGCCGAGCATCTGGCCGAGCTGCGTCGCAGCGTTGCGGGTCCCGAGTTACTGTTGCGCGTTCGATATCTCACGTCGCGCGCGCGCAACGACGAGTCCTGGGAACGCCCGATGCCGCCGCTCGTTTCGCTGTCCGCCGCGGAAAAGCGAAACCTCGACGCCGTGCTTACTCCGCGCGTTTGACCGCGGCGCTGGGGAAGACGCGGCGCAGCGAATCCCAGAACGACGAACGTTCGCGCGTCGCAGCGGCCACGGCACTCTCCGGGACGGGCAGCGGAAGCATGACGCGCGCCGGGACGCTGCCGTCGGCAGCCCCGCGTTCGAACGCCGAAACCAGCGCGTCCCGGTTGTCGAAACCGAGCATATCCAGCTCGAGCGGCGTTTCGGGCCGCACGTACCGTATCGTGATCTGACGCTTTCCGGGTGCGCCGCCGAGCTGCACGATTTGATTGGTCGCGGCAGCGATGCGCAGCTCGTAATCGATAAGCCGCTGCTGCCACAGCGTGGCGATGTTGTAAGCCATCTCCGCTAGCCCGAGCGACGATCCGTTCACGAGCGCGTCGCGTTCGCAATCGACGAACACCACGGTGACTTCGGTTGCGCCGTTATCCACGGCCAGTCCGAGCGGCGACGTGTGCACGATGCAGCCGTCCGCGTAGAGATTGCTCGTACCGTTGAAATTGAGTTCGATGGGGCTGAAGAGGCCCGGCATCGCCGACGACGCAAGCAGCGCCATGACGAAATTCTCAGCCGTCAGATCGTGGTACTCGGTCAGCTTCGCGGAATGCGTCGTTTTGGGAAGATCGCTCGTATACGCGCGGAACACTGCCGCCGACGCTTGGGTAGCGTTCGTCGCGCCGATGAGCAGCGACGTATGCAGCCGGTTGAAGTCGATCATCATGCCGAGCGCCCGCGCAACCAGCGGCAAGCTCGTCTTATGATACGCGCCGAGCTTCCGTAAGAAGGGAAGCGACGATGCCGCCCTCGCGACGCCCATGACGTCTCGCCACGCGTTGCCGTAGCCGATCGAACCGACGTGGTCGATAAGGCGGCGTAAACGGGGAACGTGCGGGAAGAGTTCGAGCGCGTGTGACGGGAACTCGTCATGCCAGAAGCGTTCCAGCGCGTCGTCGGTACGGCCGGCGGCAATGAGCGCCGCGTTAACGGCGCCGATCGAGACGCCACAGATGACGTCGTACCGTTCGCGGGCCAACAGCGCGGACGCCACGCCCGCCTCGTACGCGCCGTGTGCTCCGCCTCCACTGAGGACTAACGCTCTCACAGTATGATTATCGGTTGGTTCGGCTCGCGGTAAACGCCGTTCTTACTTCATAGGGTCCCGGTAGACGGGGCCGATAGTCCCGCGCATGCGGGGATCGGACAGAGGCGTGACGTCGAAAACGACGACCTCGTTGGAACCTTGACGAAGCCACGCGGCAGGACAGTACAGCGAGGCTTGCGGGCCGATACTCCAATAGCGGCCGAGGTTATGGCCGTTGAGCCACAGTACGCCTTTGCCGAGATCGCTCGTGTCGAAGAAGGTGTCACCGGGAAGGTCCACGCGAACCGTGCCGCGGTAATACGCTGGAGCGTGCGTGCGTTCGCGCGTAAACCGCAGCCGCGAGAGGTCGTCCATCGGCAAGCCGGCGACGTGCCAACCCGACAGCTCCGAGCCGTTCCATCGAACCGAGCGGGTGATGCCTTTACGCTCTCCCGAGAGAAAGAAGCCGTAGTTGACGCGACCGCAGTTCTCAACCAGTATCTGCAATCGCGCGCCGTCGCGAACGCCTTCCAGCCGGAGAACGTTCTCCGCGCGCCTCCGATCGAGGTAACCGCGGATACAGCCGTCGACGATCACGGTTGCGTAATCGTGCACGGCATCGCATTCGAGCATCCCGCTGCCGCCGCGTGCGAGGTCGGTTGCGTAGCACACGAATCCGAACCCTTGACCGAGGTCCTCCATCGGAACCGGACGATCCAAACGCACCGCATTCTCGCCCAGGTCGAGCGAAGCGGAGTCGCTCAAGGTAAAGTCCGGGATTGCGATCGCCGCGCTCGCCGCCGGCACCGGCCGTGGGGGCCGTTCGCGATGACGCGCGATGACGTCGCGAAACGCGAAGTACTTCGGCGAGGGACGCCCGGATTCGTCGATTGCCGCGAGGTAGTCGTAACTGGTCGTCACGGGTTCGAAAGGCCGGTCTTCCGAAAGATTTGCGCCGTTCGTAAATCCGAAGTTCGTACCTCCATGGAGCATGTAGACGTTGACGGAGCAGCCTTGCTCGAGCAGCCACGCAAACTCGCGAACCTGTTCGGCGTCGTCGCGGCGAGCGTGCACGTCGCCCCAATGGTCGAACCATCCGGCCCAGTATTCTCCGACGGTCGGCCGTTGGGCGGGGCGCAGCGCACGCGCGGCCGCAATCGTTCGCTCTCCGTCGCCTACGCCGAAGGTCGTCGCAATAGGAACCCCGGCTAACGATCCTCGCGCGAGATCGCCCGGCTGATCGATGGTGTAATACGGTGACGCACCGAAGCCGGCTTCATCGAGCGCGCCGCGCAGCGCTTGCAAGTACGCCGCGTCCTCGCCGAAGGCTCCGTATTCGTTTTCGAGCTGTATCGCAACGATCGGGCCGCCGTACGCGCGCTGCAGCGGCGCGAGCTCGCGGCCGAGCCGCAGCAGCCAGCGACGGACCGGAGCCATGTACGAAGGATGGATCGTCCGTAACGCGACGGCCGGCTCGGCGAGCAGCCAACTCGGTAATCCGCCGAAATCCCACTCCGCACACACGTATGGCCCGGGGCGCAAAACGACGGTCAATCCGCACGCGGCAGCCTCGCGAACGAACGCGGCGACGTCGTTGCGATCCGAGAAATCGAACGCTTCCGGCTGCGGCTCGTGCAGATTCCAAAACACGTAGGTCGAGACGGCATCGAGGCCCATGGCGTATGCGAGCTCGAGCCGCGCTCGCCAGCACTCGCGCGGTATACGCGGATAGTGCATCTCGCCGCAGACGATCTGCGCGTCGCCGATCATGCGTCGCGTAATAATTCGGCTGCGCGTTCGGGCGTGAGATCGCGCTGAGGCTCGGCCAGCATCTCGAATCCCACCATATACTTTCGGACGGTTGCCGAACGCAGGAGCGGCGGATAGTAGTGCGCGTGCGCGTGCCATTCGTCGTGCGGCTCGCCGTCGGTCGGACGCTGATGAAAACCCATGGAGTAGGGAAACGGTACGCCGAAAAGCCGGTCGTAGCGGCGCACGATATCGCGTATCGCGCGTGCCGTTGCCCGGCGGTCCGCCGAATCGAACTCGGCAAGGGACCCGCGGTGCGTGCGACACGTAACCAGCGTCTCGAACGGCCATACGGCCCAAAAGGGGACGAGAGCCACGCAACGCTCGTCGGCGAAAAGGATTCGTTCGCCGCTTTCGATTTCGGCAGCGACGTAGGCGCAGAGCAAGCAGTCACCGCGCTCGTCACGCCGGCGCTGCTGCATGACCGTTTCTTTGAGAAGCTCGTTCGGCAGCGACGATTGAGCCCAAATCTGTCCGTGAGGATGCGGGTTGCTGGCGCCCATCGCGCTGCCGCGGTTTTCGAAAATCGTTACGGCATCGACGTAAGGCAGCGCGCCGAGCCGCGTGTATTGATCGGCCCAGCAGTCGACGACGTCGCGCACCTGCTCCTCGTCGAGCGCGCCGAGATGGAGATCGTGCCGCGGCGAAAAACAAACGACGCGGCACTCGCCATATTCCGCTCGTGCTTCGCCGTCAGCAGCCGGTACGGATGCAGCGGCGTCTTCGCCCGGCGGAAGCAGCGCCGGGAAATCGTTGGGGAAGACGTACGTTCCCACGTACTGCGGGTTGCGCATTCCACCCGCGCGCTCGTTACCCGGACAGAGATAACACGCCGGATCGTACGACGGCGGCGGCGTGACGTGCGTTTCGCTGCGTTCGCCGAGCCACGGCCGGTCGGTACGGCGCGGGGAAACGAGGACCCACTCGCCGGTGAGCGGATTGAGGCGCCTATGCGGCGCCGTCGACCGGCGTTCCATCGTAGATCTCGGGAGTGATACCCGTCTGGGCGCGATACCGTTCGCGGACGTAGCCGATCAACGCGGGCGCGTGGGCGCTATCGACGAGATTGACGGTGCATCCGCCGAAGCCGCCGCCCGTCATGCGCGCTCCGAAAACGCCGAAGTCGCGCGCCATGGCAACTAAGAGGTCGAGCTCGGCCGAACTGACCTCGTAGTCGTCGCGCAGGCTTTCGTGCGAGGCGTTCATCAGCTCGCCGGCCCGAGCGAGATCGCCGGCTTCCATGGCGTCCGCGAACTGGAGCACCCGGACGTCTTCGGTCACAACGTGACGCGCGCGGCGGTAGGCGACCGGCTCGATCGCGTCTCGATGGTCGAACAGCTGGTCGACAGTCACGTCGCGGAGTGCATCGGCGTCGGGGTACCAGCGCTGCAGCGCCGTAACCGCGGCTTCGCACTGTGCCCGGCGCCGGTTGTATTCGCCCGATGCCAGCTCGTGCTTGACCATCGTATTGCAGACGACGATGCAGGCGTTCTCGGGAATGGCAATCGCCCGCCACGCCAGCGTCCGGCTGTCGAGCAGCAACGCGTGGCGGCTGCGGCCGAAGAGCACCGCAAACTGGTCCATGATGCCGGAGCGGATGCCCACGTGTTCGTTCTCAGCGCGTTGGCACAACCGCGCGACGTCCATGCGATCGAGCGTCGCGTCTGCGAGAGCGAGCATCGTCAGCGCCACCGCGACTTCGAACGAAGCCGACGAACTGAGTCCTCCGCCGATGGGCAGCGTGCTATCGACGGTCAATTCGGACGGCGGAAGCTCGACGCCCGCGCGCTCGAGCTCGATCAATACGCCGCGCGAATACGCGTTGTCGGCTTCTCGTTCTGCATCGCTGCGAGCTTGTCGAAAAACCACGCCGTTGTCGCCGGCACGACGCCCTCGCACGGTGGTGTAGAG
>JAFAHZ010000300.1 GCA_019236975.1 Vulcanimicrobiota bacterium | reverse complement strand
GAGCGCCTTGAGCGGCGACACGTAGACGACGAGCGTTTCGTCGGGCAGACGGCCTTCGGCAGCGCGCGTCACCAGATCGTCGAGACAAATGAGAAAGGCGGCTAACGTCTTACCGGAGCCGGTCGGGGCCGAGACGAGCACGTCGCTGCCGCTGCGAATCAGCGGCCACGCCGCCACCTGCGGTTCCGTCGGATTGGTAAAGCGGGCGGCAAACCACTCGCCTACTAAAGGATGAAACGCGTCGCTCATGCGGTCGCAGCATTAAACCCGCTAGGAGCGCGGTTGGTTGCCGCCCAGCGAGCGGACCTCGGCGCCGGCCGATAGCCGACGGAAGATTTGGGCAGAGTACGGCATGGATTCGTACGACGCGTTGGTTGTCGGAGGGAGTGCCGCGGGATTGAGTGCTGCGCTGATCCTGGGGCGCTCCGGCCGCCGCACGCTCGTCTGCGACGACGGCCGCCCGCGCAACGCTGCAGCGCGCGCCGTACACGGCTTCTTAACGCGCGAAGGGGTCGAGCCTCACGAACTGCTGCGTCTCGCGCGCGAAGACGTCGCACGCTATCCATCGGTAACCGTTCGTGACGTGCACGTCGCGAGTGCCAAACCTTACGAGGAGGGCTTCGTGATTTCGGCCGGCGGCAACGCGGCGACGTTTGGCCGCACGCTGCTGCTGGCCGCCGGGATGTACGACGACCTTCCTCAGATCGCAGGATTGGATCGGTTTTGGGGTCGTGCGGCTTTTTCGTGCCCCTACTGCGATGCGTGGGAGTTCCGGAATAAACGCATCGCCGTCATCGGCGAACCGGGACGCGGTAGAGAACTTGCTGCCGTGCTCGAACAGTGGAGCGACGACGTTTGGATCTGCGAGGAATCGTCGGTTGCCCGCATCGACGGCAGCGACGTGCCGGAAATCGTTGGTTACGACGGCTCGCGCAGGACCTCCGATGCGATCTTTGTAAGCGCGCCGCTGCGCCTTCGCCATCCGCTGGTCGACCAGCTCGGCCTACAGGTGCGAGGCGACGGTGAGATCGAGGTCGACGAATGCGGCCGAACGAGCATTCCCGGCTGTTACGCAGCCGGTGACGCCGTAACGACCGCACATCAGTTGATACTGGCATCCGCCAGCGGCATTCGCGCGGCCATGGCGATCAACGAAGACTTGCCGGTGCGCTCGAGCGGCCCCGATTAGGAGCGCGCTGAAGGTTGTGGCGCACGGCGAAGAGTAGGCAGGCGCATGCCGCTGTTCTTCGCCACGCCGCCCCCGGCGACGCCGCCTCCGGCGCAAACGCCGGGTTCGAACGTTACCGTGACGACGTGCCGCGCGCAGCTCGATCCACCACCGCTTCGCATCGCGTATACCAATACGGCAACGCAAACTGCCGTGGAAATTCAGTTTCACGTCGTGACGAACGCGGGATCGCTCGAAGACGTCGTCGACCACGGACAGTTTGCGACCGGAAAAGCGATCGACCACGTATTTGCGTTGCCGCTGAACGTGTCGCCCCTAGGTTTCAGTTCGGTGCGGTGCGTCGTCGCCAAAGTCACGTACGCCGACGGAACCTTCTGGACGAATCCCTCACCCTAGGAGGTGAAACGATGACGAGTCGTCTATCGATCGCCGTTTTGCTGGTTAGTATGGCAGCATGCAGCGGTCCCATTACACCGCCGGCGATGCTGCAGGCCGGCGCATTCGACGCAGCCGCGCGTATCACGGTAAAGCCCACGCACCTCGCCCTCGACGGCCCGGGGCCTGCAGACGCCGAGACGGCGGTCGTCGCCGAAAGCGGTTACACGGGGAAGTTTACGACGTCGGCCGGCAAGTGCGACGGTGTCGTCAAAGCCTCGCCGGCTTCAGGACACGGACCGCACTATACCGTCCGGGTCACGGGCATCAAACCCGGATCGTGCACGCTCACCTTTGCCGACACGCACGAGCATAAAGCGCAACTCAAGGTGACGGTCGCGCTGCCGCCGCCGCCGATCGCCGGACTCTACTTTACCGTCAACGACGGCACCGTGCGCGAACTGACGCCCAAAGGAACCGTCTACTGTTTGAGCGGCACGCCGTACAACGGCGGCTGTAAGGGATCGATTTTCTATACCCCCAATCAGGTGGCCGTCGACAAATACGGGAATATCTTCGTCGTCGACGGCGGCCACAATAACGTCCAGGAGATTTCGCGCACCGGCAAAGTCACGACGATTATTTCCGGGTTGTACGAACCGTACGGGGTCGCCGTCGACGCAAGCGAAAACGTGTACGTTGCCGATACGTACAACAGCGTCGTACGCAAGGTCGATGCGAGCGGCGCCAGCAGCGTCATCGGTTCGGGACTCAAAGATCCATACGGACTCGCGGTCGACGCGTCCGGGAACGTGTACGTCGCGGACAACGGGAACTGGGCGATCAAAAAAATTGCGACCACGGGTGCGACCACCTGCGTAGCCGGAACGCCCAACTCGTCTGGCGGATGCGACGGCACCGGCTTTCACTATCCCGAGGGTGTCGCTGTCGATAGTGCCGGCGACGTCTACGTCACCGACAGCGCGGATAACGCCGTCGACGTTATCTCCACCACCGGCACGGTGTCGCTGTTGGCGAGCGGCTTTAGCAACCCGTGGGGCATCGCCGTCGATACGGCCGGGAACGTCTACGTCGCCGATTTCGACAACAAGCAGCTGAAGAAGATCGCGCCCGGAGGAGCGGTGACCACCGTGGGCCCGAGCTTCAGCAGTCCCGTCGGCGTTTCACTCGACTTCGCACGCAATCCGTTATAAAGGAGCTCTACGTGACAACCTTCATCTTCCGTACCATACTTGGTTTACTACTGTCGGCATCGATCGCGGGCGCGAGCGCAGCGCTTGCGGCGACGACACCCCCGGTGTATCCGGGCGCGACGCAAACGACGCGTCCCTCGGGCGTCGGAATGAAGGCGCCGCCGGCGTCCTCGAAGACGTACGTGACGCCGGACGACTTTGCGAAAGTCAAAGCATGGTACAAATCGCACCTGAGCGGCGCGATGGAAGCGCAGCAGCCCGGCATGGAAAAGACCGAGGATGCGTTCATGGTCGGAAGCGCCTCAAACGGCATGGTCGTGCTGGTGCAGAGCTATAAAGGGAAGACGTACATCGTCATCGGTCCGCCCCA
>JAFAHZ010000225.1 GCA_019236975.1 Vulcanimicrobiota bacterium | reverse complement strand
GGTCCTCTTCACCAACGCCAAGGCCGGCATCGCCAAGCGAACGCTCGAGGAGAGCAGCGATTCGCTCGAACCGCTCTTCGAAACGATCGTCTCGCGCATTCCGGAGGCGCCGGCGGAAGACGGTCCCTTCCAGCTTCTCATTTCGGCCATCGATCACAACAAATACGTCGCGCGCATCGGCATCGGCCGCATCTTTCGGGGCAGTTCGCGCGTCAACGCGCCCATCGCGAAAGTCGCGCGTGACCGGGAGGTCGCAAGCGGCCTGCGCCTGACGACGCTGCTGACCTTCGCCGGGCTCGAGCGCATCGAGGTCGAGGAGGCATCGGCAGGCGACATCGTGTGCGTCTCCGGCATCGAGGATCTCAATATCGGCGATACGATCGCCGATGCCGCAACGCCGGAGGGCATTCATGCCGTCGCCGTCGACGAACCGACGGTGTCGATGTTCTTCTCGGTCAACAACTCGCCGTTCGCCGGACGCGAAGGCAAGTACCTCACCTCGCGTCAAATACGCGAACGTCTCACCCGGGAGCTGGAATCCAACGTTGCGCTGCGCGTTGCCGACACCGAATCGGCCGATACGTTCGAGGTCCGAGGCCGGGGCGAGCTGCATCTCTCGATTCTCATCGAAACGATGCGGCGCGAAGGCTTCGAGCTGGCGGTCTCCAAGCCGCAAGTGATCGTTACCGAGCGCGACGGCAAACGCTGGGAACCGGTCGAGTACGTCGTCGTCGACGTCCCCGAAGCGTACGCCGGTTCGGTGATCGAGGCGTTGGGCCGGCGCAAAGCGGTGATGTCGAACATGATCAACGTCGGCGAGTCGCGCCGGTTGGAATACACGATGCCGACGCGCGCGATCTTCGGCTTGCGCGGTGAACTCCTCACGCTGACGCGCGGAACGGCCGTGATGTCGCACACATATTACGACCATCAGGAATGGCAAGGCGAACTCCCGGGCCGCAACGTCGGCGCCCTGGTCGCAACGCACACCGGCCGAACGACCGGCTACGCGCTCATGGGCGTGGAGCAGCGAGGGGAGTTCTTCATCGGCCCCGGTGTCGAGGCGTACGAAGGGATGATCGTCGGCCGCGCTAACGACGACAAGGACGTCGGGCTCAACGTCGTGCGGGAAAAAAAGCTGACGAACATGCGCGCCGCCGGATCGGACGAGAACGTCAAGCTTGCCCCTCCCGACGAGCTGTCGCTGGAGCGCGCGATCGAGTTTATCGAAGACGACGAGCTCGTGGAAGTGACGCCCGAGTCGATTCGCTTACGCAAACGCATCCTCAACGAAAGCGATCGCCTCAAAGCGCAGAAACGCGAACTCAGCCGCTCGTAGAACGCTTTACCGTCACCGCACTATTGCAATCGGCCGATTCGGTCGCTGCTCGGCTGCGTAAACCACAGAGCTCCGTCGGCGCCCCTCGCGATGCCGCTGTAGAAGGTGATGCTATTCGCAACCGGCACGGTGTACGCGGTCACCGAACCGTCCGTCGCGATGCGCCCGATGGAGTTCGGGCAGGCGGCGAACCACATCGCGCCGTCGGCACCCGGCGTGATGGCGATCGGCAATCCGCCGGACGGACCGACAGGAAATAGCTCGCTCGCCCCGGAGGTCGTGACCCGTCCGATCAACCCATCGCAATCCGCGAACCATAGGGCGCCGTCTTTGCCGGTCGCTATTCCCACCGGAACCGTTACGCCGGTCGGAAATTCGCTGATGCCTCCGGACACCGTCGACCGGCCAATCTTTCCGCTGGAGTATTCCGTAAACCACAGCGCGCCGTCGGGACCGCTCGTGATTCCCGCTGGATCCGCGCCGGCGGTCGGGACCGGATACTCGGCTATCGTCGCCGATCCGGGTGCCAAACGACCGATTTTGTCGCCCTGGTATTCCGTGAACCACAAGGCACCGTCCGGACCGTTTGCGATCTCGAACGGCGTGCTGTGGCTGGTAGGAATGGACGTCTCCGTAACGCTTCCCGCGGTTGTGATACGGCCGATCGCATTGGTTCCGCCGTCGGTAAACCACAACGCGCCGTCGCTCCCCGTCGTGATCCCGAGCGGCTCTTCCCCAGTCGGGAGAGCCGTCTCTTGAATCGTACCAGAGGTACTGATGCGCCCGATCTTGCCGGCTGATTCCGCGAACCACACGGCGGAATCGGGGCCGAGGGTGATTCCGGACGGAACGCTGCTGGCCGCCGGAAGCGGATATTCGGTAAACACGCCGCACACCGTATCGTCGAAGGTCACGTCAATTGTAGCGCGCGCGGTATGGCCCAAACTGCCGTGAAGCGGCTTTGCCTTTGCGTTCAAGATGACGGTGGTGCCGGCATTTGGAATGGTCGCCGACTGCAGCGTCGACGGCGGAACGAGGATGAACTCATTACGGCGACGTCCTGACTCGACTGCAAGATGAACGGAATCGCCGGACCGCAGCGTCAAAGTCGGCGAGCCCGCGCCGACAATCTGCTCGCCGGCT
>JAFAHZ010000223.1 GCA_019236975.1 Vulcanimicrobiota bacterium | reverse complement strand
TTTCCCGAGAGCAGCAGTGGAACTTGCACCGTCGGCGGAGCGGTATCGAGCTGTTCGGTAATGCTGCGTGCCCCATCGTCGTTCAAGAAGTACAGGAAGTCGGTCGCGCGGCAGTCGTGCTTTTCCGTTGCGACGTCCATCCGGTAGGTTCCGAAATTGCTGTCGAACTCGACGAGCGCTTGCGGACCGTCGCCCCGCTCCACGCGAAAAGTTCGATCCAGCGTGGAGCGGCCGCTTCGGTCGGCAAGGCGAACGTGCACCGCGACGTTGCTATCCGGGGGAAGCTGCGCGATCGGCGCACACAGGCCGAGATGCAGCATGACGTGCGTCATCGCAAGCAGCACGTGACCTCGCGTTACTTCAGCGTATTGACGGCGTAGGGGCCCATGCCTTCGAGCTGAATCACCGCGCCGGAATCCTTCGTGAGCGCGTAATGCGGCAAGTTGGCAGGTAGGGAGATGAAGCTGCCGGCCGGATACTCCATCACTTTGGACGCGTCGAGTTTCGAGCCGATGCCGGCATAGAACGTGCCCGAGATGATGGTGACGTTTTCGATGGCGGGATGCGTATGCGCCGGAATCGACCAGTTTGCCGGCACTTTGAGACGCACCACGTAAAAGCCGGCCTTCGACGGATCGCCGTACAGTACGGCCATGTCGTAGTTGCCCTGATCTTGATGCTTCCACTGCTCCTGTCCCGGCGTGACCACGGTCGGCATGTCGGCCGCCACGACGGCGGTTCCCGCGGTTGCCAGCAGTGCGGCGCAGAGCGCGATGGTTTGGAAACGCATGGAGTGAACCTCCGATCTCCGATGTAGCGAGGGCGTTGAAGCTTCTCGGCGCACCGCCGCAGCCCCGCCGGGAAGAGGCGCGAGCGGTGGATAACTCCCGGATATGCCCCAACGTACGGTCAACGATTTCACCATCCGCGTGGCGACGGTGAACGGCTCGGGAAGCCAATCGTCCAACCTCGTCCTCACCAACTCGATTTTCCGGCTCGGCATTCCGGTCGCCCCGAAAAACGTCTTCCCCTCGAATATCGAGGGGCTGCCGACGTGGTTCGACGTGCGCGTTACCTCAAAGGGCTACCGCTGCCGGACGCGCGACGTCGACGTGCTCGTCGCGTTGAACGCAGCGACGTGGCAGCAAGACGTTGCGGGCGTCAAGCCCGGCGGCGTGGTCGTGCACGAAGCGACCTATCCGCTTACGGGCGAGACGCAACGCGAAGATCTCACGTATTACGCCGTTCCCTTTAACGCGCTCGCGAAAGAGCATTTCAGCGATAAAGGCGACCTGCGCAAGTACCTGATGAACATGATCTACGTCGGCGCGCTCGCGCACCTGCTCGAAATTCCCGCGGGCGTCGTCGAAGAAGGTTTGCGCGCGCAGTTTCGCAGCAAAGCATCGGCGGTCGAACTCAACATGAAGGCCGTCACGATCGGTATCGAGTACGCGCGCGAGCATCTCG
Source organism: Vulcanimicrobiota bacterium (assembly GCA_019236975.1). GTDB lineage: Bacteria > Vulcanimicrobiota > Vulcanimicrobiia > Vulcanimicrobiales > Vulcanimicrobiaceae > JAFAHZ01. The sequence goes on along the minus strand of JAFAHZ010000223.1, from coordinate 3,107 downwards.
AGAAGCGCGACAAGTACTACCTCGAACGCATGAGCGGCAAGACCGATGGATACCTGTTTATGGAAGGCAACCGCGCGGCGGCGCTGGGGTGCCTGATGGGCGGCTGCACCGTCGCCGCGTGGTATCCGATCACGCCGTCGTCGTCGCTGTGCGAATACTTCATTCAATATGCCGACAAGTATCGCGTCGACAAGGAAACCGGCGACCGCAACGTGGCGATCGTGCAAGCGGAGGACGAGTTGGCGGCGGCCGGAATGGTGTTCGGCGCGGGATGGGCCGGCGCGCGCGCCATGACGTCGACGTCCGGACCGGGCATCTCACTGATGGCCGAGTACGTCGGCTACGGCTATTACGCCGAAGTACCCGGCGTCATTTTCGACGTGCAGCGAGCCGGACCGTCGACGGGGCTGCCGACGCGCACCATGCAGGGCGACGTCGCGTTTGCGTATACGCTCTCGCACGGCGATACCAAGCACATCGTGCTGCTTCCGGCGACCGTGCGCGAAGCGTACGAGCTGGCGATGGATGCGTTCGATTTAGCCGATCGCTTGCAAACGCCGGTTCTGGTGCTTTCCGACTTAGATCTCGGCATGAACTCCTGGCTGACCAAAGCGCTGCCGTATCCGAAGAAGCCCTTCGACCGCGGCAAAGTGCTCGGCGCCGACGATCTGGCGTCGATGAAATCGTGGGGGCGCTATCGCGACGTCGACAAAGACGGTATCCCGTATCGAACGCTGCCGGGAACGAAGCATTCCAACGCGGGCTTCTTCACGCGCGGTACCGGGCACGACGAAGAGGCGCGCTACTCCGAGCAGCCCGAGGTCTGGCAGCGCGGGCTCGACCGGCTGCTGCGTAAACTCGAGACGGCGCGTACGACGGTGCCCGCACCGGTCGTCGACGAGAAGGGCCGCAACGTGGCCATCATTGCGTACGGGACGACGCATCACGCCGTCGTCGAGGCGCGCGACAAGCTGCACGATGCGGGTATCGACGTCGATTACCTGCGCGTGCGCGCGCTGCCGCTTTCGCCCGAAGTCGCCACGTTCGTGAAGCGCCACGAACGCGTTTACGTCGTGGAGCAAAATCGCGACGGGCAGCTGTACGGCATTTTGCGCACGGAGCTTCCGCCGCATCTGATCGGGCGGCTAGAATCCATTCGTCACTATAACGGCGTGCCGATCGACGCGTACGTCATCGTCGATCCGCTGCTCGAAGCCGAGCGCGCACCGGCGGTCGTTGCAGAATGAATCTTTCGACACGGTTAGGGTAGGAGCATGACAGCGAACGTCAACATCATCGGGCTTACGCGGGACGTCTACAAAGGGCTTCCCACGACGCTGTGCGCCGGCTGCGGCCACAACTCGATCACCAACCACCTCATCAAGGCCCTCTACGAGTACGGCGTCGAGCCGCACAATCTCGCCAAGATGAGCGGCATCGGCTGTTCTTCGAAGACGCCGGCGTATTTCGTCGAGCAGGCGCACGGCTTTAACAGCCTGCACGGCAGAATGCCGTCGGCGGCCACCGGCGCGAAGCTTGCCAATCGCGAACTCATGGTACTCGGGATCAGCGGCGACGGCGATACTGCCAGCATCGGCTTAGGACAGTACTGTCATCTCATCCGGCGTAACGTCGACTGCACGTATATCGTCGAGAACAACGGCTGCTACGGTTTGACCAAAGGGCAGTTTTCCGCTACTGCCGACGTCGGCTCCAAGCAGAAGAGCGGCAAGATCAACGAGTACGCTACCATCGACGTCTGCGGCTTAGCGATCCAACTCGGCGCGACGTTCGTTGCGCGGTCGTTTTCCGGCGACGGCAAGCAGCTCGTTCCGCTGCTCCAAGCCGCGTTTTCGCACCGCGGAACGGCGATATTAGACATCATCAGCCCGTGCGTCACGTTCAACGATCACGAGGGATCGACCAAGAGCTATCAGTACGTCAAAGATCACGACGTCGTGCTGCACACGGCCGACTACATCTCCGGCGGCAAAGAGATCGCCGTGGACTACGAGCCCGGTACCGTCCACGACGTCCAACTGGACGACGGTTCTCACCTGCTGCTGCGCAAACTCGATACCAATCACGATCCGACGGATGCCATTGGTGCGCTCCGTACCATTCACGACGCAAGCGCGCGCGGCGAGTTCGTCACCGGCCTGCTCTACGTCGATACGCATCAGCAAGACTTGTGCGCCCGCGAGCGCTTAACGAAGGTGCCGCTCGCTAGGCTAGATGAGAAAGCGCTTCGCATGCATAAGAGCGAGTGGTCGAAGCTAATGGAGTCCTTCTAGCTACACGGGAGACCGCCGTGAGAAAACTTCAAACAATTCTCATAACCTTCGCCGCCGCGGCCGCCCTGGCGGGGTCCGCCGGCGCCGCCGTTCTCAAAGGAGCGGTCTGGAGCGCGACGTACGTCGCCGCCTATCAGCCGCAGTTCGGTAACCAGGGCGTGCCGTACTCGGGCATCATGAAGATTAAGGTCGATCACGGCATTCTCACCGGAACGTACGACGCGACCTCCACTCGTCCGGATCCGCTGTACGGGCGCATCATCAACGTGTCGGGCACCGTCAGTCACGGGCACGTGTCGCTGCGGTTCAACGCAACGTCGTTCAGCATGCTAAACGGAACGATCGCCGAGGACGGCGAGATCTCGGGAACCGCGCAGTACAACGGCAAGCTCTATAATTTCTTGGCGAAAGTCAAATCCTCGCCCTGACCGCCGCGCCGGCAGCCTTTTTCATCGTTATGGGCAACGCTGACAGGTCGCCCAGTGTGGCTCAGCCCCGGTTCTGGCCGCGGTTTGCCTGCTTTTTGCCTTCGCGGCGATTGGACTGCGCTACACCCGCGTCGAGTTCGGACATCAGCGCGATCATTCTGGCACGAGCCGCCGGGTTGCTGGGTTCGTCCACCGCAACCGACTCGTTCTCGACAGACCGTTGGCGGCCGAAGAGTGCGGCGAAAGAGAACGGCAATCGAGAAGCAGATATAGACATCTACCCTGTAACTCCCACGAAGATCGCACCGAAGCATAAGGACCCGGTGCGCTACATATCGTCGCATACCCGATCGCACACGACAAGGTAGCGGACCGAATCTTTACC
>JAFAHZ010000090.1 GCA_019236975.1 Vulcanimicrobiota bacterium | reverse complement strand
TTGTCGTGCAGAAATCCGATGAATCCACTCGCCCAGTTTTGCAGGCGCGGCGTGGCGATGTCGTTGACGTAGCCTTTGGTCGCACCGTAGATGATCGCCACTTGATCTTCCATCGGTTGCGGCTGGTATTGCGGCTGCTTGAGCAGCTCCGTCATCTTCTCGCCGCGCGTCAGCTGCATCTGTGTCGCTTTGTCGAGATCGCTCGACAGTTTTGCAAAGGCCGCAAGATCGCGGTATTGAGCGAGCTCCAGTTTGAGTTGGCCCGCGACCGATTTCATCGCCTTGGTCTGCGCGGCACCGCCGACACGCGACACGGAGAGACCGACGTCGACAGCCGGACGGATGCCTTGAAAAAACAACTCCGGCGTCAAGTAGATCTGCCCGTCGGTGATCGAAATCACGTTGGTCGGAATGTACGCCGCAAAGTCGCCGGCCTGCGTCTCGATGATCGGGAGAGCCGTCAGCGAGCCCGCGCCCATTTCGTCGGAAAGTTTGGCCGCACGTTCGAGTAAGCGCGAATGCAGGAAGAAGACGTCGCCCGGATACGCTTCGCGGCCCGGCGGACGGCGCAGCAGCAGCGACATCTCGCGGTACGACTGCGCGTGCTTGGTGAGATCGTCGTAAACGATCAGAACGTCTTTACCGCCGTACGTCAGTTCTTCGGCCATCGCGCAGCCGGCAAACGGTGCCATCCATCGCAGCGCGGCCGCCTCGGACGGGCCGACGCAGACGATGGTCGTGTAGGCCATAGCACCTTTTTGTTCGAGCACTTGCGCTAAGGCGGCGACGGTCGAGTTCTTCTGCCCGATCGCCACGTAAATGCAGAAAACGTTCTTGCCCTTCTGATTGATGATCGCGTCGATCGCAATCGCGGTCTTACCGGTCGAGCGGTCGCCGATAATCAGCTCGCGCTGACCTTTTCCGATCGGAATGAGCGCGTCGATCGCGCGAATACCGGTTTGCAGCGGCTGCTTGACGGGCTGCCGCTGGACCACGGTCGGAGCGACGTTTTCGATCGTGCGGTAGCGCTTCGTCTCGATCGGGCCTTTGCCGTCGATCGGCTGTCCCAGCGGATTGACGACGCGCCCGAGCATCACTTCGCCCACCGGCACCGACGCAATACGGCCGGTGCGGCGAACCTTGTCGCCCTCCTTGATATCCTTGTCGGGGCCCATGATGACGACGCCGACGTTGTCCTCTTCTAAGTTGAGGGCGACGCCTTGAAGGCCGTTCGGAAACTCGACCAGCTCCGAGGAACGCACGCCGCGCAATCCGTAGACGCGCGCGAGGTTAGCGCCTACCTCGATCACCGTACCGATCTCGTCTTCTTGAAGCTCGGTCTTGAAGCTCTCGATCTGCTGCTTCAGAATTCCGGCAATTTCGTCCGCGTTAATCATTTTAAAAGGCGCTCCGATCCAATCTCAAACGTATTGATGTGCATAACATTCCCCGAGGGCGCCTTCGTCATTGCTGCCCCGCGAATAGCGTTCTTGCGAGGGCTTCCAAACGGCCCGAAACCGTGCCGTCTATCCGTTTGTCGCCCATGAGAATGCGCACGCCGCCGATCAACTCGGGATCGACGACCTGCTTGACTTCGTATTTCTTACCGTAGAGCCGTTCCAAACGCTCGACCATCGAGCGCACTTCGTTGAAATCCAGTTGACGGGCCGACGTCAGCGTTAGGGCTTCGGTTCCTCTCGCCTGCAGTTGGAGCTTGCGGTATTCGGCGACGATCGCTCCAAGCAGAGCCTCGCGACGCTTGCGCACGAGGAGCAGCACCGCGTGCAGCGCGATCTCGTCGACGCGTCCGCCAAATGCCGCCGTCAAGACGCGTTCCTTATCGTCGCGCGCGATGACGGGCGCCACGAAAAATTGGTGCGCCTGCGCGTCGCCTTCGATCGACGCCGCCATCGATTGGAGATTTTCACCGATGCGATCCCCAGCGCCGGCGTCTGAAGCCAGCGAGAAGATGGCGGTGGCGTAGCGGCGAGCCAGCGTCTCGTTGACCATCTACGATTCCAACGACCGTAAGAAGCGATCGACCAGACGGGCGTTCGTCGCGGCGTCGACGCGCCGGGACGCCTCGCCGCGCGCGCGTGCCAGCGCCCGGTCGAGCATCTCTCCGCGCAGTTGCTCGCGCGCCGCCGCGCGGGCGCGCTGCAGCTCGCCGCCGGCACCGGCCAACGCGCGTTCGCCGGCTTCT
>JAFAHZ010000061.1 GCA_019236975.1 Vulcanimicrobiota bacterium | reverse complement strand
GACGGCACGTTGACGATGCGACCGTTGACGCGAAAGTGACGGTGCGTCACCAGTTGGCGCGCCTGCGCGCGGCTGGTTGCAAGATTCATGCGGTAGATCGCGTTGTCGAGACGGCGTTCCAGCAACTGAAGGAACGTGCGTCCGGTTTGCCCCGGCACGCGCGCCGCTTCGCGGAAGTAGTTCTCGAACTGCGTCTCGTGCACGCCGTAGTAACGGCGCATCTTCTGCTTCTCGCGCAGCTGACGGCCGTATTCGGAAATCTTGGTGCGGGACTTACCGGCCGTCTTCTGACCGGGCGCGGTGCCGCGGCGCTCGACGGCGCACTTTTTGCTCAGGCAGCGATCGCCTTTGAGGAATAGCTTGATCTTCTCGCCGGTCTTGCTGGCCGCGGTTTCGCGGCGGCAAAGACGGCAGACCGGTCCGATGTAACGCGACATAAACTCTCTCTTACTCTAAACGCGGCGGCGCTTCGGCGGGCGGCAGCCGTTGTGCGGAATGGGCGTAACGTCCTTGATCATCGTGATCTCGAGGCCGGCGGCTTGCAGCGAACGGATCGCCGCTTCGCGCCCGGCGCCCGGACCCTTCACGAGCACCTCGGTCGACTTCATTCCGTGCTCCATCGCCTTACGAGCGGCGGCTTCGGCAGCCATCTGCGCGGCGAACGGCGTCGACTTCTTCGAGCCTTTGAAGCCGAGGTTACCGGCCGATGCCCACGACACGACGTTGCCGTGCGGGTCGCTGATCGTCACGATAGTGTTATTAAAGGAAGCGTGAACGTGAGCCACGCCCGATTGGACGTTCTTGACCTCGCGCTTGCGGCGCGTTTTGGTTTGCTTCTTGGCAGCCAAAAAGATACTCCGATGAACCCGCGCGGGGGCGCGGGAGTTTTTCCTTCCCCGAACGACGGGGTGTCGTCGCCTGGACCGAAGCCGACCGAAGGTCGCCCCAATCTCGTACCGGATCGCTCGGCGAGCGCGTCCGGGGGCATAGCCCGTTGCCGCGGTGCCAGAGAGAACGGCACCAAGACGCTATCTTACCGTAGCGGCCGTTTAGGGTCAAGCGAGCAGAGCAGCCTCGCTCAGCGGCGGACGCAGCGAAAGCCGAGGTGGCTCATCGACGTGTCGATCATCTGCGGCGAGCGGGCCGCCGGACGGAAGCGGAGGCAGTAGTTGGGAGCGCACAGGTGCGAGCCCCCCTTGAGGACCTTTCGGGGAATGCGGACCTGCGGCTGGCTCGGGTCGTAACTGTCCCCAACGGCTGCCGGGCGCGCACGCGACGCCCCGCCGCAGCAGGGCTTGGCCGGCTCGGCCGACGGCGTTGCCGAGTACCAGTCGGTCGTCCACTCCCAGACGTTACCGGCCATGTCGAAGAGCCCGTAGCCGTTGGCGGGAAACGACCCGACCGGCGAGGTTCGCGCGTAGCCATCGAGCGTCAACTCTTGCCATGGGAACTGGCCCTGCCACGTATTGGCCATGTGGCGGCCGTCGGGATGCATCTCGTTTCCCCACGTGAAGTCGGCCCCGTCCAGGCCGCCGCGCGCTGCGAACTCCCACTCCGCTTCGGTGGGAAGCGCTTTGCCGGCCCACGCTGCATACGCCTCCACGTCTTCAAAAGCGACCTGCACGACGGGATGCGACCCGAGGCCGTCGAGCGACGAACCTTCGCCGTACGGATGCCGCCACGAGGCGCCCGGCGTCCACGCCCACCATTGCGACCAGTCGCGCAGGTCGACCGGCCCGCTCGTCGGGCGAAACACGAGCGAACCGGGGACGCAGAGCTCGGGAAGTGCACCGGGATACTCCTTTGGATCGATCGGACGCTCCGCGACCGTAACGTGTCCGGTCGCTTCGACGAACCGTGCAAACTCGTCGTTGGTGACGGGATAAGGATCGATCTCGAAGGAGTCCACGGCGACGCGCCGCAGCGGGCGCTCCTCCGGATAGAAATGGTCCGAGCCCATCGTGAACTCGCCGCCCTCGATGCGGACCATTTCATCCGTTGCGCGCGCCGCTTGCGACACGCTATTGCCTCGCGACGATCATATTAAGCACGTCGTCGCGTGACAGCAGGTGATCCTGACTTTCACCGGTGGCTTCGATGACGACGCCGATGATGTCACCGTTGAACGCGTTCTTCCCCGGAGGCATCTCCGGAGTCATCGGTGAGCCGTGTTTCACGCCGACGTCGGAGGTTTCGTCCGCAGAGAAAACCATCGGTACCGATTGATCGATGCGCCCCTGCCCGACGGCTTTACCATCGATATACAGCGTAACGTTTGCGCCTTTTGCCAGGCCGCCGCCGTCGTACGCGAACTCCATGCGAACTTGGTGTTTACCGGCCGTAAGTTGTTCGTTCGCCTGAACGACAAAGTGCTTGAGACCGACGAAGTTGTAGAAGTACTTCAGCGTTCCGTCTTTGACGTAGAACATCCAGCCGCCGCCTATTCCTCCTTGGGAGATGATGACGCCATTGGGGGTCACGCCGTCCGGAACGAGCAGCTCGGAAGTAATCGAGTGGCTCTTGTTTTTGACGTTGACGATGCCGTTCTCGTTGAGCCCCCCCATGCCGGCGGCGAGCACTTGCGTGTTTCCCTTGATCAGGACGGGACGGCCCGCGATGTCCGAGTTGAAGCGTTCGGCCGTGCGATCGTCCATCGGCAACACGCCATTACGCGTCGCTTCGATGATCCACAGCCGCTGCAGCTCGTGCAGCTTATCCGGCATCTCGCGTGCGAGGTCGTGCGCTTGCGACCAGTCCTTGGTGGTATCGTAAAGCTCCCACACGTCGTCGTCGAAAGGCGGCTTATCGCCGGTGAGTATCCACGGCGTGCTATGGCGCGTAACCGCCGTCCAGCCTTTGTGGTAGATGCCGCGGTTGCCGAACATCTCGAAGTACTGCGTCTCGCGTCGCTCGCCGGCGCCCGCGTCGTCAAAGCTATACCCCATGCTGACGCCCTGCATAGGAACCTGCCCGACGCCGTTGACCGAGTAGGGCTCCGTTAACTGAGCGGCTTCCAAGATTGAGGGTGCGACGTCGATGACGTGATGGAACTGATGACGGATCTCACCTTTGGCTTTAATGCCCTTCGGCCAGTGCACGATCGCGCCGTTACGCGTGCCGCCCCAATGCGACGCGACTTGCTTCGTCCATTGGTAGGGCGTGTCCATCGCATGCGCCCAGCCGACCGCGTAGTGGTTGTACGACTCGGGACCGCCGAGCTTGTCGATACGCTCCGTCAAAAACTCCACCGTCTCGAGCTCGAACATGCCGTTGAAAGGGATGCATTCGTTGAAAGTTCCCTTAGGGGTGCCTTCGCCCGAGGCACCGTTGTCGCCGATGATGTAATAAATGAGCGTGTTATCGAGCGCTTTGATGTCATCCAGAGCGTCGATCAAACGCCCAATGTGATGATCGGCGTACTCGAAAAAGCCCGCATACACTTCCATTTCGCGCGCGAGTACGCGTTGAAATTCCGGCGAATGCGAATCCCACGAAGGAATTTCTTTCGGGCGTTCGGTGAGATCGCAGTCTTGCGGAATGACGCCGAGCTTCTTCTGTCGCGCAAACGTCTCTTCGCGCACCTTGTCCCAGCCCTGATCGAACTTGCCTTTGTACTTGTCGGCCCACTCTTTCGGCACGTGGTGCGGTGCGTGCGTCGCGCCGGGCGCAAAGTACATGAAGAACGGCTTGTCTCCGGCTAGCAGCCGCTGCTGGCGAACCCACGCGATCGCGCGGTCCGTCATGTCCTCCATGAAGTGATAGCCTTCTTCAGGCGTTTTCGGCGGTTCAACGAGCTTCGTTCCTTCGTGAATCGCCGGATACCACTGGTTGGTCTCACCCGCCACGAAGCCGTAGAAGTACTCGAAACCCGATCCGGTCGGCCAACGGTCGAACGGTCCAACGGGGCTGGCTTCCCACACGGGCACCTCGTGACACTTCCCGAACTGCGCGGTCGAGTAACCGTTAAGCCGCAGAATCTCCGGCAGTGGCGACATCGAGTTTGGACGCCGCGAGTTGTAGCCGGGCGCCGACGTGGCGATTTCGGTGATACCGCCCATGCCGACGGTATGATGGTTGCGCCCGCTCAAGAGTGCCGCCCGCGTCGGCGAGCAGAGCGCCGTCGTGTGAAAGCGCGTGTACCGCACGCCGTTGGCCGCTAGCCGTTCGGCCGTCGGCGACGCGCACGGACCGCCGAAGGTGGTCGACGCCCCGTAGCCGGCGTCGTCGATCAGAATAATCAGCACGTTCGGCGCCTCTTTCGGCGGACGGAGCGGCTCGATCGGTGCAAACTTCGAGTCCGGATCTTTGGCGTCGTAGGCGATGAACCCGGCG
>JAFAHZ010000115.1 GCA_019236975.1 Vulcanimicrobiota bacterium | reverse complement strand
AACGGCCAAACGCGGCGCGCGAGCACGTCGATGCAGCCGCCTTCCTTCTGCAGCTTGCCTTCGATCACGAGCACCGGCGACGTGCGAATCACGCGCCGGTATTTTTCGTAGACATCCGGACGCACGATCACGTTGACGAGCCCGGTTTCGTCCTCCAGCGTTAAAAAGACGAAGCCTTTCGCGGTGCCGGGACGCTGGCGCGTAATCACCATGCCGCCGACGCGACAGATGAGGTTGGGCGGCTGTTCTTCCAAACGCGCGGCCGCGATGACGCGTCGCGCATCGAGCTGGCTGCGAAAATGCGCGACGGCGTGTTCGTTGGGCGTGACGCCCGTCGACCACAGATCGAACGCCGTCGCTTCCTTGGGCGCGACGTGTTTGAAAGCAACGGCGGGCTCCTCGACGTCCATCAGCTTGCCGAGTTCGCCGCGGGCTTCGCGTTCGTCGAGCGCGCGCAGCGCCCACATCGCGTCGCGCCGCGACGCAAACCACGGTGCGAACGCCCCGGCGATCGCCAGATTCTCGATCGCTTCTTTTTCGAGCTGCGAGCGCCGCGCGAAATCGAGGATGCCGGCGAACGCGCCGCCGGCCAGCGCCGCTTCCAGCCGCGCGCGCTGCGCTTCTCCTAAGCCGCGCACGAGATGGAAGCCCAGCCGCAGCGCGCCGTCGCTATCGACGTGCGACCAATACTCGCTGGCGTTGACGGCGATCGGCCGAACGGTAACGCCGTGACGGCGTGCGTCGTTGACCAGCACTTCGGTCGAATAGAATCCCATCGGCTGCACGTTGAGAATCGCCGCGGCAAAGATCGCAGGATAATGGCATTTCACGTACGCCGACGCGTACGCCAACAGCGCGAAACTGGCCGCGTGCGACTCCGGAAAACCGTAATCGGCAAAGCCTTCGAGCATGTGAAAGAGCTGCTCGGCGGCACCGCGATCGATGCCGTTCTGCACCATACCCTCGACCAGCCGCGGATAGATTTCGTTCATGCGTTCGTGCGAGCGTTTGTGCCCCATCGCGCGGCGCAGCTGATCGGCTTCGCCCGGCGTAAAGCCGGCTGCCTCGATGGCCATGCGCATGCCCTGTTCCTGAAAGAGCGGCACGCCGAGGGTTCGCTCGAGCACGCTCTTGAGTTTGGGATGCGGATAGGTAACGGGCTCGAGCCCCGCGCGCCGGCGCAGAAACGGATGGATCATCTGCCCCTGAATCGGTCCCGGCCGAATGATCGCCACCTGCATGACGATGTCGTAGAAGCACGTCGGCTTCATGCGCGGCAGCATCGACTGCTGCGCCCGCGATTCAATTTGGAAGACGCCGACGGTATCGGCGCGCTGAATCATCGCGTACGTCTTGCTATCGTCGGGAGGGATGGCGTGAAGCTGCAGCGCATCGATCGCACCGGCCAGCCATTCGTCGCGCCTCCCGGTGCAGCGTTTGTGCAGCGAGAATGCTTCGCGCAGCAGCGACAGCATCCCCAAGCCGAGCAAGTCGATTTTGATGAGCCCGAGCTCTTGAAGGTCGTCTTTATCCCACTGCACGATCGTGCGATCGCGCATCGTCGCCCATTCGACCGGCGCGACCCGTACCAGCGGATCGCGCGTGATCACCATGCCGCCCGAATGGATGCCCATGTGCCGCGGAAAGCCGTCGATGCGCTGGCAAAAGGCGTAGAGAAAGTCGCCGAGCTTGGTTTGCAGCGTGCTCGCGGCGCCTTCGAGCGATTCGCGCGCGTCGAACTCCTTGGCCAGTGCGTCGACGTCTTCCAGCGTCAAGCCGAGCGCTTTGCCGACGTCACGCAGCGCCGAGCGCGAGCGGTAGCTGATGACTTCGGCGGCCATGGCGGCGTTGGAGCGTCCGTAGCGCTCGTAGACGTATTGGATGACCTTCTCGCGATCTTGATGCGCGAAATCGATGTCGATGTCGGGAATTTCTTTGCGCTCTTCCGACATGAAGCGCTCGAACAGCAGCTTCATGCCGATCGGATCGACGGCGGTGATGCCCAAGGCGTAACAGACGGCCGAGTTGGCGGCCGAGCCGCGCCCTTGGCAGAGCACGCCGAGCTCTTCGGCTTTCCGTACGATATCCCAGACGATGAGGAAGTAGCCGGCGAGATCCATTTTGGCGACGATGCCGAGCTCGTACTCGAGCTGCCGTTCGACGTCGGCCGTCAGCGGCACCGGATAGCGCTGCGCGGCGCCGCGATACACCAGCTCGCGCAGATACGTCTGCCGCGTCTTTCCTTCCGGCACCGGGAAGAGCGGGAACTGGCCGGTGAGTCGTTCGAGCCGAAAGCGGCAGCGCTGCGCAATGGCCAGCGTGCGTTCGATCGCCTCGGGATATGGCTCGAAGAGCTGGCGCATCGCGGCGGCCGATTTGAGATGGTATTCGGCATTAGGGCGCAGCTGATGATCGGCGCGCGCGCGCTCGAGCGTGGTTCCGCGCTTGACGCAGCTTAGCAGATCGGCGACGCAGGCGTCGTCTTTATACGCGTAGACGACGGCATTGGTGGCAACGACCGGCAGATGAAGCTCGCGCGCGAGCGCGATCAGCCGCTCGTTGCGCTGGGCTTCTTCCATCGTCAGATGCTGCTGGAGCTCGAGGTGGAAGCGTTCGCCGAACAGCTGCCGCAGGCGGTCGGCTTCTTCTGCGGCAGCTCGGCTGTCGCCGGATGCCAGCGCGCGCTCGACGCGGCCGCACGGTCCGCCGGACAGCGCGATGAGGCCGCCGGTGCGTCCGCTCACGTCGTCCGGCCGCAGACGCGCGTCGCCTTTGCTGCCGCGCAACTGCGCGGCCGAGATCAGCTCGCAGAGATTGGCGTAGCCCCGGTCGTCTTCGACCAACAGCACGATACGAGCGCCGTCTTCAAAGGTCAGCTCGCTGCCGACGATGGCGTCGATGCCGCGCGTGCGCGCGCGTGCGGCAAAGCGAACCATGCCGTACAGCCCGTCGCGATCGGTGAGCGCGATGGCTGATAATCCTAAAGCGGCGGCGCGGTCGATCAGTTCTTCGGGGTGGGAGCCGCCCTCGAGGAACGTGAAGTTCGACCAGCTATGCAGTTCGGCGTACAAGCCGGCGCCCAACGGCGGTCCACCACGCTAATCGTACGTGCCTCTGAGATACCACTGCGATCCTTGCCGGTAGATGCGATAGAGTTCGCCGTCTTCCAATAACACGTCGTACTCATCGCGCACGACGCAGGCATCGGAAAACCAGCCGATTTCCACCCGCCACGGGCCCGAGCACTCCAGCACGGCGCGTGGCGGCCGCGCGTTGCGCACCGACACCAGCGCCGGTGCGCCGCCGCGAACGGTCACGTCGATTTCCGCTACCGACATCAAACGCAGCTGCGGCACGATGGTTTCGCGTTTGTTCGGCTCGGGGTGACATAAGAGACTCACCTTCGGTGGCGCGAACGCGTCGTAGCTGAAGCGTTCTTCCAACACGTGGGCCGGATGCGTGCGCGCGTGGCGAACGGGCTCGCCCAGCATCGCTTCCAGTCGTGAAATTGCGACGGCAACCGCTTGCGGATCGAAGTCGCTGCCGGAAAAGAGCGCGACTTGTTCGCCGCCTTCTTCGAGATCGCCGGCGCGCAAGCGCAAACCGACGATTGGCGCGGGAAACGTGGTGCCTTCGAGCTTTGCGCGCACGACGTCGAGCATGGCGCGTTCGCTGATGGTGGGCGACGCCAGCGTGACGCCGACCGTATGCACCTGCGCGTCTTCGAGCTCGATGTCGAGCCGCAGCGATCCGGCGCGCTTGCCGCAGCGCTCGAGATCGGAACAGATGCGCGATAGGAGCAGCCGCAGCGCGAAGATCACCTGCGCTTCGTCTTCGGTGCGGCCTTCGCCGAAGATGGAGGCTTCGATCGCGACGGCGTGTCCGCGCGGCACGAACGGCGTTGCGTCTTCACCGCGCGCCCACGCGTGCCAGCTCGCCGCCTGCGGGCCGAACCGGCGCACGAACGGCCCGTGCGGCAGCCGCGCGAGATCGCCGGTACGCGCGACTCCCAGCAAACGCAGGCGCTCGATAACGCCGGGCTCGATGTCGAGCAGCTCGAGCGGAAACTGTGACAAGAACGATCGTTCGCCGCCCTGCGGACACACGTTGCCGTCGCCCAGCGTCGCGGCCGCCCGCGCGCAAATTTTATTGCGGCCGACGCCCAAACGCGCGTGCGGCGTAAACGGCGCGATCGCGGCACGCGCGCGATCGATCCAATCGGACGGCGTTCCGGTGCTGCCGTGCATGTCGGCAAAGGCTAGCCCCGGCCGAACGTCGTCGACGAGCGGCGAGACTGCATCGAGCGCGTCGAGCAGCTCCTCCCAGCGAGCCGGAGGTTCTCCGTCAACCTTAACGCACAGCAGCATGAGCGATCGTACTCCGTTGGAAGGTAGTGCGAACTCGATCGCCGGCACGGTCGTCGCGCAGCTGCAGCTGCGCGCGCTTCTCCGGCGCGTACCATGGATGTTTGCGCAGCTCGGCGCAGACGTCGTAACCCGCAAAGGAACACCACAACCCGCGTTTGCCCGCGACGGCGACGCGCTCGCGCGTGCACTGCAGCCGCACGCCGGCCGCTGCCGACAGCGGCGCAACGGCGGCAGCCGATGCCTGCACGGGCGGAATGGCGACGAGCAGCACGCCGTTGCGATGCGCGAGCCCCGCTAAGCGCGTCCACACTTGCGCGCGCAAATCGGGGGCCGGCATGACGACCACGCGGCACGCCTTCGAACGCACGAGCACGTCGGCCGCGCGTGCGATCGTCAGCGGCAGTGCGGCGGGAACGACCATCACGCGGTCCAAGCGCGCGCCGCAGCGCGCGAGATCGGGCGGATAGAGGGCACCATCGTCAACAATCGCGGCAACGGCGCGGGCTGTGACGCCCGCCAAGAGCCGAGTCGCGATGCTCCAGCGGCCGGCGCTGCCTTCGAGCAGCGTCAGGGAGCCGGCGGGGAAGCCGCCGCCGAGCAGCCGGTCTAGCTCCGGGATCGACGTCGGGACGACGGGTTCGACCCGGGTAGGCGGTGCGGCGAGGGCGGCAAGCTTGGCTTTCAGCGCGGCAAAGGCTGGATTTTGGGTCGCTGGAGCCGGGCTCGCGGTCGCCATGGGACATCCATGGTATCGAACATATGTTCGATAGTCAAGACTTTTCGCACGGGGTATCCGGCCGCATACCCGCTCGCTGTATAATCCGAGGAAGGAGCGCCGAACATGGATGTTTTGGATCTCTTCGCGATCGCGCCGTACACGAGCCGTCCCACCCTCGGGACGCCCGGTTATACCGACGTCGTTACCGGGTTTCTTCCGGTGAAAACCTTTAACGTCGAGCGCGCGCAGCGCATCGATCGGCCTGGTGAAGTGTTAGCCGATATTCCCGATAACGCAGACATCGCCGGCCCCGACAGCGTCTACGATTATTACGCCTGATCTTCGCCGAGCCGGGGATTTAGTTGTGCGTTGCGGCGGGCGCGTTATTCGAACAGAGCGACGCGCTTTCCATCACCGATTTGGCGGCTTCGTTTTCGCGCTTCTGCGTTTCGTCCATCGTCCAGTGCAGTCCGTCGATGAGACGCGTGACCGGATTGTAGCCGAGCGTGAGGCCGGGAATCGTCGCAAGATCGATGCTGTACGGATTCGGACCGATGCCGGCCGAATTCGGATTGTACGTACCCGGCATCGGCGTCGGGGTTCCTTGAATGCCGTGACCGGCCGTAAAGTCTTTTTGATCGACCGCCGCGATGTATTCTTCGCCGGAGTGCTGGATGTCGGCGAGTTGCTGCGTGTCGACGAAGCCGTTGATGATATCGAGTGCGGCTTGCTGCGACGCTAAGGCTTTGAGCAGTTTTGCGCGCAGCTCTTGCAGCCGTTTGTCGTCTTCGACGTTGCCGGTGCCTTGCGTTAGGGCTGGGGTGTCGAGCATCTTCTGCACGGCAATTACGTTGTTGGCAATCGGTCCGACCAGATTCTCCATACCCAGCAGCGCCATGTTCTGCGAGGGCGTCATCGTGCCGTTTGCGGCATCGCCCGACATCGTCACGCCCGACGGCATGCCTTGCTCGTTGCTGGCACTGTTGTCGTTGCCGTAGAGCGCGCCCTGATTCCAACGGTGGAAGAGTTCGGGACTCTTCCCGATCTGCGCATCGTTCTGCAAAATCATCGCGACCGCCGGAGCGATGTGCTTGTGCAGCTCGCTACAGAGCGGACGCGTGATGAGGTGATAGATCGTCGGAGGAGGGGTGCGAGTCGCCTCGGGAGCCGGAGCGCCGGCGGCGAGTATCGGGGGAGCGGGTGCGACCGTAGCGAGCGCTACGATCAACACCGCGGGGAGAAGCCTGGTCATCGCTTCCATTCTACTCCCCCGACGGCGTGGGAGGCCTGCTTGTTTAGGCCGGCGTTTCGATTAGTTTTTGCCGAGCGAGGAGGCGAAGGTCAGCGTGCCGGCCTGCGCAACCTCATCGTTCGACGAGCCTTCGTGCGACCAAAGTTGCTCTTCGCCGGTGCTCGAGATCCAGCGCGAAAACTGCACGTGCGAGTTATCGCTGCCGACGGCGCTCATCGGGATTTTCATGGTCACGGTGTAGCCGCCGCTGTACGACGCTTCCGCGACGTCCCAGCCGGCCGTATTCGGCGTGCTGTCCGAGGTGGGTTTTCCGTCGAGGCCAACGCCGAGGTGATAGCGGTCGCCGCTCGCGCCGTTGGGCCACAAATCGACGGCGACGGAATCGCCGCCGGCAAAGCCGATGAGTTGTTCGCGCTGCGGTACGTCGAAGCGCACGTACAGCGCGGTCTTATCGGTCACGACGTGCACGGTTGCGGGTTCGTCGGCCGCTGCACCCGTGGCGGTGTACGAAAGTTTTGCGGTGCCGGCATTGGCAAACGCGTTGGATGCGTGCGGATCGAGCGATGGCGCCGAAGCGATCACCGGCACGTTGAGCGACGTGGCGGCAAACGCCGGTGCTGCGCTCGCGGCAAGGACCACTGCGCCGGCGAGAGCGAGGATGGAACGTTTCACGATGGTACGATCTCCTTCTGTCGATGTGTGACGGTGAACTGGCACATGCCTCGATCGATCGCGACATGTACGCAGGGCTGAGGTCGAGGTTTCACAATGCCAGCGTGGTGACACAGCATGATGAAGATCACGTCCCTTTTTCTGCACCGGCGTAAAAGATGAGTTTCAATATCGTTTGCGGTACCGTCGTTAGCGTATTCGGATTACCGTACGCTGCGTACAGCTCGGCGTGACGCAAGCGCAAGTGATAGGCGAGCGACACGTTCGAGCAGCGGCCCATGCAGTCGCCGCCGCCGTTGGGAATCGGCGGCATGCCGATCACGCTGCGCAATCCCACCGCAAACGACGAGTTGCTGTTGACCTGGTACGAGTAGCTGAGGCTTTCGAACCACTGAATGTTGCTGGAGCCATGATTCAGATACTGCGCGGTGTCGTCGAGCGCGAGCGTGAGCGCTCCGCGGTTGCCGACACGAATCGTCGAGTTGCGGAACCACGTATCGAGCGTCCCGTTTCCATAGTGACCCGTGCTGTAGTTGATACTGGTCGGATACGCCGACGATCCGTGATTGGGAAACTGTCCGGGATTGTTCGTGGTCAGCCCGCTATGGTAGGTGACTTGGAAGCCGGCGTTCTGCGAGACGGGCGTGAGCACGTCACCGAAGCGCCAGTAGTTCGATCCCGAGAAGAGCTGGAAATCCCACGCGCTTTTGGTGAGCACGTCGAGCAGCAACGAGTTATCGCTCTGCGCCTGACCTTGCGTCGGCCCTTGGTAGCGGTCCAGAAATCCGGCGACGCCGACGGACTCGAGTTTGTCGCTGGGTGCAAAATCCCAGATCTTCGCGGAGTAGAGCGCGTACCCGGCGATCCCCGGATGCGAGATGAAACCGTCGACGGGGTTGAAGTATTGGCCGATCTTGCGCGTCGATCCGAAGAACCCGAACGTTGAGTTGGCCCAGCCGCCGCCGAAATCGTACCACTGCCCCTGATTGCCCGCCACCACGTTGGTGCCCGAGTCGTGGCCGTAGTTGAAATATGCAGAAAGGTGCTTGAGATCGTAATAGGCGAGCCCGGTCGCCGTCGTCGTATCCTGTAGCGCGCTTTCGTTGACGGCGACCCGCTGTACGGTCCCGCTCCAGCGCTGGTCGGGTGACGTGTAGTCGACGACGCTGGCGATATCGCTGCGGCCGTCACCGATCGAATCGAACGTGGCAAAGCCGATCGGGCCTTGTTTGCCTTCGACGGCGTAGCCTTCGCGCGGCGTCGGAATCGCGGGCGTGTACAGCGATTGAATGTTGGGGCACGCGTCGCAGTTGAAGTTATTGTAGAAGCTGGCGGCTTGCGTGAAGAACGGCCGCACCTCGCTATAGTAGCGAGCGTACACCGTCGGCGAAATCGATTGCTGATCGAGCTCGACGTTGGAGTAGTCCGGATGGAACGTCGAGTAGAACGACGCCGTCGGTGTGATCGGAATCGATAGGTCGGCGCCGACGCGGCTGGTCGAGCCGCCGATCGTCTTGGACGCGCCTTCGGCCAATACGTACGTCGCGAGACGCGGCTTCGGCCGTGCGGGAGTCACGCTGAGCTGCGGCATCGTCAGCGTACCGGCGCGTGCGTAGTCGTCCACGTTATTCTGGGCCGAGTCGTACGACCATACTTGCTCCTCGCCGGTCGCGTGAATCGAGCGTACGAACTGCGCCTTCCAGGTCTGCGTCGAGCCGACGCCGCGCATCACGTCCAGCGGAATGCGCATCGTTACCGTGTAGCCGCCGTCGTGTACCGAACCGTGCGACTCCCAACTCGGAGAGTAACTCGTGTTCTCCGAGGAGCTTTCGTAGTGCGAACCGTTGGGATTGGCCTGGAACTGGTACATATAGCCGCTCGCGCCGTTGGGCCAGAGATCGATCCACACGGCGTCGTCGCCGGTGAGCAGCACGTCGTTGGTATGCTGCGCGGCCGAAATCGATTCGCGCTGCTGCGCGTCGAAGCGCACGTACAACGATTTCCCGTCGGTGGAGACGTACGCCGTCGTCGCTTCGGTTGACCCGTGTACGTGAACGACGTCCCAGCCAAGCTTGACGTTCGCCGCTTTCGCCCAGCCGTCGGCGGCAGTCGCGGGCTCCATCGGCGCCTCGAAATCGGGGACGGCGAGCTGCGGATACGCGCCGTACGCGTGCGCGACGGTCGTCGCCGCGAGCGCAATACACAGCGCGAGCGTCAGACGTTTCACGGAAGCACGGCTCCATTGAGATCCGAATGCGCGTACTGCTTGAGGGTCGCGGCGTTGAGGTCGCCGCAGCGGTGGGGTTCGTAGCCTTCGCAAATCTGCGCGCCGCGAAAGTCGGCCCCGCGAACGCCGGCGTCGCGCAAGTTTGCGCAGCCGATGCGTCCATCGCCTTGCCGCGTGCACAAGCGCGCGTTCAAGAATACCGCGTTCTGCAGGTCGGCGCCGCGAAAGTCGACGCCTTCGAGATCGGCCCCGTCGAAGTGCGTTCCGCCCGCTTTTGCGCCGCGAAAATTGCTGCCGACGACGTCGATCGCCGCCAGATTACGGCCCGCGACGACGGCACCTTCGGCATCGCACCCAATGCAATACCGCAGCACGGATCGTAGATCGGTATCGTCGAGCGCGTCCAGAACGCCGCGCAGATCGATACCGGCCAGCTTTGCCCCGTCGAATCGCGCGCCGTTCAGACGAGCGCCGCGCAGGCTGATGCCGTTGAGCTTCGCACCGCTGAAGTCGGCTCCGCGCAGATCCGCATCGTGAAACGACGCACCGGACAGATCCGCGTTACGGAAATTTGCTTCGCGCAGATTGGCGCGGGCAAAGCTGGCGCCGAGGTACGCGACGCCCGAGAGGTCCGCCCCGTGCAGATCCCGTCCTGCGAAGGAACAGCCCATGCAGTTCGACGGCAGGCCGGCGACCACGGCGATCAGCACTGCTGCGAGGGTTGCGATCATGCTTTTGCCGCTCCTTTGGAGATAAATCGGGATCAAAAGGGATGCAGGGAACCAAGGCCTCCGCGTGAGGCCGCTTTTTACGTACCGGGGATGCGCGCTAGGTCGTGCGCGCCGATCTATTTACGGCTTGGGTGACTCCGAAGATTCAGACGAGCCGCTGGAAAAATCGGTGCCGATCATTTTGACGTGAGTGAGATCGACGTGGGTGAGATCGACGCCGCTGAGATCGCAGCCGCTGAACGTCGCTCCATCGAGGTGCGCGCCGTTCATCGTAGCGTGGCTGAAGTCGACGCCGGTGAATACGGATCCGCTCAGGTTCGCGCCGTTGAGATTGGCGCGGCTGAAGTCGATGCCGCTGGTCTTGATGTTCGACATATCGGCACCGGCGAGCGTCGCGCGGGAGAAATCGCAACCCGTGCAGCTCTCGAGCACCGTCCGCAGTTCCGGCGACGACATCGACGCGCCGGTGAACTGACAGCCCGACATTCTCGCACCCGCGAAGTCCACGCCCGTCAGGTTAGCGTTGCTGAAATCGCAACCGCTCATACGCGCGTTACGGAAGTGCGCGCCGTGGAGGTTGGCTCCGCTGAAGTCCACACCGGTGACGTTCGCGTCGGAAAAGTCGACGTTTTCAAGGTTGGCGTGGCTGAAATCGGAGCTGCTGAGCTGCGCGCCGCGCATGTCCTTACCGGACCAGTTGACGCCGCTGAAGTTGCAGCCGCTGCACTGATGCACGTTTTGCGCCACCACCGAGTGCGTCGACGGCATCGACGGCACCGGCGGCATCGGAACCGTCATACCCGGCACGTGGACATCCATCGGCGGCACGTGGACGTCCACCGCCGGCACGTGCACGTCGATCTGCGGTACGTGAATCGTTCCGGCAACGTGCGCCGGCATGTGCGGCATCGGCGGAATGGCTGGGACGGCGGCAACTGAGGCCGCGCGAGCGGGCGCGGAAGCCGCTGCGGCCGATGCCGCGCCTGCAGCCGAAGCTGCGGCGGGCACCGCTTCGCGCAGCACGATGATCTTCTCTTTTGGCGTTGGGATCGTTGCGATCGCCGGAACCGCTGGAATCGCGATTTGCGGCGGCGCCGGCACGAAGACTTGGAGGCACGGCGCGGCAACCGACGGTGCGACCGCGGCGATTGCGAGCGACAGCGTCGCGACGACGGCGATCGCCAGCGCGGTCGGACCGAGCGACAGCGTTGTAGCGATGTTGCGCCCAGCGCCGAGCAGACGCTCGATGCGCAGCGAGATGTGTTTGCGCGTCGCAAAGACGCCCGGTGCCGGCATCGGCTGGCGCGGCCAGCTCGAGGTCTCGGCCATCTTCGTGAGGCACAGCG
This sequence comes from Vulcanimicrobiota bacterium, assembly GCA_019236975.1. GTDB lineage: Bacteria > Vulcanimicrobiota > Vulcanimicrobiia > Vulcanimicrobiales > Vulcanimicrobiaceae > JAFAHZ01. The sequence goes on along the minus strand of JAFAHZ010000115.1, from coordinate 16,904 downwards.
CGTACGGACGCACCGTCCCGGTCAGCGAGAGGACCCAATCGTCGCATGCGACTTCGCGCTCGAGATCGAGCTGTTGCGAAACGAACAGCGCGGCAGGATTCCAGGCGAGCAGCGCTACCGCGATGCGCTGAAACCCGTTCGTCCAATCGTCGGCGCGACGCAGATGCGCGAGCTCGTGCAGACTGATCTGGTCGACTTCGTTTTCTGACAGACGCTCGAGCAGCGCGCGCGGGATGAGAATCATCGAATCGAAGAGGCCCACGGCGACCGGAACGTCGGTTTCGTCGCTCACGCACAAGCGGACTTCGCGCGAACCTTTATTGGCCTGCGTCCAGCGAACCATCGCGTCGCGGTACTCGACCGGCAGCGGCAGCGCGTCGCGCTTGAGCTGCTCGAGCCGGGTGAGGCCGATGGCAAGGCGCACGATCGAAACCAGCGCCAGCAGACCCCATGCCGCGAAAATACCGATGGCCACGGGGACGCTCATGGTCACGTGAAAGCGCGGCGGTACGGCCGGTGACGATTGCACCGGCGTCGAAGCGTGGGAGACGGAGCTGGTGAGGGCGTGCGTCACCATGGGCGCCCCCACCGGCCGCTCCGTCGCCGGCGGCTTGGCCGCGGACGACGACGTTTGCGCGACGGCAGTAGTCGTAAGGAACGGCAGCGTCGTCGCGATCGGAACGATCACGATGGCGGCCAGCGTCGCCGACCAAATGGCGTAGCGCGTGGACGCATTGAGCCGCGGCAGCGCGCGAATCACCAGCCACACGCCGGCGACGAGCAGCGCGCCTTCCCACAACGCATTCACGACGATCGCGGCAATCGGAGCGGCAACGGCGATGAAATCGTTGGTGAGAGCAGCGGGCATTAGCGTTCCTCCTCGTACTGCTCGATGAGCGCCTTGAGCCGCGCGAGTTCGTCAGACGACGGGCGCTCTTGCTCGATCAAGCGTAACGCGAGGCCGCCGGCGCTGTTGTCAAAAAAGCGTGAAAGAACGTGGCCGACCGCGCTTTGAGCGGCCTGATCGCGTTCCACCAGCGGGCGATAAATGAACGCTCGCCCGGCCTCGTCGTGCGTCACGTACCCCTTCTGCTCGAGAATGCGCATGGTCGTGAGCACGCTGTTATACGCGATGGGCGGGGGCGGCAGGGCGGCGGTCACTTCGGCGACGGTTGCGCTGCCTTTTTCCCACAGCACGTCCATGAGCCGGAGTTCGGCTTCCGTCAGGGTTTTCGAGGGCTTACGGGCCAAGTCGGGTTCCTCCTAAAGATTTAGTTGTATCCTAACGGATCAGTCTGCCCTTGTCAACTAATATTTTAGGAGTAGGATGTACGACCTACGAGCGAGCGGGTGCCCGGCCCGAGCGATTAAACAGGGAATTAGCGAGGGACGGGCACCCCGAGCAGCTAGGGAGTGGCGCCCTCGACGGTCTCCAGCGCCTGCTTCTCCTCGCTGGAGATGACCATGGTCAGGTCGAGCATGATGATCAGCCGTTCGCCCATCTTGCCGACCCCTTGGATGTACTCGGTGCCGACGCCGGCCACCATCTCCGGGGCGTCCTCGACGTTTTCGATCGGGATGTTGAGCACTTCGGAGACGCTGTCGACCACGATACCGACGCGTTTGTTGCCGATCTCGGTGACGACGATCCGCGTGCTCTTGGTCGCGTCGATGCGCGGCATGCCGAAGCGCGTGCGCAGGTCGATGATCGGGATGAGCTGGCCGCGCAGGTTGATGACGCCTTCCATGAAATGCGGCGCTCGCGGCACGTGCGTGATCTCGACCATACGAATGATTTCTTGCACCTGCGAAATGTCGACGCCGTACTCTTCGCCGCCCAGGCGAAATGAAACGACCTGAACCACCTCGCCGGATAGCTGCTGCGCTTGCTCTCTCGCGTCGGCCATGTTTGGTTATACTCCCGAGAACTCGGCTCGCGCCGCTTTGCCGCTGACGTAGGCGTCGCTCACTAGGGAGTGCACGTCGATGATCAGCGAGATCGACCCGTTGCCGAGAATCGTCGCGCCGGAAATGCCCGGAATGCGCCCGACGACGTCGGAGAGCGGTTTGATAACGATCTCCTGCTCGCCTTCAAACGAATCGACGACGAGGCCTACTTGCCGCCCCTGCAAGCCGACGATCACGATCATCACCTTCTCCGGATCGCGCGCTCCGCCCAGCTCGAAGAAATCGGCAATGCGTACGAGCGGGACGACTTGGCCGCGCAGCGTGATCACCTCGTGGCCGTGCACCGTGCGCACGTCGGGCATTTCGACGCGCTGCGACTCGATCACCGAATCCAGTGGAATCGCGTACAGCTCGTCTACCACACGTACCAGCAGCGCCTGAATGATCGCCAGCGTCAGCGGAAGTTTGATCGTAAAGCGCGTGCCCTGTCCGGAGACGCTGTCGACGTCGAAGATGCCCTTGAGGCGCGTGATATTCTTCTTCACCACGTCCATGCCGACCCCGCGGCCGCTGACGTCGGAGATCACTTCTGCGGTCGAAAAGCCCGGCGTAAAGATCAACTCGATGAGTTCGCGATCCGTGAGACGGTCCTCGGAAGAGATCAACCCCTGGCGGATGCCGCGAGCGCGCACTTTGTCGAGGTCGATCCCGCCGCCGTCGTCCGTCACCTCGATGATGATTTGGTTGCCCTCGTGATACGCGTTCAAGCGAATCGTCCCGGCACGTCCCTTCCCGCGCTGCTGTCGCACGTCGGGCGGTTCGATACCGTGATCTACGCTGTTTCGCAGCAGGTGCATGAGCGGCTCGCCGACTTCGTCGACGATCGTCTTGTCGAGATCGGTTTCGGCGCCGGAAATCAGCAGCTGCACTTCCTTGCCGCGCGCCTTGGCGACGTCGCGTACCAGGCGCGGAAACCGGTCGAACACCTGACCGATCGGCACCATGCGCACTTTCATGATCGACTCTTGAATTTCGTTGGTCGTGCGCGCGAGCAGCGCCGCGGAGTCGGCGAGATCTTTGGCCAGGGGCGCGACGATCGCGTGCGACGCACCCATGGTGGAGTCGCCGGCCGTCGCCCTATCGTTCATCAAGCGCTCGAGCGTGTTCGCGATATCCGAGATGCGCGTGCGATTGATCACCAGCTCGCCGACGAGGTTGAGCAGAGCGTCGAGCCGTTCGATGTCGACGCGAATCGTCTGGTGAATGGAGCCGCGTTTTTGGGCGTCTTGGCCCTTGGCCGCAGGCTTTGCAGCCGCCCCCTCGGGTTGCGCGGGTGCTTCGACCGCGGGGGCTTCTGCAGCCGGGGGCGGCGCGGCAGGCTCCGGAGCCGGCTGCGGTGCCGCGACCGGTTGACCCGTCTCGGCCTCGGCCAGCAAACGCGCGACTTCCGCTTCGAAGGCGTCCACCTCGGCGCCACTGACCTGTTTGTTTTCCGCCCCGCCGGCGGCGTCCTCAAACTTGAGCTCGGGCCCGGTGCGGCCTTCGATGACGTGCGACGTCTCTTCGTAGATCGCGACGAATTGATCCAGACGCGACGTGTACTCGGCGACGCCGCTCGGCGGCGGCGCACCGGTTACGGCCGATTCGACGTAATCGGTGAGCAAATCGCGGCCGTGAAAGAGCAGGTCGACGACGGTCTCCGACAACGGCATGCGATCTTTGCGCAGCAGGTCGCAGAGATTTTCCAGCTTGTGCGCGAGGCCCTGAACGTCGGTGAATCCCAGCATCCCGCCGCTGCCCTTGATCGTGTGCAGCGCGCGGAACAGCGAGTTGATCATCTCGGGGTCGGTCTGCCCCGTATTGACGCACTCTTCGAGCTTGAGCAAATCGGCGTCGATCTGCTGGAGCAGCTCCTCGGCCTCGTCGCGAAAGTACGCGACGAATTCTTCGCGGTTGAAGAGTTCGTCGCTCACGGAGAGTTACTCGACGCCGAAGACTGAGAGCAGCGGACCGAGCGATCCGGTTTCCGGTATGAGGATGAACTGACCGGCGACTTCTCTTTCCTTATCGAGGAAGCTGGACTCGATGAGGAAGACGTCTTGATCGGGCAAGATCGACATGAGCGTGCGGAACGCTGCCTGCACGGTGCCGTACGACAGTGTCGGCACCGACGGCAACAGGTTGCTTCCCGTCAACTGAATGATCGCCGTCAAATACGACCCGGCGATGATGTTGCCGAGCTCCTTGAGCGTCGAATCGGCGATCGAATCGAAGATTTGGATATCGCCGATCACGCGATGCAGAAACTGGCTGACGAAGTCGAGCGCCTGTTCGCGATCGAAGAGGACCACCATTTGGCCGGGTGCCTCGCCGCGGACGTACATGTGCAGGGCGGCGACGGTGCGGTTTTCGTGACCGACGCGCGACGCGAGATCGCGGAACTTGATGACGTCGATGCGCGGCTCGCTGAGGTTGATCTTTGCGTTGAGCAGTTGCGAGAGCGCCGTCGCTGCGTGCCCCGCACCGATGTTGCCGACTTCCTTCAGGGCGTCCTTTTGCAGGTCGCTCAGGTTGAGGGATTGGCTCATGACAGTACCTTGTTGATCGTCTCGAGGATCTTCGGCGGCTGGAACGGCTTGGTGATGAACGATTTGGCCCCCGCCTGAATCGCCTCCACGACCAGCGCCTGCTGACCCATCGAGGTGCACATGATGATCCGCGCGTTGGGATCGTGCGCGATGATCTGCTTGACGGCAGTGATCCCGTCCATCTCCGGCATGACCATATCCATCGTCACGAGATCGGGCGTCAGCTGCTTGTACTTATCGACAGCCTCGACGCCGTTCTGCGCCTCGCCGACGACCTCGAATCCGTTCTTGGACAATATCCCCTTGATCATCATTCGCATGACGACCGCATCGTCGACGATGAGGACCCTCTTGCTCATCCGTAGCTCCACAAGCGAAGGTGCGATACGAAGGGGCGAAAAGACGCCCCCCTTGGTGCGGCCCTTTCGACAGGGCGTGCAAGGCAACCCGCCACGCTCGTCCTCATGCGAGACCGCGGCTGCGCAGTTCGGATTGCTTGCGGTTGATGAACTCGATAATCGCGTTGTCCTCCTCGGGCCGCACGCCGTGAAAACGCAGCCCGTGGGAGTGCTTGCCCGAGGTGCGGATCTCGTGGTGGCGCATCACCTCGCCCAGCAGGATCAGCGGGGGCTTCCCCTCGCGCAGGTTCAGCTTCACCTCGACTAACGTCCCAGCGCGCAGTTCCCGGTCGGTATTCAGCGCGCACCCGCCGCGGCTGATGTCCTGGATCGTCGCGCGCGTGTACTCGCCCGTCCCCTTGCCGTTGGGAGCGAAGCGCCACGCCCCGTTGACGAGTGCGTCGAGGCGCACGCTCGAGCGCTTTTGCGCGCTGGAGGCCGCGCCGACCAGCTCTACGCGCTTAGGCGGATCGAAGTACGTGTTGTTGCCGCGAACGCCGGAGATTTTGGTTTGCAGGCGGAAGCGCCCGGCCGGCGCGGCGTAGACGAAGACGGCAGGCTCGCCCGCGCGGCCGACGACCTCGCGCGTGACGATGCCCTTCTCGCTGCACTCGTCGACGGTTACCGTGCGCGCGGGGCGCCCGCCGACGATCACGTCGACCGACGAGTTCCGCTGCGGCAGCTTGGCCGGTGTAAAGGCGGGGCGTGACCCGAACAGCGACTTCAGCACGGCGCTTTAGCTTGGGACGCCCGCCGGCGCGGCTTCGTCGGTGGTGGAAATCTGTCCGATCGATTCGACGCGCAGGCCCGGTGGAATTTCGGAGTAGGACAGCACGACCAGCTGCGGCGCGGCGCGCTCGGTCAAGCGTTTGAGGGCCACACGTACCGACGGCGAGCACAGGACGATGGGCTGCAGGCCGGCATTCTGCGCGACTGCGATCTGGCGCGTAAGCGACGTATAGACGCGCGCCACCGTGTTGGGATCGAGCAGCGCGTAGGCATCCTCCCCGCGCCGAACCGCCTCTGCCAACAATGCCTCCAGCCGCGGATCGACCGTTATGACCGACAGCAGGCCGTTTTCCGCGTACTCGGCGGAGATATGCCGAGCCAACGCCACGCGGACTTTCTCCGTGAGAAAGTCGATGTCTTTGCTCACGCGTGCGGCGTCGGCGAGCGTCTCCAGAATGAGCACGAGGTTGCGGATAGGGATGCGCTCGCGCAGCAGGTTCTGCAGGACGCGCTGCACTTCGCCAACCGTGAGCAAGCCGGGAACGAGCTCTTCCACGACCACCGGATAGTGCGACTTGACGTTGTCGAGGAGCGCCGACGTTTCTTGGCGCCCGAGCAAGTCGGGTGCGTGCGATTTGATGATTTCGGTGAGATGCGTCGCAATCACGCTGGTCGGATCGATGACGGTATAGCCGGCCATCTCCGCTTCGCTGCGCGCGCCTTCCGATATCCAGAGGGCGGGCAAGCCGAATGCGGGCTCGGTCGTAGCGATGCCGTCGATGGGGGCCGTCGCAGTGCCCGGATTCATCGCCAGCAGACGGCTGACCATGACCTCGGCTTGCGCGACTTCCAACCCGTAGATCTTCACGACGTAGGCGTTGGGGCGCAACTGCAGGTTGTCGCGCACGCGAATCGGCGGCACGACGATGCCGAGATCGCGGGCCGAATGGCGGCGAATCAGCGTGATGCGCTCGAGCAGATCTCCGCCTTGGTTGACATCGACGAGCGGAATTAGGCCGAAGCCGATTTCGAGCTCCATCGGATCGTACGAGAGCAGCGGGACGACGCTTTCGGCCGGCTTCGGCGCCGCCGTTGCGGCTTTCTGCGCGGCGAGTTGGGCCTCGGTCGGCGCCATGACCATTTGCCGGCGGCGGTAGAAATAGAAGACGAACATCAACGCCGCGAGCGGCAGCAGCAGCCAGCGCGCCAATCCGGCGATGCCGAAAACCGCGGCCAAGATTCCGGCGATCAGAATTGCATTGGGCTGCGCCGTCAGCTGGCGGCTGATATCGCGCCCGAAATCCGACTCGTTGGCCGCGCGCGTGACGATAATACCGGTCGCCGTCGAGATCAGCAGCGCCGGCACTTGCGTGACGATACCTTCGCCGACCGTCAGCAGCGTGAAGCGCTGCAGCGATTCCGGGACGCTCAGGCCGAGCTGCGCGACGCCGACGATGAAGCCGCCGATCGTGTTGATGGCTACAATGATGACCGCGGCGATCGCGTCGCCGCGCACGAACTTGCTCGCGCCGTCCATCGCACCGTAGAAATCCGCGCTGCGCTGGATATCCTTACGGCGCTGGCGCGCTTCGGCTTCGGTGATGAGCCCGGCGTTGAGATCGCCGTCGATGGCGAGCTGTTTGCCGGGCATCGCATCTAAGGTGAACCGGGCCGCGACTTCGGCGACGCGCCCCGCGCCGTTGGTGATGACGACGAACTGAATGATGACGAGAATGAGGAAGATGACGAAGCCGACGGCATAGTTGCCGCCGACGACGATCTGTCCGAAGAAGTTGATCACCTCACCCGCGTAACCGTGCAGCAAAATCTGGCGCGTCGCCGTGATGTTCAGCGAGAGGCGAAAGAGCGTTACGACCAGCAGCAGCGTGGGGAACACCGAGAACGACAGGGCGTTCTCCGTGTAGAGGCTCGTGCCGATAATGACCAGCGCCAAGATGATGTTGATCGAGAGCAAGATATCGAGCAGCCACGCGGGGATGGGCACGATCATCAAAATGACGAGCGCCACCGCGCCCGCCGCGATGACCAGGGGCAGCGCCTGGCCTACGCGGCCGACGAACGATTGATTGACGGGTGCGGACGATGCCATGCTATGCGATAGTCTTTCGTTTCAAAAGGCGAATCCGCGCTTCGCGCTCCTCGCCCCCCGGGCCACCGGTTATTGCAATCATGCGATCGTCTTTCGTTTGAGTTTGAAAACGAAGGCGATCACTTGCGCCACCGCGGCGTAGAGATTGGGCGGAATGGCCTGGTCGAGTTCCACTTTCTCGTAGAGGGTTCGCGCTAGCGGCGGATTTTCCATGATCGGCACGCCGTTTTCTTCGGCAATTTGCCGGATACGCTTTGCGAGGAGGTCGACGCCTTTGGCGCTGACGACCGGCGCCTCCATCTCCAGCTCGTTCCACTCCAGCGCCACCGCGTAGTGCGTCGGGTTGGTCACGACGACCGTAGCGCGGGGGACGGCCGACATCATGCGCCGGCGAGCGAACTCGCGCTGCCGCCGCTTGAGCGCGGCTTTGGCTTCGGGATTGCCCTCGGATTGGCGCCACTCGTCTTTGACCTCTTGTTTGGTCATCTTGAGGCTGTCTTCGTACTGGTAACGCATCCAGACGTAGTCGAGCAAGCCGACCACGACCAGGAGCAGCGCGAACTTCCAGGCGATCGTGAAGACGACACTGGCGACGATCGTCACGACCGAATTGGGCGTCGTCTGACCGACCTGCGCCAAAAATCCGAGATTCTGCGAGATGCTCTGATAGAGGATGATGACGACCGCGGCGAGCTTGATGATTTGTTTGGCGAGGTTGACGAGAATCTGCTTTGAGAAGAGCCGCCCGAAGCCGGTAATGGGGTTGATCTTCGAGAAGCTCGGCTGCAGCGGTTTAAAGGAAAAGACGAAACCGAACTGGGCGACGTTGGCGACCACGCCTAGCACGAATGCCACGCCGAAAAGAATCAGCAGCAGGAGCCCAATGGGCTCCATGGCTTGTAGCATGAGCAGCCATGCCGAATGGATCGTCGGTTCCTGGTGCGAGCCAATATGCGCGAAGGCACCCCGAACCGAGGCCTCGACGGCCGCAAGCGCACGCTCGAAGAAGCCGTAAATAAGGAACACGGCGGCAAAGAAAATGACCGACCCCGGCAGCTCTTGACTGCGTGGGACCTGGCCGCGTTGCCTCGCCTCGTGTCGCCGTTTCGGAGTCGGCTTTTCGGTTTGCTCCGGTCTGGCCATTCTTCCAAGTTTTCGGCAGCGCTCTCATTGGCCGTTAAACTCCGCATGGGGGAAAGCGGCGCCGGCCTGCCAATAAGGAGACCCCGTGTTTGGATCGATGCTGCGCGCCAGCGCTTTAGGCTTCCTTGCTGCCGCTTTGTTGGCCGCTTGCGGCAAGGGCACCCCTCTAACCTCCGGCACGGCGACGCCCCCGCCGCCGTACGTTCCCAGCGTCACCAGCGAATACCCGATTCCGACCGGTTCCAGCCGGCCGATGGGCATCGTCACGACGTCGGTCGACAACAGTCTCTGGTTTACGGAAAGCGCCTCGAGCAAGCTCGGCAATCTCCAAACCAACGGGAAGATCTCGACGCCCGAACCGCTGACGCCCACCAAGAACGCCTTCCCCAACCAAATTACTTCGGGTCCGAACGGCAACCTGTGGTTCACGGAAACCGCGATCGGCAAAGTCGGCCAGATCACGCTGCTGGCGACGCCGCCGATCGTCACCGAGTTTCCGCTGGACGCGACGGCGCGGCCGACCGCCCTCACGTTAGGCTCGGACGGCAATATGTGGGTCGCCGACCCGCCTCAAAACAAAGTCTGGAAAGTCTCCCAGCGCGGGATCGTCGGCCCGGCCTGCGGCGTCGGCGGTCAGCCAAACGCCATCGCGAGCGGCCCCGACGGCGCCCTCTGGTTCACCGAGGGTGCGAGCAATCGCATCGGCCGTCTTCCGCTCACCGGTACGGCGGCGTGCGGAACGCTCACCGAGTTTCCCATTCCGACCAAAAATGCGGGTCTGAGCAGTATCGTCAGCGCGCAGGATAACGCGCTGTGGTTCCTCGAGCGCAACTCTAAGAAACTCGGGCGCATGGAAGTGACCGGCAAGGTCACCAACGAGTACTCGCTCGCGCCGGCCATCGCGCCGACCTCGCTCATTCAGGGCGTCGACACGAACTTCTATTTTTCCGACCCGGCCAGCAACGAAATCGGCCGCTTCGTCATATCGACGAAGAAGGTTACGCTGTATAAAATTCCGACGGCCAACTCGTTGCCCGGCACGATGACGCTCGGTCCCGACAATCAGATCTATTTCGTCGAGACCGGAAGCGACCACATCGGCCAATTTAAATATTTTTGCTGCTAGTTTCTTAGCTCGTACGGGCGTCCCCGTCAGGAAACGTGTGACTTTTTCGCAATAGACAGGATGTCGACTTCAATTGGCCGTTGCGAAAAAGCACACGAGCAGGCGCGGCACAAGGAGGTGCCGCGCCGAGCGGTTTCCAGACGGGGATGCCCGTACGAGCTCCAACAGCGCCCACCCAAACGAGTTTACACACGGAGGCCGCGCATCACCGCGTCCATTTGGTTGGCTACGTCGTGGAAGATGTCCGGACCGACGATGCCGAGCAGTCCGAGGCTCAGACCGAGTACCGATAGACCGACGCCGATTTGCAGCGGGAAGCCGATGACGAAGACGTTCATCTGCGGTGCCACGCGCGCCATGAACGAGAGCCCGACGTTCGTAATGAAGAGTGCCGCGGCCGGCGGAGCGGCGATTTTGAAGACGTTGAGTAGCGCGATGCTCAAAAACGTGACCGCGTTGTTCATCACGCTCGGGTCGAGGTTGATGTAGGGCAGCGGGACGAGGTTGAACGAACCGGCGATTCCCTGAATCAGGAGATGGTGCGAGTCGGTGACCAAGAAGACGAGGGTAGCGATGGCCAGCTCGAACTCGCCGATGATCGTAATGTTCTGCTGCGTCGTGGGGCTGATGACGTTGGCGATCGCGAAGCCGATCTGGAGGTCGATCAGCTCGCCGGCGAACATGATGCTTACGAAGACGAGCGATGCGACGAAGCCGACGATGATGCCGAGGACGATCTGGGCGATCACGGCGGCGACGAGAGCGTAGAAGTTCGGCTCGAGCGATACTACCGGAACGACCTTGAAGAGCACGATGGCGATGAGCGCGCCGAGTGCGAATCGCACTTGGTGTGGAATTTGCGGTGCCGAGAAGATCGGGAAGACGTAGAGCATCGCCCACACGCGAATCAGAACGAGAAAGAACGTTTCGAGCTGCGCGTAGGTAACGCCGAAAACGTCGATCACGGCGGCTACTTGATCGGAATGTGGGCGATGTTGGCAAAGATGCGGCTGGCGAAATCGGTGAGGATAGCCAGCATGAACGGGCCGAAAAAGAGAATCGCCAAGCCCGAGACGAGAATCTTTGGGATGAACGCCAGCGTGGGCTCTTGGATCTGCGTTACCGCTTGGAAAACCGAAACGATCAGACCGACCAGCATGCTCAGGATGAGCACCGGCGCCGACACCAGGAGCGTCACGAAGATGGCTTCGCGCCCGAGCCCGATTGCATCGGCGAAACTCACTGCCGGAAGCTCTGGAACAGAGCCGCGACCGTCAGGTTCCAGCCGTCGACCAAAATGAAGATCAAAATTTTAAACGGCAGCGAGATGAGGATCGGCGGAATCATCATCATGCCCATCGAGAGCAGAATGCTGGCCGTCACCATGTCGATGACGATGAAGGGGATGTAGAGAGCGAACCCGATTTCGAAGGCCGTCTTGAGCTCGGAGATCACGTAGGCGGGAATTAGGATATAGGTCGGAACGTCGGCCTGGGTGGCCGGGCGCGGCTCCTTCGAGATCGAGTAGAACAGCTGCAAGTCTTTGTCGCGCGTCTGCTTGAACATGAACGTGCGCAACGGGGCCGCGGCGCGGTTGAGCGCCTCCTGCTGGTTGATTTGGTTCTTGAGATACGGCTGAACGGCGCGGCCGTTGACGTCTTTGATGACGGGACTCATCACGAAGAACGTCAGCAGCAAAGCCAGGCCTACGAGAACTTGATTGGGCGGCGATTGCTGCGTTCCGATGGCGGTTCGAACGAATCCCAGGACGACGATGATGCGCGTAAACGACGTCACCATCACCAGCAGCGTGGGTGCCAGCGACAGGACCGTCAGCAGCAAGAGAATCTGCAGCGCACCCACGACTTGTTTGGGGTTCGTCGCCTGACCGACCCCGACGTTGATCGAAGGCAGCGGAACGGTCGGCGCGGTCGGTGCGGTTTGGGCAGTTGCGATAGCCGGAAGAATCCACAAAGCGGTAATCGCGAGCGCCGAGCCGATGAAGAACGCGCGATGACGGCCCAGCACGCGCAGCGCGCGCAGCCAGCGTTCCCGCCGCGTCATTGGTTGCGCGGACGGACCCAACGCGCCGGATTGAGCATCGAGCGGCTCGCCGCGAGGCTCTCGCGTTCCGCGACGAGCCAGGATTCAACGTCTTCCGGCGGCAGCTCCGTCAGCATCGAGACGTTGCCGTTACTTCCGCCGACCAGCATGTACTTCGCGCCGACCTTCACCACGTGAACGGATGCGTGCTGCGAGAGCATCGTCGACTCGAGCACCGTGACCATGCGGCGATTTGCCGATGCCAGCAGACGCCCCCGCGCCAACCCCCGCACGGTAATGTAGAGGCCGCCGAGCATGAGCGCGACGATCGTCAGCGCGAGAAAATAATTGAGCCAGAAGCCGGTGGACACCCGGGATCAGCCCGCTTGCGGGTTCAGTTCGGAAATCTTCACCGCGTACTTATCGTCGACGACGACGACTTCGCCGCGAGCGATCAGAATGTTATTCACGTAGAGATCGATCGGATCGGCGGCCAGCTTGTCGAGTTCGAAGACGGTTCCCGACTGCAGAGACACGACCTCGCGCAGCGGCATGACCGATTTGCCCAGCACCGCACTGATTTGCAGCGGCACGTCGTGAACGAGGTCGAGGTTGGCTTGACCCGGCTGCGCGGCGCGCACTTGGGTCGGCTGCATCGGCGTGTAGGCAACGCTTTGCGCGTTGGGCGGCGGGCCGGCCGGCGTTTTCTTGCGCTCGGGCGCGGGCTTCGGCGCGGCGGCGACGGGTTCGGCAATCGATGCGGCGGCGGCCGGTGCGTGCTCGCCAACCGTCTCGCCCATCTTCGACATCGTGATGGCGGCAAAATCGATGCTAATGTGCGGTGCCAAATCGCTGCCGACGGAAATCGTCGCTTCGTACGATTCGAACGGCGGCGGCGGCAGTGCGGTTGCGTCGGTGCACAGCTCGGCGCGGATGCCGTCCGGCGTCACCTTCAGATCCTTCGCGAGCGCTTCGGCCATGGCGACGGCGATCTGCGAGACTGTTTCGGACGCAATCGAGAGCTGCATCGGCCCCATCTCGCCGAGCCCTTCGGCTCCGCCCAGCATGATACCGACGACGGACTGCATATCGGTGCTGGGAAACCGTACGACGACTTTGGCGCCGATCGACGGAATCTCGGCGAGCGTTACGAGCTCGTCGCCGTCGGTGCGAATGGACCCCTCGTGATCGTGCCGCTTCGATGCCGTAGGTGCCGCCGGCTGTTCGACCAACCGCCCGAGCACCGTGCCGGCCGCAACCAGCATCGAGTCGGCGAGTTGTTGCATGTCCGCCACTCTATTCGTCCTCTTTCTCGATCGTGTTCGCGACCTGCACCGCCAAGCGGTCCTTATTCGATCCCGGGAAAACGCGGAACTTGTCGCGATCGTTCACTTTCGCGATCAGCGGTTCGGTAGTCGGTTTATCGAAGACCACCAAATCGCCTTCGCTCAGCGCGACCAAATCGCGCAGCGACACCATGGTCTTGCCGAGCTCGACTTCGATCTCGACGCCGGCGCGCTCGACGTTCCGCGTGAGCTGTGCGATATCTTCTTCCGTCATGCCGCGGCCCGCCATGACGGTCGGCGACCATTGGAAGTCGGTGAGCTGCTGCCCGATCGACTGCAGGACGAGGTAAGGAAGGCAGAAGTTCATGACGCCGGCCATATCGCCGACCTTGAGCTCCATCGAGATGTACGCGACGATTTGATCCAGCGGGATAATGCGCGGTATGAACTGCGGATTCGAATCGAGCGCCTCGATCTTCAGCGAGAGCGTAAGGAGATAGTTCCACGACTCGCGATAGCTGTTGAGCATGCGCGCCATGAAGCGCTGCATGAGCGTACGCTCGATGTCGGTCAGGTCGCGCAGCTTGTTCGGAAACCAGCCGGGACCGCCGAGCAGCCGGTCGATGATCGAGAAGACGAGGTTGAGATCGACCTGCACGATCCCCGAACCCGGCAACGGATCCATCGAGAAGATCGAGAGGATCGACGGGATGCCGATCGAGGCGATGAAATCGCCGTACGAGATCTGCTCGATCGACACGATCGTGGCCTCGACGCGCGTGCGGAGGTAGACCGAGAGCGAGTTGTTGAGCAGGCGCGTGAAGTTGTCGTGCAGCGTGCGCAGCGTCTGCAGCTGGTTGTTCGAAAACTTGTCGAGCCGCTTGTTGAACCGGAAATCGAACGACTTGATCTTGCGCCCGTCGAACGCGTTCGCGTCGGGATCCGGCGCCGCCAGTTGGTTGACGAGCGCGTCGATTTCTTCTTGCGAGAGCATCGACACGGCTAGGCGTTCTCCTCGGCTTTCGGCGCACCGGCGGTGCTGCCGTTCTGAATCAGGATGTCCACCCGGCGGTTCTGCTGCCGGTGGGTGTCGTTGTCGTTCGGATATCGCGGCCGGAACTCGCCATACCCTGCGAGCGACATGCGGGTCGGCGGAATGTGATCCGTTTCCACCAGGTAGCGGGTGACGCCGGTCGCACGGGCCGCCGAGAGTTCCCAGTTCGAGCCGAAGGCCGCCGTGGCGATCGGCACGTTGTCCGTGTAGCCCTCGACGCGCACGTCGTTCTTGATCCGGCGCAGTTGTTTGGCGACCTGATCGAGCAGCTGCTTCGTCTCCGGCCGCAGGTCGGCGGAGCCGGAACTGTAGTAGGCCTTATCGCTGAGCAGCGTGATGACGAGCCCCTGCTGATCGACGCGCGTCTGCACTTTCTTCGAGAGGTTCTTCTCCCGGATGTACTGATCGAGCTGCGCCTTGACCGAGGCCATGTTCGCTTCTTCGGTTTGGCCGCTCTCGCTGCCGGTCGTGCCGCCGTTGGGCGGGTTGTTGATCGAATCGACCGAGTTGAAGCCGCCGGAGATCTCCGTCGCCAGCCGCTGCAGCTTCACTTTGGAGATCGTCGAGATCGCGAAGAGAATGATGAAGAGCGCGAGCAGCAGCGTGATCATGTCGGCGTACGTCAGCAGCCAGCGCATCATGCCGGCGCCCTCGCCTCCGCCGCTCTCCCCGCCGCGCCGTCGCAGGCGCGAGCCGCCGCCGCTGACCGCCAACTACGCGCCCGCCAGGCCCGGCTCGCCGACGGCGCCGCCGGCGCCGACTTCGGTTTCGCGATCTTCGGGGTCGAGGAATGCGTGCAGTTTCTCTTCGAGCAGACGCGGGTTGTCGCCGGCCTGGATCGAGAGGATGCCTTCAATCATGATCTCGCGCACCAGCATCATCTGGCCGGTGCGTTCTTTGATCTTGCCGGCGAGCGGAATCCACAGCAAGTTCGCAAGCGAAATGCCGAAGAACGTCGCGACGAACGCCTGCGCGGTGGCGAGGCCGAGCTTGCCGGCGACGTTGCCGGAGCCGGAGAGTTCGCCGAGCCCCTTGAGCATCGCGATCAGCCCGAGCACGGTACCGATGATGCCGAGTGTGGGCGAGAAGCCGCCCATCGTCATATAGACGGCCTCGGCCTTCGAGGCGCGCTCCTGAACGAAGGCAACTTCGGTTTCGAGAATCTTGCGGATGATGTCGGTATCGCGGCCGTCGATGACGAGCTGGATCCCCTTGCGCATGAAATCGTCTTCCAGCGCCGCGGCCTCGTTTTCGAGCGCGAGCAAACCTTCGCGGCGAGCTTTCTCGGCGAAGGAGACCAGCGTCGCGATCACTTCGCGTTCGTGATAGACCGGCTCGGTGAACGCGGTGCGCGCGCCCTCGCGCAGCCCGCGCCAGAACGTCTTCATCGGGAACGAGACCATGGTCGCGCCGATCGTTCCGCCGAAGACGAGAATGAAGGCCTCGTAGCGGGCGAAGATGATCTTGACGTCAACTTCGCCGATGTACGCCGAGATCGCAAGCGCGAAGAACGCCAGCACGATCCCGATCACCGTCGCGAAATCCAAGATGTGGCCCTTTCCTAACGAGGCGGACGCGGGGTGGCGCCACCGGAGTGACGCTGCTCACGGGTTCTATCGGCGCCGCCGCCATACCGCTTAATACGGACGATGGAGGCCCCGCTTGGCTGGAGGGCTACGCCCGGCCGGGTTGGCCCTCCTCGGGACCGTAAATGCGGCGCTTGTACTCGATGATCTTCTCGCGAACTTCGTCCATCGAGTCGCGCACGATCAGTTTGTTGCCGGATGTGAGCGTGACCACCGTGTCGGGGGTGGCCTCCAGCGATTCGATCAGGTCGGGATTCACCATGATCGCGTGGTTGTTAAGTCGTCGTAAAGGAATCACGGTACTAGGTTGATCGGTGTTTCGGGGCGCTCGAATGAGGCCCCAGGGGGCGGCCCTCCGTGGCCGCCCCATCGCCCCTCGTAAAGACTAGCGGATCAGACCGATAACGGTCTGCAAGTCTTCCGAGGCCGTCGTGATCGACTTCGAGTTCGCCTGATAGGCGTTCTGAGCCGAGATCATCTTGGTGAACTCGTCCGCAATCGAGACGTTCGATTGCTCGAGCGCACCGGAGATGATCGCACCGAAGCGGCCGCTGCCGCCGGTACCGAGCTGCGCGAGCCCGGAGTTCGACGTCTGCGCGAACTGGGACGAACCCAGGCGCTGCAGACCTTGCTCGTTCTGGAACGTCGCGACCGCGACTTGCGCGAGCGATTGCGTCTGGCCGTTCGAGAACGCGCCCGTGACCGTGCCGTCCTGACCGACCGTGATGTTGTTCAGAATGCCGGCCGCGTAACCGTTCTGCGCGAGCACGGTTGCGGACGAACCGTTCGCCTGCGTCTGGGTGCTCGCCGCCAGCGACGTCGTGTCGTGGAAGTCGAGGCCGATCGGACCGGTCGCTGGAGCAGGGCCGCCTGCGATCGGAGCGGTCGAGGCGTTGGTGTTCCCGGTGCCCCACGCCGTGACGTTGAGCTGGT
>JAFAHZ010000290.1 GCA_019236975.1 Vulcanimicrobiota bacterium | reverse complement strand
GGCGCCGTAGTTCGCCATGTAGCGCTGCGCGTCGGGAGCGGTCGAAAGATCGACCGACGATCCGAGAAACTCGAGCACCATCTTGCGGCTGTGGCGCACGCGTTCCGAATCGGTGCGGACGTTCATCCCGGCCTCGACTTTGCGCGCGCAGGCCGGGACGAGGGTGCGCGCCCCTTCGAGTTCGACGACGCAGACGCGACAAGCATTCACGGGGGTGAGCGTTTGCAGGAAGCAGAGCGTCGGCGTTTCGATCCCGAGCGTCTTGCACGCGTCGAGGATCGTCGCCCCCTCGGGGACGCTCGTCGCCCGTCCGTCGATCGTTAGGCCGATCGGCGCGCGCGCCGGTGCCGGGGGATCTTCTGGAATCGGTCCGCGTATCACGGGACTGCCTCCGTAGGGAGCACGCGTAGGATACCGTTCGCCGAAGCGATGGCATTTGCGGCAGTTTGTCCCAAGCCGCAAATCGATGCGTCGCGCATCGCTCGGGCGATGTCGTTGAGCAAAGCGAGGTCGATGCCCGCGCGTTCGAGTGCTTCTTCCTGGCGAACGGTCCCGACGCGGCACGGAACGCATTGTCCGCACGACTCTTCGCGAAAGAAGCGCGCGATGCGCCGCACGATGTCGCGCAAATCGATGCGATCGTCGAACGCCATGACGACTCCCGACCCCAGCGTTGCGCCCGCGGCGCGGGCGTCTTCGAACGTGAGCGGCATCGATAGGGCGTCCGGTCCTACGAACGATCCGGCGGCGCCGCCCAAGAGGATCGCCTGCAGCGCCCGCCCTTCGGCGACGCCGCCCGCCATCTCCAACAACGTTCCCAGCGTCGTGCCGTGCGGCACTTCGTATAATCCGGGTCGCGCGACGTTGCCCGACAAGCAGAAGAGGCGCGTGCCGGTCGAACCCGCCGTTCCGACTGCGGCGTAGGCGGCACCGCCATGCAGTACGATCTGCGGAAGATTAACTAGCGTCTCGACGTTATTAATGAGCGTCGGTTTACCAAATAAGCCGGCGTGCACCGGGAACGGCGGTTTGCTGCGCGGCTCGCCGCGCTTGCCTTCGATGGAGTTAAACAGCGCGGTCTCTTCGCCGCAAATATAGGCGCCTGCGCCGCGCCGGATCTCGACGTCAAACGAGAATCCCGTTCCGGCAACGTCGTCGCCGAGCCATCCGCCGTTTCGGCAGGCGTCGATTGCGTGCCGTAGGCGTTGCGCCGCGAGCGGGTACTCGCCGCGAACGTAAATGAAGCCGCGCTCGCATCCGGCGGCAAATGCGGCGATCGTCATCGATTCGACCACCGCAAACGGATCGCGCTCCATGAGCACGCGATCCTTGAACGTGCCGGGCTCGGACTCGTCCGCGTTGCAAACGAGATAGTGCGGCCGCCCCGCTGCGGCTGCAACGGCTTCCATCTTTTTCCCCGCGGGAAACGCGGCACCGCCGCGCCCGAGCAGATTCGATGCAGTCGCTTCTTCGATGACGCGCGCGGATCCGAGTTCGAAGGCCCGTTTGAGCGCTTCGTATCCGCCGCGTGACCGGTAATCGTCGAGGCTTTCCGGATCGCCGCTCGTTACGCGTTGCAGCAGCCGAATCATCGATCCGCCGATCGTGTCGTTAGCGCCGGAGGGATTTTGTCGACGGACGGCATCGGGCGTTGCCGGAGCGATTTGCATCGCGCCTGGCTCGGGGCCGGCATTCGTCGTGAGCACGGCGGGCGCCCGATTACACAGCCCCAGGCACGGCGAGCGCAGGACGTGCGCGCCGCTCGTTTCGAGGGCGCCGATGAGCTGCTCGGCACCTGCGTTGCGGCAGCCGATGTCGTCACACGCGTGGACGAGCTGCGGCGGCCGCGGCTTGGTCGAGAACATCGCATAGAAGGTCGCCACGCCGTACGCTTCCGCCGGCGGAACGTTCAATCGCTCGCAAACGTAGTTGAGCGCACCCTCGCTCAACCAGCCGACGCGATCGTTGAGCGCGTGCAGCGTTGGAAGCAGGAGGTGCCGTTCGGCGCGGGCCGCAACCGCATCGACCGCCGAACGTTCTTCCGGTGAGGCCGTTGCGGACGTGAAGTGCAGGTCAGGCAATCTGCACCGCTTCGCTCGCAGGTTCGATGCGTACGGCGCAGGCTTTGAACTCCGCGGTTCCCGACTGCGGATCGGTAGCGTCGATCGTCAGCAAATTCGTCGCGACCTCATCGTTGAAGTGCATGGTCGTAAAAACGAGTCCCTTACGCAAACCTTTGTCGATGCACGCGGGAACGACGATCGATCCGCGCCGGGACGTGACGCGCACCGGCGTTCCGTCGGTCAAGCCGTACGCGGCGGCGTCTTCGGGCGAGACGTCGAGCGTCTCGCCGCGCCGCAGCGGTGACGTATACCCGCCGGTCTGCACGCCGGTATTGAAGGAGTCCAAGCGGCGCCCGGTGGTCAGGCGCAGCGGAAACTCGGCGTCGAGGGCCTCCACCGGCGGATCGTGCTGCACCGCCGCAAACGGCGCGCGCGGACCCGCGATCGGATGTTGCCACAGGCGGCCGTGCAAATATTTTTCGCCGGGATGATCCTCGTCGTAGCACGGCCACTGAATGCCGCCGAGCGCCTCGAGGCGCGCGTACGACATGCCCGCGTGCCACGGCGAAAGGCTGCGGCATTCGTCCCAGATCCGTTCGGCGACCGGCTCGCCCCAATCGAAACCGAGCCGTTTGGCAAGTGCGTACAGAATTCCCGAATCGTCGTGCGCGCTGCCCGGAGGATCGAGCGCCTTGCGCACGCGTTGAACCCGCCGTTCGCTGCTCGTCACCGTGCCTTCCGTTTCGCACCAGCTCGACGACGCGGGGAAGACGACGTCGGCGAGGCGGCCGGTTTTCGTGAGAAAAATATCCTGAACGATCAACGTGCGCAAACCGCTTAGCAGCCGTAGCGCGCGGTGCTGATCCGCCTCGGATTGCGCCGGATTTTCGCCGACGACGTAGAGCGTATCGAGTTCGCCGCGCTCCATCGCCTCAAACATGCCCGTGAGGTTCCAGCCGCGCTTGGGCGGAAGCGGGGCGTTCCAAGCGCGTTCGAACTTCGCGCGCGTTTGGGGGTCGTCCACGTTTTGTCCGCCGGGGAACTTGTCGGGAAGCGCGCCCATGTCGCCGCCGCCTTGTACGTTATTTTGCCCGCGCAGCGGACAGACGCCCGAGCCGTAGCGGCCCACGTGCCCGCAAAGCAGCGCCAAGTTGATGAGCGCGCGCACGTTGTCGACGGCGTTATGATGTTCGGTGATGCCCAGCGTCCAGCACAGCTGCGCGCGCCCGGCAACCGCGTACGCGCGCGCCAGCTCCGCAACCAGCGATTGCGGTACCCCGGTCGTTCGCTCGGCGTACTCCAGCGTGTACGGCTCGACGCAGGCCCGGTATTCCTCGAAGCCGCTCGTTGCGCGATCGACGAACTCGCGGTTTTCCAGTCCTTGC
>JAFAHZ010000194.1 GCA_019236975.1 Vulcanimicrobiota bacterium | reverse complement strand
CTCGATTGACTCGACCAGCGCGGCGGCAAGCCCCTGAATGCCGTAGGCACCGGCCTTGTCGAGCGGCTCCCCGGTCGCGACGTAGGCTTGGATCTCCCCGGCCGTGAGGGCGTAGAAGCGAACGACCGTCGTCGAGCGCTCGTGCACCGGGTCCGGCTGCCCGGGGAAAGCCACCGAGAACGCCGTGTGCACCCGGTGCGTGCGGCCGGAGAGCAGCTGCAGCATGCGCGTCGCGTCCGCGGGACCCGCCGGCTTGTTTAGGGCCACCCCGTCGACGTCGACGACGGTGTCGGCCGCCACGATCGGCACCGCGACGGGTCCGACTTTGGCGCGGCTGGAGGCGAGCTTTTCGCGCGCGTGCAACGCGGCCAGTTCCTCGGGCGCACAGCCGGGGGTTTCGGGCTCGTGATAGTCGCTAGGAACGACCTCGACCTCGACGCCTAAGCTGCGGAGTAGTTCGAGCCGGCGCGGCGACGCGCTCGCTAAGATAATTCTCGTGAGGGGACAGGGCTCGTTCATTGCAGTATCTGACGCGGATGCGTGTTCGCATGGATCAACGCCTCCTTCATGCTGCCCTCGCCGGTGCCGTCACCCTGCTGCTGGCGTGCGCGGGGTGCGCGCACGGCGCCGATAACGTCATCGATTTGAGCGGGCGTATCGAAGGCGACGACTCCGCCGTCGCATCCAAACAAGCGGGCCGCGTTCTTTCCATTCGCGTGCGCGAGGGCGACGTCGTCGCCGCCGGCGAGGTGATCGCGACGCTCGACGACGCGCAAGCGCGTGCGGCCGTCGCCGACGCACAAGCGCGCGTCGCGGTGGCGCAGCGACAAGTGCCGGTGCTCGAGGCGCAGATGCGCCAAGCCCAGATCGGCACGCAACAGGCGACCGTGGGTGCGACGGGCGACGTCAGCGCCGCGCAATCCGAAGCCGCGGCCGCCAAGTCGCAACTCGCGCAGGCCGAAGCCGCCTACAAGCTGGCCGCGTACAACGAGAAGATGACGCGCAGCCTGTATCAGACCGGCGATATCTCGGAGCTCCAGCGCAAGCGCGCGGTTTCCGACGAACAGCAAGCCGACAGCACCCTGCGCGCGGCGCAGCAGCGCGCGGCGGCAGCACAAGGCCAGCTGACGTCGGCTACCGCCAGTTATGCCAACGCGCCGATGCGCCAACAGCAGGCCGCCGCGGTCGGAGCGCAGATCGACGCGCAAGACTCCGCGGTGCAAGCCGCGATGGCACAACTCGCCCAAGCCCGCGCAAACTTACGCGATCTCACCATTCGCGCGCCGTTTTCCGGTACCGTCATTTCGCGGACGGCCGAGCCGGGCGAAGTGCTCGCCGCGGGAACCCCGGTGGTGACGCTGCTCAATCTCGACAAAGTCTATCTGCGCGGTTTCGTGCCCGAAGGCCAAATCGGACGCGTTCGCATCGGTCAATCGGCGCGGGTTTTTCTCGACTCCGATCCCGGTCATTCGCTCGACGCCTACGTGATGCGCATCGATCCCGAAGCGATGTTCACGCCCGAAAACACGTACTTCCAAAGCGATCGCGTGCAGCAGGTGTTCGGCGTAAAACTGGCCCTTCGCAGCGGCTTCGGCTTCGCCAAGCCGGGCATGCCTGCTGACGGACAGATTCTCGTCGGCGGCACGTGGCCGAAGTAGCGGTCGCGCTTCGCGATCTCCGCAAGCGCTACGGGGACATCGAAGCCGTTCGCGGCCTCACCTTTGAGGTCGAGCGAGGCGAGATCTTCGGTTTCATCGGGCCGGACGGCGCCGGCAAGACGACGACCTTTCAGATTCTGGCAGGCGTAATGAACCCGACGTCGGGTCGAGCCGAGGTGTTCGGGCAGTCGGCGCGCGACGCGCGCCTAAGAACCGGTTACCTCACGCAAGGATTTACGCTCTACCACGACCTTACGGTCATGGAAAACATTCGCTACATCGGCGATCTGCGCTTGGCGCCGCGCGAAACCGTCGTCGCGCGCGGCCGGCATTACTTGCAGCTCTTCGGCATGGCGCCTTTCGAAGATCGCCTCGCCGGCAACCTCAGCGGCGGAATGCAGAAAAAGCTGGCGCTGGCGTGCGCGCTGGTTCCCCAGCCCAACGTACTGCTGCTCGACGAACCGACCACCGGCGTGGATCCCGTGTCGCGGCGCGAGTTTTGGGATTCGCTCGCGCGATTGTCCGACGAAGGGCTCACGATCTTGGTGGCGACGCCGTACCTCGACGAAGCCGAACGCTGCAACCGCGTCGCCTTCATGCATCTGGGGGAAATCAAGGAACTCGACACGCCCGATCGGTTGCGCACCAGTATGCACGCTCACCGTCTCGAGTTATATCTGGACGACTTGCGCCACGTCGGCGCGGCCGTGCGCGCCATCGAAGCGCGGCCCGGCGTGATCGACGTCCAGCGCTTCGGCGATCGTCTCGACGTGCTCGCCGAAGACGCGCGCGTCGAAGTGGTGGAACGCGACGTGATTTCCGTGCTCGCGGGCGAGGGGATCGCCGTCGGCGAGGTCCGCACCGACGAGCCCACGCTCGAAAACGTCTTCGTCGCTTCGATTCGCGCGACGGATCCGGCGCCGCCGTGCGGACCGTTTCCGATGCAGCGCCCGCCGGTTTCCGCAACCTCCGAAATCGCCATCGGCGCGGCGGCGCTGACGAAACGCTTCGGCACGTTCACCGCCGTCGACGGCTTGAGCCTCGACGTCCGCTTCGGCGAAATCTACGGCTTGCTCGGCGCCAACGGCGCCGGCAAGACGACGACCATACGGATGTTGTGCGGGCTGCTCGCACCCACGCAAGGTACCACGACGCTGGCCGGCGTGACCGGCAACGTCCGGTCTCCCGACGTTCGCCGCCGCGTCGGCTACATGTCGCAGAAGTTCTCGCTCTACGACGATTTGACCATTGCGGAGAACCTCGAGTTCTTTGCAGGCGTGTACGGCGTTCCGCCCGGCGTACGCTCCGAGAAAATCGCCTGGGTACTCGAGTTTGCGGGCCTACGCGGCAAGGAAGACGAGATCACGGGCAGCTTACCCGGCGGTTGGAAACAGCGCGTCGCGTTTGGTTCGGCGATTATGCACGAGCCGACGGTGCTCTTTTTGGACGAGCCGACCTCGGGCGTCGATCCCATCGCGCGACGCGCGTTTTGGGGCATGATCGATCAGCTCGCCGAGTCCGGAACGGCGGTCTTGGTCACCACGCATTATCTCGAAGAAGCCGAGCAGTGCAATCGGCTCGGCTTCATGGCCGCCGGCAAGCTCATCGAACAAGGAACGCCGACGGAAGTAAAGTCGCGGCAACGAGGCTCGCTACTCGAGGCGCGCGTGCGCGACGTGCGGCGCGCTCTCGACGTACTGCACGCTGCGATGGATCGCCGGCGCGTATCGCTTTTCGGCGATCGGCTGCACGTCGTCGTCGACGGCGACCCGCAAGCGGCCATCCGCGACCTGAGCGAACGGCTCGAGAAGGCCGGCTGCGGCGTGATCGGGGTGCGGCAGGCGCAGTTTTCGCTCGAAGACGTCTTTATCGGCGCGGTCGAGCGCGTCGGAACGGCCGCGTAATGCGGCGCATCTTCGCTCAGGTGCGCAAGGAGCTAACGCAGCTCGTTCGCGATCGCCTCGCCCTCGCGCTGGCTCTCCTGTTGCCCGCATTCTTGCTGCTCCTGATGGGCACCGCGATCTCGCTTACGGTCGACGATATGCCGCTGGTCGTGCAAGATCTCGACGGCTCGCAGGCATCGGTGCGTCTGGTCGACGCGTTTCGCGCTTCGTTGACGTTCCACGTCGTCTCGTGGCCCGTCCAAGAGAATCCCGTGCGAGCCCTGGCCGGCAGCAGAGTGCGCGGCGTACTGATTATCCCGCAGCACTTCGGTGAGAATCTGGCACGGCATCGCGCCGCCAACGTTCAGCTGCTCGTCGATGGCACCGACGCCAATACGGCTAAGCTCGTCGCCGGCTACGCGCAATCGGTCGTCGGCGCGTACAACGCGCGCATCGTCACCCGGCCGCAGGACGGCGTCGAAGCGGTGGTACGGCTCTGGTTCAATCCGGGGCTGGATTCGAAGAAGTTTTACGGACCGGGCATCTTCGTGCTCGTGCTCACGCTCTTTCCGACGCTGCTGGCCGCGCTATCGGTAGCACGCGAAGGCGAAGAGAAAACGATCCTGCAGATCTACGTTTCGAACATCTCGGCCCACGAATACTTACTCGGCAAGATCTTCGCAATTATGGTCGTCTTCGCCGCGGAGGCGGCGGTGCTCGGCGTCTTGCTCTTCACGTACTTCGGCGTGTCGCTGGCCGTCGACCCGACGCCGCTGCTCGTGGGATCGATTCTGTACGCCTTCTGCGTGGCGGCGTTCGGCGTGATGGTCGGGGTCTCGATTCCCAATCAGCTCGGCGCCATCAGCGTCGTTGCTTTGGGCGGCTTTCTGCTCGTGTTCATCATGTCGGGGCTGCTCTTTCCCATCGAAAACATTCCCGCGCAGCTGCGCTGGATCTGCAACTTCGTTTGGGGCCGCTACTACATCGAGATCGTGCGCGACGCGTTTCTGCAAGGAGCCGGCTGGTCCGCCGTATGGTACAAAGCGGCAATCATTGCCGCAATCGGAGCGGTCTTCTACGCTAATGCCTGGCACAGCACGCGCTCCATGCAACTGAAGTACTGATGTTCGGCAACCGTTTTCGAGCGCTGCTCTTCAAAGAGTTTCGCCAGATGCGGCACGATCGCCGTATCGCCTTCGTCGCTATCCTGGCGCCGTTTATCCAGCTCTGTATTTTCGGCTTCGTGCTCAGTGCCAACGTCACCAACTTGCCGTTGGGCATTCTCGACGAATCGCAAACGCCCGAGAGCCGCGAGCTGATTTCGGCGCTCACGCAAAGCGAAGCGTTCAAGCTGGAGGGGTACTACGCGTCGCCGGGCGCGCTGGGGCGAGCGATTACGGTCGGCAAGCTCGACGCAGGCGTCGTCATCCCGTACGATTACGCGCGCTCGCTTTATCGCCACCAGGTCGCACAGGTGCAGTTCTTGCTCAACGGTACCAATGCAAATACGGCCGAAATCGCACAAGGCTACGCTTCGGAGATCATCTCGGTCGACAATTTGCGCACGCTGCACGTTCTGGGCGCCGGCGGTCCGGTCGTGTTGATGCCGGCATTTCTCAACAATCCGGGGCTCGTCGGCTCGTGGTTCATGGTGTGCGGCGTGCTCGGGATGCTCATGATACTCAACGGTTCGATGATCTGCTCCACGATGATGATCAAAGAGCGCTCGGCGGGAACGATCGATCAGTTGCTGATGTCGCCCGCGACGACGTCGGAGATCATCGTTGCCAAGATCGTTCCGCTCTTCATCCTGCTGGGAATCATGGCGACCGTTTCCGTCGGAGCGATTCGCCTCGTCTTCGGCGTCCCTTTTCACGGCGGCCTCGGCCTCATCGTGCTGGGCGCGTCGCTCTGCGTGCTTTCCGGCATCGCTCTGGGCATGTTCGTGGCGACGCTTGCCAAGAACGCGCTGCAGGCTCAGCTTGCCGTCTTTTTCCTCAATCCGCCGCTGGCGGCGCTCTCCGGCGCGTTTACGCCGATCGAGGCGATGCCGAAATGGCTGCAGCCCTTTACCGTTCCCAATCCCGTCGCCAACTGGGCGATCATCGCGCGCGGGGCGCTCGTTAAAGGCAGCACGTTCGACGTCTTGTGGCCGAACTTCTTAGCACTCGCGCTGTTTACCGCCGTGCTCCTAACGCTCAGCGTGATCCGCTACCGCAAACAACTAGCATAGCTTGCACTACCCAACCTCATTGGTACGTTTGGCTGCCGATTTGGATGAAGCCGGCTTCGTGCCGGTAGCGTGGGTCGTGGTGCGTCCAATGAATCACGCCGCCGCGCGGATAGTATTCGTATTCGCCCTTGACGGTCACCGCGTCGCCTTCGGAAATCGGAAACGTGCCGCTGAGATCGGTGTTCGCCTCAACGCGTACGATCAGGCTGCAACCGGAAGAG
>JAFAHZ010000155.1 GCA_019236975.1 Vulcanimicrobiota bacterium | reverse complement strand
AAGGCAACCGTACCGTTACCTTTACCAACCCCGACTATTGGGCTACCACCGCAGGAAGACAGTACACGCTGGATCTTTCAAAAGTCAACCCGAAGACCGCGGGCGATCTTTTGCGCGTGCAGAGCACGCAGCTCAGCGACCCGCGATACCAGCAGGTGGTCCAAGATTTTCGTCAATTTGGGCCCGATGAATTTCGTCGCAACGTCGCTGCCGCGCAAGCTCGCGCCCGTCGGAGCAGCTGCTCGTGACGGGTCGCCCGGCACGCGCGCAACTCGCGCGCAGTGCGATCCTCGCCGCCATTGCGGCCGTTGTCGCGTTCGAGGCGTACGAACTCGCCGAAAGTCCCGGCAGCCAGATCTTCGGCCGGACGCTCGTCAGCGGGCCGAAGAACGAACGCGTCGTCGCGCTGACGTACGACGACGGCCCAAACCCGCCGTACACCGACGGGATCCTCGACGTTTTGCGCCGCGAACGCGTGCACGCGACGTTTTTCGTCGTGGGACAGGCAGTGAAGGCCTATCCGGGTGTGGTTCGGCGCGAAGTCCGCGAAGGAAATGCCGTGGGCAATCACACGTGGAGTCACGAGCACCTCGTGCTCGACGATCCGCAAGCGCTGCGCGATACGCTGCAGCGCACCGACGGAGCGATTTTCGCGGCCACGGGGACGCATTCGCGCATCATGCGGCCGCCCTTCGGCGGGCGCGATTGGCTCGTTCTCGACGAAGTGAGGAAGCTCGGATACACGCCCGTCATGTGGTCCGTTCCGTTAGCAAAGGATTGGGAGTATCCCCCGGCAAGCGTCATCGCCCAGCGGGTGCTCCGTTACGTCGGCGACGGCTCGATCGTCGTGCTGCACGACGGTAACCGCGGGATCGTTTGCGGTACCCGCGTCGCACCGCACGTCTGCGACCGCAGCGCCGACGTCGAAGCTACGCGTTT
The DNA here is from genome assembly GCA_019236975.1 of Vulcanimicrobiota bacterium. Classification (GTDB taxonomy): domain Bacteria; phylum Vulcanimicrobiota; class Vulcanimicrobiia; order Vulcanimicrobiales; family Vulcanimicrobiaceae; genus JAFAHZ01. Next base: position 5,517 of record JAFAHZ010000155.1, on the reverse strand, counting down.
GATCGTGGAAACGCTCAAACGCGAGGGCTACCGTTTCGTCACGATACCGGAACTGCTCGAACGAGGTAGCGCGGACGTCACGCGTACAGGTGCCCGTGTAGGCGAATGAATCCGTCGGGGTGGCGATGCGCCGGATCGTGATGCGTCCAATGCACGATCGGAGGCCTTCCCGGGTCGTGCACCATCTCGCCGCGCACTTCGATAGAATCGCCGACGCGAACCGGGCAGCGCGGAGCGATGTCGACGTTATCGACGATCTGGACCGGGCCGGCAACGGTCGACGCAGTGAAGGACTCGTGCGTGCGGTGGGTACGCGTGCCCACGAAGTAGCGGGGCGTCGACGCGACCGTCGCCATGAAATCGACGCGCGCCGTGACGCTGCCGCGATATGCCGCCGAAAACCCGTCCATCGCGGCGATCAATCACGCCGCACGCCGTTTTGACAAGAGGGGGAAGCCGGCGGCGCGAAGACAAGCGCGCGGATGAGAACCCTGCGCACGAAACGGTTGCGGCTGGTCCCGGTGGTCCCGGCAAACGCTCGCGTGCTCTGGGAGGTGCTGCAGAAACCCGATCTTCGCGACTTCCAAGACTTACCGGATCTCAGCCTCGACCAATTCGTCGTCGCGGTCGGCGAACGCCCGTCGGCTCTACAGCCGGGCGCGACCGGCCGGTTCGAGTGGCTCGTTTACGCCGGCGACGCGGCCGGCGCGATCGGCTGGGTCTCGTTGCGTATCGCGGAGCGAACGCGTTCGACCGCAGAAATCGGGTACAGCATCGTGGCGACGCATCGGGGACGCGGCATCGCGACCGAAGCGGTAGCGGCGCTCGTCGACGAAGGCTTTCATCACGTCGCCTTGCAGCGCATCCGCGCGTATTGCGTTCCGGAGAACACCTCTTCGCGCGCGGTGCTGCGGCGCAACGGTTTCGAAGACGACGGGCTGCTGCCGCACGGCGCGACGCTTGCCGGCCATCCGGTCGACGTCATCGCGCACACCCTGGAACGCGAGCGCTGGGAAACGCGGACTACACCGAACCGCGAGGCCACCGGATCGTAATTCCGGCATCCTCGAAACCCGCATAGCGCCGCAGAAAATCTCCGCGCAGATAGGCGAGCAGCGGTTCGCGTACCACCGCGACGACGATGCGCTCCGCAAGCGAGGCGATGGGAACCCACTCTACGCAAACCACGTGATCGCCGTCGCTCGCAGGCGGGCGTTCCGGGTTGCCGGATACCGCGGCAACGAACGTCGCGTTGACGAAATGCGTTTCGTCGCCGCGATCGTACGATTCGCTCACGTAAGCGAGCTCCGTCGCCGTTACTGCGATTCCCGTTTCTTCGAAGCATTCGCGTTCGGCCGTCTGCGCGAGCAGCTCGCCTTCGCGTTGCCGTCCGCCGGGAAGATTCCAGAGCGGCTGCGCGTGATTGGGGTAGTGGGACGCGACCAGCAGCACTGTGCCGTCGCGCACGAGCAGCGCGGTCGCGAGGTGGACGTGTTTCACGCCGCACCCTCGTAAATCGCCCGCACGCGTTCGACGTGATCGCCCAGCCGGTAGTGCGTTGCCGTTACGAAGGCCGCCGCGGACGCCGCTTCCCACCGCACCGGCTGGAGTGTCGCGAGTATCGCCTCAGCGAACGCCGTTTCGTCGCCGCGCGGAACGAGCGCGCCGCATTCGGGCGTCAACCATTCGCCGATGCCGCCGCTATCGTAGGCGACGGCCGGCCGCCCGCGCGCAAACGCTTCGATGCCGACGAGGCCGAACGGTTCGCCCCACGTCGACGGCATCGCCACGATTGACGCCGCATCGTACGCGTCACGTAACGCGTCGTCGCTGAGCCGGCCGAGGGCTTCGACCGCTACGCCGAGCGCGCGCGCTTCGTCAAGCGCCGACGCAAGATCGGGGCCCTCGCCGGCGATACGCACGAGCGGACGCGACGCCGCCGGCAGGCACGCTACCGCGCGCACCAGCGAGCGCGCGCCCTTTGACGGCATCACGCGTCCTGCGAAGAGTACGGCATCCCGATCCGGCCGCGGCGCGAGTTGCGATGCGTACGCCGCGTCGGCAAGCGGCGGCCGGAGAAGCCGCACTCGCGCGGCATCGACGCCGTTGCGCCGCGCGAGGTTTGCCACGTACTGCGAAAAAACGATCGTCGCGCCGAACGAACGCACGCAGTTCGCGACGCGCTCGCGCGAACGAACGAGTCCGACGGTGCGCGGGCGCGGTCCGTACGCACACCCGTGGACCAGTGAATGAAAACCGCAGCCCGCAACGCTCATGGGAATCCCGCAGATGCCGCCGCCTTGCGGATAGAGGCGATCGCCGTTTGGACAGAACGGGCGGTGGTCGTGCACGTGAAACGCCACGCGCGCCCCGGAAAGCGATGCTGCGTGAAGTACCGCTGCGTCGAGCACGTTATGGATCGCGACGGTATCCGGGCCGAACGCGCGTGCGGCCTGCGATACGGCGGAAGCCGCCGCCGCCGAGGGCGGATCGTGCTCGTCGCTCCAAGCGATCGCTTCCGCCGGAACGCCGTACGCATCCGGCCGCCGCGCGCTCCGCGCGAGAACGCGCACGTCGTCACCGGACGCAGCCAACGCCGGCAGCAGCGATCGCAAGTACGACTCCGTGCCGCCTTCGTCGTCGACGCGCTCGCAGAGTACGAGGAGCTTCACCCTTCTGACGAGGCCGCGCGGCGAAACACCGCGACGTGCGCCTCCGCACTCGAATCCCACGAAAAATGCGTCGCGCGCCCGAGCCCGGCGATGCGCAGCCGATCGCGCAGCGCGGCGTCGCCGGCAACGCGCACCAGCGCGTCGGCCCACGCCGACGCGTCGTCGGGTGGCGCGTAGAGCGCTGCGTCGCCGCCGACTTCCGGCAGCGAGCTGGCCTCGGAGGCGATGGCCGGCGTGCCGCACGCCATCGCTTCGAGCAGCGGCATGCCGAACGTTTCGTGATAGGACGCCAGCGCAAGCACGATCGCGCCGCGGTACAGCGCGCGTAAGCGCTCGTCGCCCCGCGTCGCTAAATCTTCACCGAGATTTCCGGCGTGTACGACCCCGGGCAGTGACGGGGCGCGCGGGCCGGCGACGACGAGCGATAACGTCGCGTCGGAAGAGGCGAAAGCGCGCCGAAAAGCTTCGTACAGGAGAAAGAAGTTCTTGCGCGGCTCGCCGATGGGATCGCCCACGAACAGCACGTACCGGCCCGGCACGACTCCCGGCGGAAGCGGCGATGCGGCGCCCGGAGCGAACGAGGGTTCGACGCCGTGATGGATCACGTCGATGCGATCGCCCGGTACGCCGAAGACGCCTTCGATCTCGGAGCGCCCGAATGCCGACACCGCAATCACGCGCGACGCCGTCGTCACGGAACGGAGAAACGGTTGCTGTGCGTGCGCGCGGCGCTTGGTGTCGGGATCGGGATAGCGGAACGGAACGGCGTCGTGAATGGTGACGATGCTCGGCCGGCGCGAACGGAAGAAGGTGCCGTTGGCCGGATGCCAGACGGCGGCGCAATCGCGCGGCACGTGCGAACGCACGGAAAAGCGAGAAGAGTCGAGTGCTCGTACGTACGCGCGACGCCGAGCGAACGCGAAGGGCCCGAACGCCAAGAGCGTGAGATCGACGTCGTCGCGTCGCGCGAGTCGCCGCAGTATTGCGCGCGCATAACGGCCGATGCCGCGCGTATCTTCCGCAACGACGCGCGCGTCGACGGCGAGCCGTAGTGGAACCGGCATCGCGGCCGTTTTCGCGCGACCGGCGGAAACTCCGCTCCCGCTCCCGAACGCGCCCAGCGATGCCACTCGACAGCGGAAGCGTCGCCGCGCACCTGATTTTAGGGCCGCGTGAGGAGCCGTTTCTCGCCGCCATGCTCGCGTCGATCGAAAACGCAGCTTGGACGCTCGTCGTCAACGACAACGGGCCCGATCCGTCGCCGCATACGGCAACGCTGAGCGGCAGCGCGTTCGGGCGCAGCGGGCGCATGATCGTCGACCGCACGCCGTTCGCCGGCTTTGCACGTGCCCGCAACGTCTGCCTTCGGCTCCATGCGGCGCATGCAGCCGGCGCGCAGTGGATCGCATTTATCGACGCCGACGAAGTGCACGGCCCGGAGGTGACGTCGATCGCGCGTAACCTCGCGCGCGTACCGGATGGCAGCGATTTCGTCGACGGCTACACCTGGCATTTCTTTCAGTCCTTCGACTACTACACGTCGATCGAGCGCCGCATGGCGTTCTTCCGTTATCAACCGGGCATCCTGTGGGAAGGCGACGTCCACGAGCAGTTACGGGGATTGAACGGGAGACGAATCGCGCTGCCGTACGTGTACGCGCATTACGCCCACGCGCTCGAGCCGCGCCGCCACGCGGAAAAGGGCCGGCATTACTCGTCGCTCGGCGCACCCGGCGGCGTCTTGCGCGAAGACCAGCTCGGTGATTTCGACGTCGAGGAATACTTCGCGCCGGAATGGCCGCGGCTGCTGCGCTTCACCGGCACGCATCCGCCCGCGGCGCGTGCAACGCTCGAGGCGCTGCGCCCGCAGCTAAAGACGTTCCACGACCTTACGGCGCGGGTCGTCGCACGGCAGCCCGCGAGCATTCGTCTTCGCAACGCCGTTCGTAAAGCCAACTATGAACTGCGCTGGCGCGGCCGCGCCCTCGACCCAACCGCACGCTTGCTTCTTTCGCCCCGGAAGTAGTCGCCCCGGGCCTGTCGAAGGCGATGCTGCCACCCAGAGCCTTGTCGAAGGGTGGCGACGGAGTATCGCGATGTCTGCTTCGCTACGTCGATTCGCCGCATTGGCATGTGCCGGTGCGGTTTGCGCCTGTTCCGGCTACGCCGGTCGCGCGCTGCTCCCGCAGAGCGAAGCGTTGCAAAACCCGCCGATGCAGCGACCGGCCGTACGCGAGGCGATACCGTTCGTCCCTCCCGTAGATATCGGACGCCGCGCACCGGGCGACCGCGTCTCGGCAGTCGTGTTATTGCGCTACAACCGTCAAGCGGAGCTCGACGAGCTCACGACTGCGCTTACGCGGACGCCGAACGCGCGCTACCTCACGCGGGCCGAGTTCGTCGCGCGGTTCTCACCGACGCAGGAGCAGCAGCAGCGCGTCGCCGACGCGCTGCGTGCCGGTGGATTTCGTGTCGACCAAACGTTTCCTAACCGTACTACGATAGACGTTTCGGCCCCGAGCGCCGCATTCGAGCGATTTTTCGGAACCGAAATTCACGACTTCGCTCAGGGACGCTACGGAAGGCGTTACGCCAACGTGACGCCGATTCGCATCCCGCGCGAACTCGCCGGTCTCGTTGCGGCGGTCGACGCGCGCAGCGTCGTGATGATGCATTCCGACTTGCTGATCGCACAAGAGCCGGCGGTGATGCAGAGCGATCTCAAAAATCTTGCGTTGCCCGCAATCGTTGCGCCGCGCGAACGGTTGGGGACCGATGCGGTTCCCGAGGCGGCCGGCAACGTCGTGCGCAATCCGGGCTTCGAAACCGGCCACTTGCGGCCGTG
>JAFAHZ010000122.1 GCA_019236975.1 Vulcanimicrobiota bacterium | reverse complement strand
CGCGTGCATCGACGTGCGCGTCGACGGCGACGGCGCGGATGCAGTAGTGTTGATCCACGGATTTCCGCTGACGCGCGACGTCTGGGACGCGCAAGCGGAAACGCTCGCGAGAACGCATCGCGTCGTGCGTCCGGACTTGCGCGGCATTGGCGCGTCGTCGGTTCCCGACGGCCCGTATCTCATGGAAGTTCTCGCGTCGGACGTCGCCGCAACGCTCGAAGCGCTCGGCATCGAACGCGCGGCGTTAGCCGGTCATTCGCTCGGAGGTTACGCGTCGTTAGCGTTCGCGCGAATGTACGCCGAACGCGTGTCGCGTCTCGCGCTCGTGTGCAGCCGTATCGTCGCAGATACGCCGGAAATTGCGAAAAAACGCCGAGAAACTGCGGAAACGTTAGAGCGCGGCGGTACGATGCAGCCGGAGATGGTGTTGCGATTGCTCGCACCTCAAACGCAATCGCATCGTCCCGAGATCGTGCGCCGCGCGCTCGATTTGGAGAGCCGGGTCGATCCGCGAGGGGCCGCCTCCATGCTTCGCGGGATGGCCATGCGGGTCGCGGCCGACGATATTGCCGGGGATCTGGACGCGCCCGTATTGATCCTAGCCGGTGCCCAGGATTCGGTCATATCTATGGAAGAGGCGCGGACGACGGCAGCAGCCTTTCCGAAGGGTCGCTTGGTCGTATGCCAGGCAAGCGGACACCTTCCGATGCTCGAGGAGCCGCAGAAGGTGACGGAGGCCCTCCAGGAGTGGCTGGCTACCTGACGGTCGGCACCTGGCGGCGCCGGCGGAAGAGAGAGTAGAGGAAGAAGCCTCCGACGACGGCGCCGGCGATGAGCGCCGCCACGATGAGAATCTTCAGGAGCACGGCGGCTAAGAGCAGCGCGACGATCGCGATCGCCACGGCGGCCGTGAGCTTCAGGTAGAGGGCGAGGACGGGGTGCATGCTGGACATCTCGTTCTTAGCTACCGATATAGTGGGTGGAGGTTTCACACGGATTGTGAGTACGACCGGTATTGCGCTCGACACGTGCCTTCAGACCTGCGATCCCGCCGGCGTGACCGGCGCCGTTGGAATGGCGGTTCTCAAAAACGTCCTCAATGCGGAGCAAGCGGTCGCCGCGCAACTCGCCGCCTCGATCGGCCTCGGCGCCAACATAGACGCCTACGCCTAGGCGCCGTTCCTCGCGCTACCGAAATCCCACCCTATGAAGAGATTGCTTTGCGCCTTCGGCGTTGCGGCGTTGTTGCCAATTAGCGCGTTTGCCCAATCGACGCCGGCTTCACCGCAGCGCCATCTCGTGTACTCGTTTACCTGGGGCCTCAGCAACGACACGCAAGTCCACACGTCGGGAATGGATAACGAGATGAGCGGCGGCGGAATCGGCGGCACGTCGGATTCCGCATCGGGTATGGCCGACTTCAGCGGCGGTACCAGCGACAAAGGGACGATCACGGTCGACGTGGTGCGCGAGCAAACCGATACCGGGCTCGTCGTGAGCGTCAGCGAGCAGGGCCAGGAAACGCGCAAAGCGCCGCCCGCCACGTGCGTCGTGTACAGCGATACGACGATCGTCTGCGATCCCAACAAAGTCGTGCACATGGAGGAGCTCACCCTGCTGCGCTTTCTGGGTTCGCACTTCGTCGATCCCAATCAGCTCGATGCCAAGGGTCACTGGCGCGTGGAGCGCGACGGCCCGATCTCGAGTGTTGCCGACTACACGATTTCGAAAAATGCCGCCGGCGTGATGACGATCGACGAAGTGCGCGTCGTCAAGGAAACGGGCGCTCATCAACGCACGACCAACATCAACGCGACGGTCGGCTACGACGCGGTCAAAACGCTGCCGACGTCGATTTCGGAGTTCACCATCGAACGGTCAGAGCAAGGCGAGCAGTATAACACCGTCAAATCGCAGACCGTCTTACAGCTGCAGAGCGATTCGCTCGCGGCGGCCAAGAACTGAAGCGGCATCTTCTCGCCGCGTCGTGCGCGGCCGTCCTCGCTTCGTGTTCCGGGAGTACCGCCGCGCTTCCGCGGGCCGCGCCGCCATCCACGCTGCCGCCGGCGCCCGAGGCGATCGTCGGTTACGGCAGGGACGGCGTGATCGAGTTCGGCCCCGATGCCAACGGTAACGTCAAACCGATCCGCCGCTTCTTCCCGTTCGGCGCGGCGTTCGTTTACGGTGAAGACGCGACCGGAAATTTCTGGAGCTTCCTAACGCGCTTTAGCGATGCTGCAAAGCCGCTCGGATCCGTCAAGCCGTTTCGCTGGGTTCCCGGAACCGTCGGTGCGTTTGCAACCGACTTCCGGCAGAATTTTTACGTCGCGCAGTGGCCCGGAAGCGGTTTCGGCAAGCCTCCGCGTACGCTCGAGATCGATGAGTTTCCGGTGAATCGTTATGGCAAAATTCCGCCGCTGCGCCGGTTGATTGTGGATCCGCGGCGCGGACTGATTCACCAGCTCGCTATCGACGGCGCGGGAAATGTGTACGCGCTGGGCGGCAGCAGCTTCTTGGGTTCGCAGATAGCGGAATATCCTGCGGGCCAAAACGGCCGCGTCGCGCCCTCGCGCATTCTCGACCTTCCCAAAGGTTACGCATTTTTTTCCGACGTGAAAGCCGATGCCGCGGGCAACGCGTACGCGCTGGCGCAAGGTCCCCCCAAAGCTTCGGCGGTTCTCGAATACGGTGCCGCCGGCCACGATTATCGAACGGTGCTGTCGGTCCGAACCATCTTTCCGTTTGCGGTGAACGCGGCGGGCGATCTCTTCGCCGTCGTGCAGTGGCCGAATTGGCGAAGCCGGCAATGCGTCGAGCAAATCGTGGAGCTCGCCCACGCCACGAATCGGCGCGTACTCGCGATCCGCGGCACCAGAACGGTGATTTGCCGGCACCGCGCCGCCAGCATTACCGTACCGCCTTAGGCGCCCGGACTACAACCGTCCGAGATAATCCAAGACGCGGTAACCCGCGGTGAGCGTGTGGCCGTGGTCGATCCGTCCGTCTTTGAGCATCTCACGAAAGTCTGTAACGGCGATCTGCTCGACCTCGAGCGCTTCGGTGGGATCGAGTTTGGGTTCGCGCGTTCGGCGAGCGCCGGCGGCGAAGAAGACGTGCGCTTTCGCCGCGGAGCGCACGGGCTCGGCATAG
>JAFAHZ010000067.1 GCA_019236975.1 Vulcanimicrobiota bacterium | reverse complement strand
TTCTTCGAAACCGCCGTCATGAACAATCCGAGTGCCGTCTGGTTCGCGATCGAAGATAAAGCGAAGGGCGAATACGTCGGTAACGTCTGGCTGTGGAATATCGATACGCGCAACCGGCGGGCTGAAGTGCGAATTATTGTCGGCGAGCGCCGCTGCTGGGGCGGCGGCTACGGCAGCGAAGCGCTGGCGTTGCTCGCGCGATACGCGTTCGACAAGGCCTGCTTGCACAAAGTGTACGCTTTCGTCATGGCGCGTAATCCGCGGGCTCGCGCCGCGTTTCACAAAGCCGGCTTCCTCGACGAAGCCAGGCTCGTCGGCGAAGCCTTCTGGGACGGGACGTTTCACGACGTGTGGCGTCTTTACCGGCTGCAAGAAGCGGCCGTCGAACTGCCGATGTCCTGACCGCGCATCATCTTTGCGTACCAGAGCTGGAACATCACGAGCGACCATACTTTATAGGTATGGTCGGCGGCACCGCTGAGGTGTTCGTTGACGAACCGGTCGACGACGGCTTTGTTGAAGTAGCCGTGATCCAGCCATGGCGGTGAAGTGACTTCCAGCACGAGTGGCCGAAATGCCGTCGACAGCCATGCGTCGATCGGTAGCACGAAGCCGACTTTCTTGCGGTCGACGATCTCGGCCGGCAGAATCTTGCGCGCCGCGCGCTTGAGCACCGCCTTGGTTTCGTCGTGGCGCACCTTCATGCTGCCGGGAAGCGACGCCGCGAACGCGACGATGCTGCGATCGAGAAACGGCGCGCGCACTTCGACGCTGTGCTGCATCGACAAGCGGTCGACGAACGTCAGGACTTGATCGGGCAGCAGCGTCCGGCACTCGACTTCTAAGGTGGCGTTGACGAGATCGTCGCACGACGCCCGAGCGTAAAACGGACGCAGCAGCTCCGCGGAATCGGCAAACCGGTTCGATTCGGTGACGAGTTCGCGCTTTTCGGCGTCGGTGAAGGCGGCGAAGCGCGTGCGCCAGACGTAGTCGGGCTCGGCGGCACACCGGTCGGCCAATGCCCGATTGCCGTCGAACCAGGCGTAGCTCGATCCGCCCGCGCGCAAACCCGGCAGCACCGACGCCATGCGATGCGCTGCGTACGAACCGAATAGCTCGTCGGCGCCGTCGCCGGCGACCGCGACCTTCACGTACTTGCGAATCAGCGACGACAGGTAATACGTCGACGTCACCGCACCGAACGGCTCGTCGAATGCGTCCACGATATGCGGCAGCGCCTCGAGCACGTCGTGCGCGTGCAGGAACAGCTCGTGATGGTTCGTGCCGAGGCGCTTGGCCATCATCCGGGCGAACGGAATGTCGCCTTTGTGCGCGATCTCTTCTTCGTAGCCGAGCGAGAACGTCTGGATCGGCGTCGTGCGCCCTTCCATCGCCAGCGTCACGACCATGCTCGAGTCGATGCCGCCGCTCAAGTAGCAGCCGACGGGGACGTCGGAAACGACCATGCGCGAGTGCACCGCAGCGCGCAGCAGCCGTAGCAGCTCCTCGGCGGCCTCTTCCTCGGAGAGCGCCGAACCGCCGGTAAACGACGGCCTCCAGTATTCGCGAACGGTCAGCTCGCCGCGTTCCCAGACGGCGATCGACCCTTGCGGCAGCTGCACGACGCCCTCGAAGATCGAGAGCGGTGCGGGCACGTTCTTAAACGTGAGATAGTGCCAAAACGCCTCGTCGTTCATCCGCTTGACGAAACGCGGATCGGCGGCGATGGCTTTGATCTCAGACGCGAAGGCGATGCGATCGCTCTGCGGCCAGAGATAGAGCGGCTTCTTGCCGATGTGATCGCGTGCGAAGACGACTCGGTTACGGCGCTCGTCGAAGATAGCAAAGGCGAACATACCGCTCAACCGATCGACGACGGCGTCGCCCCACTCTTCGTAACCGTGAACGACGGTCTCGGTGTCGCTGTGCGTGAGAAACGTGTGTCCCGCCGCGATCAGCTCTTGGCGCAGGTCCGCGTAGTTGTAGATCTCGCCGTTGTAGACGACCCAGACGTCGCCGGCTTCGTTGTGCATCGGCTGCGAACCGGTGGTGAGATCGACGATGGCGAGCCGCCGCATGCCCATCCAGCCCAGCGGCCCAAGGCGAAAACCGCTTTCGTCGGGTCCGCGGTGGTAGAGCAGAGCGTCCATCTCGCGCACGAGCGGCTCGTCTTGCGGTCCCGTGTTTCCCGCAATCCCGTAAATGCCGCACATGGCGAACTAGTGCAGAATCTTTCCGGCCGGCGTCTCGATTTCGATATGCCGCAACCAGAGTTGCCGCTGCCAGATGTTGCGGTTGTTGACGTACCAGGCGATCGTCTTGTCGAGACCGTCGGAAAGTGGTGTGGACGCTCGAAAACCTAGCACCTGCGCGGCTTTCTCGACGTTCGCGCGGTGCAAGTCGACCTGTCCCGGGCGGTTCGTCATGAAAGAAAACCGGCTCTTGTCGTAGTTCATCTTGTCCGCGATGAGCGTGGCTATGTCGAGGATCGAGGCTTCGCGGCCGGTTCCCAGATTGAACACCTCGCCGGCAACCTTTTCCACCGGTGCGTGCAGAATCGCATCGAGCCCGGCACAATGATCCTCCACGAAGAGCCAATCGCGGCACGCACTGCCGTCGCCGTGAATCGGCATGCGCTCGCCCAAAATCGCGCTCGTGATGAGCCGCGGTATCAGTTTTTCGAGATGCTGGTGCGGACCGTAGTTGTTGAACGGGCGCACGATCACCACCGGAAGATCGTAGGTGAGGAAATACGAGCAGATCAGCCGGTCGGCGCCAGCTTTTGCACCGGCGTACGGGCTGCACGGATTGAGAGGATGGCTCTCGTCCATGTATTGCTCGTGTGCGGTTCCGTAGACTTCCGAGGTGGAGATGTGGATGAAGCGGTCGATATGCGCCTTGTGTTTGACCACACAGCTGGCGACCGTATCGGTGCCCAGCACGTCCGTGCTCACGCACGAAGCGGTATCGGCGATCGAGCGCGACACGTGCGATTCGGCCGCGAAATGCACCACGACGTTGCTCTGCGCGACCAGCTTGTCGACGAGCTCGCGGTTGCGCACGTCGCCGTAATGGAACGCGAACCGCTCGTCGAGCGCGATGTTTCCGAAGTAATCGATATCGCCCGCGTACGTTAGGGCGTCGAGTACGATCACGCGGTAGTTCGGATACCGCTCGTACATGTAGCGGACGAAGTTGGAGCCGATGAATCCGGCGCCCCCGGTGACGAGCAGCGTCTTGGGAGGCAAGCGGTCGTGGGAAAGCGGCGCGCTTTGGGCGTTGGTGGCGGCGACGGGGGCGGACATAGCCGGCCTGACTTCTCTGGGCGACGGCACCATTCTTGTCGGTGCGGGAAAGGTCGCAAGGTCGGTCCTCTTCAGTTCGGCGGCCGCTAGGAAGGGCGCGGTGCGTCCCCGCTGCAAAATAAGGACCCCCGTATGAAGCCTGCGTTGATGGATTACATTTGGTGTCCGTACTGCCACGGAGCGCTGACGCTTGCCGCCGATGCGGCGCGCGACGGCGAGATCGAGACCGGCAACATTAGTTGCGGCGATTGCGGGCGAACGTTTCCCATCCTTCGAGGCATCCCGCGCTTTATCGAAAACATTCGATCTGCCGACGATCTTCGCAAGGTGTACGCCGACTCGTTCGGACACCAGTGGACCACGTACAACTGGCTGCGCGACGAAGACCCGTACGAGTTCCAAACGATCACCGATTTGACGCCGCAAGACCTCAAGGGCAAGAGTTTTCTCGACGCGGGCTGCGGCGGAGGACGCGTCGCACGGTTCGTGGCGCCGGTCGCGGGGGCGTTTTTCGGCATGGACTTTTCGATCGCGGTCGAGAAGGCCGCCGAGCTCTGCAAGGACGTTCCCAACGCGCATTTCGTTCAATGCGACATCAACTACAATCCGTTCAAGCCGGAGCAGTTCGATATCGTTCACAGCCACGGGGTCATCCACCACACGCGCGATACGAAGGAGACGTTCGATAAGCTTCCGCCGCTCGTGAAGCCCGGCGGCATTCTGTACGTCGCCGTTTTTCGCAAAACGTTCGAGCCGCTGCAGTGGTCGGATAGCGTACTGCGCCAAACGCTCAACAAGCTCCCGATTTCGGCACTCGACAAAGTCTGCGACGCGATGAGTTATCTCAATAACATCCCGCGGCCGGCGGCTTCCGTCATCAAGCGCTTCTTTTGGTTCTCACAGCAGCACACCAAAGAGATCCGCAAATGTTGCCTCTACGATTGGTACGGTCCTACGTACCATCACGAGCACACGGTCGAAGAAGTCATCAACTGGTTCGAGCGCGCGGGATTCGAGCATCCCAAATACATCAACGCGTGGCCCTACGCGCCGGCCGACGAAAAATATCGGGTGCCGACGTGGAAGGACAGCCTGCGGCTGGGTCAGCTGCTCGGCGTTATCGGAACGAAAGTGCGTCGCAAATCAAATTTTGCAGACACCGGAACTGCAGCCGAACGAACGGCGATTCCGAGCAACTAAATCGTAGACGCGTAATCCCACGGCGCGGACTGGCGCGAACTCCATTAACCAGCCGGCGAACCGCAGGAGCGGCAAAGCGCGAAACGCTCGGCTGAAGGCATCGTACCCGCGGTAGTAGATTCCGTCGGCGAATGCGTACATCGCCGTTTCCAGATCCTGGCGCGTCAGAGCGGGATAGCGTTGTGCGACGACAGCGTCGACGTTGCCGTCGACGAGGCGAAGCTCGTTCTTGCGGTCGAAGACTTTGACCACGCGCAGCGACCGGATACAAAAGTCGCAGTATCCGTCGTAGATCAAGTCGATCACGCGCGCGCCGCTCCGTTCCCAAACCGTTCGGTGAACGTTCGCATCAATGCTGCGGCTCCGTCGCGCACG
>JAFAHZ010000060.1 GCA_019236975.1 Vulcanimicrobiota bacterium | reverse complement strand
TCGTCGCCGACGTGCACGGTCGCGTACAAACGCTGCGGATCCATCCGCAGAACTTTTGTCACGTACTCCCATGCCCACACGATCGCGTCACGTTTGTAGTAGTCGCCGAAGCTGAAGTTTCCGAGCATCTCGAGGAACGTGCCGTGGCGTCCGGTGCGTCCGACGTTTTCGATATCGCTTTTGGCGCCGGCGACGCGCAAGCAGCGCTGCACGGTTACCGCGCGCGGCGCGGGTGGCTGCTCCTCGCCGAGAAACGCCGGAACGAATTGCTCCATCCCCGCGATCGTGAAAAGCGTCGTCGACATCTCGTCCGGAATCAAGCTCGCCGACGCGACGTGCTTGTGCCCGTTGGAAACAAAAAAATCGACGAACGAATTACGAAGTTCCTGGCTCTTCACGACCTGCCGGGGTTCTCTGTGATAGCTTAGCGTTCTTGCAGGGCGGAGCGAAGCTTTTCGAGCGCCTTGGCTTGCAGGCGCGACACGTGCATTTGCGAGACGTTCAGCCGCTTTGCGATCTCGGTCTGGCTCACGTTTTCATAAAAGCGTAGATAGAGAATCACGCGTTCGCGCCCGGTGAGCACCTCGAAGGCGCGTTCGAGGTTCGCTTTGTCTTCGAGTAGATCCAGCGCGGCATCGTTTTGCCCGACGTAGTCGGCGAGCGTCTGCGACTTCTTGTCGCCTTCGCCGGAAAGCTCGGTATCGAGCGAGAGCAGGTTGTATGCTTGCCCGAGTTCCTGCGCCTCGAGCACGTCTTCTTCCGTCGCCCCGAGATGCGTCGCCAGCTCGGCAACGGTGGGGCTACGGCCCATCTTGACCGTGAGTTTTTCGAGCGCACGATTAACGGCGAGATTGAGCTCTTGTAGCCGGCGCGGAACCTTGACGGCCCAACCTTTGTCGCGGAAGTAGCGTTTGATCTCGCCGACGATAGTCGGCGTCGCGTACGTCGTGAATTCGACGCCGCGCTCGAGGTCGAAACGGTCGATCGCCTTGAGCAACCCGACGGTACCGACTTGAATGAGATCGTCGAGCGCTTCGCCGCGGTTCGCAAACTTGACGGCGAGGTAGCGCACCAAATTTAAATGCGCGACGACCAGATCAGCTCGATGCTGTTCGTAGTCAGCCGTACCTTTGGCCGTAATCTTGCCGAGCTCGCGATCTTTGCGCAGCCGAACGAATCGCGTAAACGTTTCGCGCGTGCGCTGGCGATCCCAGCGTTCTTCCTCGTGCGAGGACGCGTGCATCGATTATAACCGGAGCTAGGGCTGAACGCTTTTTGACATCACCAGGCGAGGCCCGCGTTCGGGATCGACCTCGTACTCAACAGTATCCATCAACGCCCGTATCAAGAACACCCCCAGACCACCCACTTTATCGTCGCTTCCGTTCTTCACGCTCTCCAGCTTCGGACCGCGACCGTCGCCTACGACGGTGATGCGCAGCTCGGCCGGCAGCGCATCCCAGCGAATGTCGATGTTTTCGACACCTTCCGAACGTTGAATGCAGCTCGTGCAGGCTTCGGCGATTGCCAGCTTGATGTCGTCGATCTCGTCGACCGAGAACCGCATGCGGCTCGCGACCGCGGCCGCAGCCAAACGCGCAACGGCAACCCACTCCGCGCGCGCCGGGATGCGCAACTCGACGGCTCCAAGCGTTTGGAGTTCGAACTCGGGCGCGTTCATTACACGAGGGCTTTCATCGCGCTCTGCTCGTCATCGAAGATGCCGAAAATCTTCACCAAGCCCGTGATATCGAAGATTTTCTTTATCTGCGGGTTGGTGCACACCAGATTGACGGATCCGCCGTGCTCGCGAACGCGTTTGAGCCCACCGATCAACACGCCCAAACCCGTGCTGTCGATGTAACGCACTTTCTCGAGGTTGATGACGAGGTTGTAGTGCCCCTGATCGATGAGCTCCGTGATGGCGTCCTTGACTTTGGGTGACGTATAGACGTCGATTTCGCCGGAAAGGTCGACGACGTAAGCGTCTCCCTCGGACTCACGGACGTTGACCTTAATATCCACTATCTCTCCTGCTCTCTAGCGGGTTAGCTGGTAGTCTGCGCTTCGAGGTTACGCCGCTGGTCGTCGGCGGCGCGACGTCCCTCGGAAACAGCTTGATCGACGTTGGAACGAGCGTCCTCGAGGATTGCTTTTCCCCGGTCCATCAAATCCGCAACAGACTCCGGAAGCTTCGTGTCGCGCGGCGCAATCAGCAGGGCGATGCCTGCTCCGACGATTGCACCAAAAACGAAGCCGATCGGGAATTTCACGGCTTTGCCTCACCGCGAACGAGCCGGCGAAGGCCGGCGGTAATACCCGTAATGGTCGAACTGAGATTGACGACGGCGGGTTCGAGTGCCGAACCAACCAGGTTCGTACCCTTGGCCAGAACGGCAGCGATTCGCTCGAGCTGACCGACGGCGTTCCCGGCACGGTCGAGCGTTTGCTCGGCGGTGCTGGCGATGCCGCTGACGCGATCCAACGTTCTGGCGATCGGCACGCCCATCGTTGCGATCTGGCGGTCGACTTCGTCGAGCGTGTTGCCGAGGCGGTTCAGGACGCGGCCCAACTGTATCGAGGCAACCAGAAAGGCAACCCCAATCAGAAGAACGCCTAGCCCGACACCGACCTCGCGAAACACGACGGCCCAGTCGGTCCCCGTCACGTCAAAAAACCTCCGCGTGCTCGAAAGACGAGCACAGAACCGAGTTACCCTGAGTAGGAAGAGTCTACACCGAGAGGGCGGCACCTTCGCGTTGGGCGGCAACAATTGCCCGTAGCCGAGCTGCGACGCTCGCCGTCTCCGCGACCGTGGTGGTTCGTCCCAGGGAGAAGCGCAAGGTCCCTTTTACGGTGGCCGGCGGCAACCCGAGGGCCGCGATGACGTGGCTGGGTTCGAGGGCCCCGGTCGTGCAGGCGCTCCCCGCGGAGGCGGCTATCCCCGCCAGGTCGAGGGCGATGAGCAACGGCTCCGCCTCCAGGCCTGGGAAGGACACGCTTGAGATTCCGGGCAGCCTCGCGGCGCCCTGACCGTTGACGATGACGCCTGGGATGGTCCGGGCAATCGCATCTTCGAAGTGGTCGCGCATCGCCGCAAGCCGCGCCAAGTACGTCTCGCGCTCCCCTTCGGCGAGCTGGAAGGCGCGCGCCAAGCCGACGGCGCCCGCGACGTCCTCCGTCCCCGAGCGGCGGCCGCGTTCTTGTCCGCCGCCGTAAACGATGGGCTCGAGCGGCGTACCCTCGCGAACGTACAGCGCGCCGGCACCTTTTGGTCCGCCGAATTTGTGCGCGGAGATCGCGAGCGCATCGACGCCCAGCTTCGCGACGTCCAAATCGAGCGCGCCCGCAGCTTGCACGGCGTCGGTCACGAAAAGGATGCCGCGCTCGCGCGCGAGGGCGGCGCATTGCCCGACCGGCTGAATCGTTCCGATCTCGTTGTTCGCGTACATCATCGCCGCGACGACGGTCTCCGCGCGCAACGCCGCCGCAAACGCGTCGCGCTCGATGACGCCCCGCGCGTTGACAGGAATCAGCGTAACCTCGAAGCCTTCCTCGCGCAGCGCGTCGAGCGCGCGCAGCACCGCGTGATGTTCGATCGCGGTCGCCACGACGTGCTTTCCGCGCGAACGCGCGGCGCGTGCCATGCCGATGACGGCGAGATTGTCGGCTTCCGTGCCGCTTCCGCAGAAGACGATTTCCTTCGGGCGGCAGCGCAGGATTGCGGCGACGGTTGCGCGCGCGTCTTCGAGCGCGGCGCGTGCGCGCCGGCCTTCGGCATGTATCGAGCTTGGATTGGCGTCGTGCGCGTGCGCTTCCATCGCCGCTTGCGCTTCCGCGCGCAGCGGTGTCGTCG
>JAFAHZ010000034.1 GCA_019236975.1 Vulcanimicrobiota bacterium | reverse complement strand
GACGGCGCGACGCACGTGCTGCTCGGCGTCGATTACGATTTCGGCGTGCCGACGCTGGCCGAGCTCATCGGCCCGACCCTGCAGCGCAAGGTACGCGAAAACAGCGAGATGATGCTGGCGGCGCTCAAGGCCGAAGCGGAGAAGCGCGCGTGAACAAATTCTGCTTCGTGATTCATCCCTTGTCGCTTGAAGACGTCGCGCGCTACGAGCCGGGCGCGAAAGGCAAAGGCGATGCCATCGTGCGCAAGATCATGGAGTGGATGCCGCCGTGGAACGTCGCGCACGTGACCGGCGTACGCGCTCCCGACGGACGTGAAATCGAAGGCTGGTTCGTCTCCGCGCCGCTGCTGCCCGAGCAGATGATGGAGTTTCCGCGCGAAGAGGTCTACGGCCGCATTCTCAAAGCGATTCAGATCGGCGTCGATCTCGGCGCGCAAGTTGCCGGGCTCGGTGCGTTCACCGCCGTCGTCGGCGACGGCGGCGTCACGATCAACGAGCGCTCGCCGATTCCGGTGACGACCGGCAACTCGCTCACCATCGCCGCCGGCGTGCAGAGTTTCTTTCGCGGCGCTCGCGAGATGGAAATCGATCCCGCATCGGCGGCGGCCGTCGTCGTCGGCGCGACCGGTTCGATCGGCAGCGCGTGCGTGCACCTCATCGCGCCGCGCGTGAAACACGTCGTGATGGTGGCGCGCAACGAAACCCGGCTGCGCAAGTTCCACGGAGAACACGCGCCGCTTCTGCCGTGCGAAACGTCGTTCACGACGAACATCTCCGATGCGGTGCGCCGCGCGCAGCTCGTGCTTACGGCGACGTCGTCGACGCAAGATATTATCGAACCCGAGGATCTGCAAACCGGTGCGGTCGTCTGCGAGCTGTCGCTGCCGCACGACGTCAGCCGCCGCGTCGCGCTCGAGCGTCCCGACGTACTCGTGACCGAGGGCGGGAACATGGTGGTGCCGGGGACGCCGCGTTTCGAGCGCGTGCGCGAACGGGGCAACGACTTCGATTTGAATTTGCCGCCGCGCACGGCGCTCGCGTGCATGAGCGAAACGATGGTGCTGGCGCTCGAAGGCCGCTTCGAACCGTACACGCTCGGCCGCGGCATCGACCTCGCCAAGGTCGTCGAAATCGAAGCGCTCGCCGCGCGCGACGGCTTCACGCTGGCCGACATGCGCGCGTTCGACGCCGCCATCACGCCCGAAAAAATCGCCGCCACCCGCAACGCCGCTGCCAAACGCCGGCGTGAGGTGGTGGCGTGAAAACGGTGGTGAGCGTTTCGCTGGGGTCGTCGACGCGCGACCATCGCGCGCAGGTGACGCTCATGGGCGAGCCGTTCGATATTTCGCGGATCGGCACCGACGGCAAGCTCGACGCGGCCATCGCCAAGGTCAAGGAGCTCGACGGGCACGTCGATGCGATCGGCTTGGGCGGCATCGACGTCTACCTCTACGCGGGCAAGCACCGGTACGCGCTGCGTGACGGGCTGCGGCTGCTGGAAGCCGCCAAGACGACGCCGGCGGTCGACGGCAGTGGGCTCAAGAATACGCTCGAGCGCGAGGCGGTGCGTTTCATGCAGAACGATCTCGGCATCGCCTTGCGTGGGAAGAAGGTGCTCATGGTGAGCGCGCTCGACCGGTTCGGCATGGCGCAGGCGCTGGTCGACGCGGGCGCCGACGTGCTCTTCGGCGATTTCATCTTCGCCCTCGACCTCGACAAGCCGGTGCGCGGCCTGCACGAGTTCGAGGAACTGGCCGAAAAGTATCTGCCCGACGCGTGCAAGCTGCCGTTTCAATTCTTCTATCCGACGGGCAAAAAGCAAGAAAAACCCCCGGAGCCCAAGTATCCGCAGTATTATGAAGAAGCCGAAATCATCGCCGGCGACTTTCACTTCATGCGCCAGTTCATGCCCGACCGGCTCGACGGCAAGATCGTGTTCACCAACACGGTGACGCCGGCCAACGTCGACGAGCTGCGGCAGCGCGGCGTCGCCATGCTGATTACGACGACGCCGGACTTCGGCGGGCGCTCGTTCGGCACGAACGTCATCGAAGCGGCGCTGCTCGCGCTGCTGGGGAAGAAGTGGGCCGACGTGACGCCCGAAGATTACGAGCGCGTGCTTCACGAGCTGCACCTCACGCCGCGCGTGATAACGCTCAACTGATGGCCGTCGCGAAACCGATCCCCGAACCCGCGCAGCATCAGCTGCCGAAGGTGCTGCGCTTCTTCGACGTTTCGGTGCTGGCGTCGGCGTCGATGGGGCCGGCGTATTCGCTCGCATCGACGATGGGGCCGGTCGTCGCGGCTGCCGGGGCGTTCGCGCCGCTCGCGCTGACGTCACTGTCGGCGATCATGCTGTGCATCGCGGTATCGTTTGCCATGCTGTCGCGCGTCGCTCCCAACGCCGGCTCCTCGTACTCGTGGATCCGCATGGAGTTCGGGCGCTGGATCGGCGCGTACGGCGCGTGGCTGCTGATCCTTTCGAACTTCTTTGCCACGATGGCGATCGCCGTACCGGCCGGCAGCTACACGCTCGAGCTGGTCGCGCCGCAGCTCGCGCAGGAGCCGCATTGGGTTGCGGGCATCGGCGCGATTTGGATCGTGTCGAGCACCGTGCTGCTGTACGTCGGCTTGCGTCCGACCGCGCTCGTAACGTTCGTCGCGCTCGCATTCGAGATGCTGGTTCTGCTGGCGGCGGCAGTCGCGTCGTACGTGGTGCCGCACCCCGTCGTGCACGCTGCGGCGAGCGCGACCGGCAACGGAGCGATTCCGATTACGTTCGCCGGTTTTGCCACCGCGATGACGCTCGGTATCTGGATGAGCGACGGCTGGGAAGTCTCGGCGTCGACCAGCGAGGAAATCAACGACGATCCGCGCGCCGCCGGCCGCGGCGGCATCGTCGGTTTGGTGATTACGACGATCGTGCTCGTGTTTTGCATGCAGGCGTTCTTGCACGTCGGAACGCCCAAGGGTTTCGCCGACAACGCCGCCGATTCGCTCGAATACGTCAGCCGGCTGCTGGGCGGCGGCGCGTGGCGCTTGCTGATCGTCTGCGCCGTGATGGTGTCGACGCTGTCGACGCTCTGGACGACGATTCTCTATCTGTCGCGCTCGGTGTTTGCGATGGGGCGCGACCGCGTGCTGCCGCGCGCGCTCGGCAAACTCGACGGGCGTAACGAACCGTTTTGGGCGCTGGGCGCCGTCTGCGTGCTCACCACGATCTGCCAGCTCATTACCGGCTACTCGACCTCGGCCAACGCGCAGCTCAATACGGTCGTCACCGCCAGCTCCGTTTTTCTGGGGTTATTGTTCGTGCTCAGTGCGGCCGCGACGGTCCGGCGCTTTTTGGGCGATCCGTCCGCGCGGCTCAAAGGCGTCGTGGTGCCGGCGCTGGGCGCCGCCGCGCTCCTGGCCGTGCTGGTGGCAACCGTGCACTTCGAGGACGCTACCACCCAAGCGTACGCATGGGGCGGGGTGCTGCTGGGTATACTCTTTGCGCTCTGGCGAGCCCCGAAAACGCGGGGTGGCCTATGGGCGGTCCCCAGCGGCGCGAGGGAGTAGCCGGAGCCTAAAGGGGAAGCATTTGGCGCCCCGAACAAACCGCGCCAGCGTCCCGAGCCTGTCGACGGGCGCCCATCAAACTCTAGGAGCTCCAGGCTGAAAAGCAGCCATGAAGTTCTCTATGCGAGGGTCTGTAGTTGAACGATAAAGAGATCGTACTGACGGCGGAAGGCCTGTCGAAGCTGGAGCAGGAGCTCGACGAGCTCAAGACGGTGCACCGCCGCGAAGTCAACGACCGTATCCGCCAGGCCAAAGAATACGGCGATCTGAGCGAAAACGCCGAGTACGAAGACGCCAAGCAAGAGCAGGCCTTTATCGAGGGCCGGATCCTCAAGCTCGAAGGCATGATCCGCAACGCGCGCCTCATCGACGAATCCGAGTACGCGTCGGACGAAGTGCACCTGGGATGCATCGTCAAGGTCAAAGACCTCAAGAATAACGACAGCTACGAGTTCTCGATCGTCGGCTCCGCGGAAGCCGATCCGCCGAACCGCCGCATCTCCAACGAGTCGCCGTTGGGCCGCGCGCTGATCGGCCACAAGAAGGGCACTACCGTCGACGTCACCACCCCGCGCGGCGTCGTCAAGTATAAGATCGAAGCCATCAAGAGCAACGCGCCCAAGAAAGCCGCCGCCAAAAAAGCTTCATAGCCTGTCGAAGGGCGAACGTGAATCACGACCTAGGCACGACCGAAGCGGCGCTCGTAGCGGCCAGAAGAGATAATCTGGCCGCTTTACGTTCGCGCGGGCGCGATCCCTTCGACCAGCGCCGTTTCGACGCCGACGCGACCGCGGGTGAGCTTGCCGAACGCTACGGGTTTCTCGTGCCGGGGCAGAACGCCGAAGCGGAAGCGTGGAGCCTGGCGGGACGCGTGATGTCCAAACGAACGATGGGCAAGACGATGTTTGCCGACCTTGCCGACCGCACCGGGCGCCTACAGCTGTATCTGCGCAAGGACGACATCGGCGACGAAGCGTTCGCCGATTGGAAACACGTCGAGCGCGGCGATCTCATCGGCGTGCGCGGCTACATGTTCCGCTCGAAGATGGGCGAACTCACGCTGCACGTCACCAAAGCCGATGTGCTCGCCAAAGCGCTGATGCCGCTTCCCGACAAGTGGCACGGCCTGCAAGACGTCGAGAAGCGCTATCGGCAGCGCTACGTCGACCTGATCGTCAATCCCGACGTGCGCGACACGATGATGCTGCGCAGCCGTCTTATCGCCGAGACGCGGCGCTTTCTCGACGCCAACGGCTTTTACGAAGTCGAAACGCCGACGCTGCTGCACGTCGCCGGCGGCGCCGCTGCGCGCCCCTTCACGACACACTGCAACGCGCTCGATCAGATCATGCAGCTGCGCATCGCGACCGAGCTGAACCTCAAGCGGCTCATCGTGGGCGGTATGGAGCGCGTCTACGAAATCGGGCGCATCTTCCGCAACGAAGGCATCGACACCACGCATAACCCCGAGTTTACGATGCTCGAGTTCTACGTCGCGTACTGGGACGTGCACGACATGCTCGCGTTTAACGAAGAGCTGATCGCGCAGCTCGTGACCGTGGCGACCGGCGGCAGCGAAGCGCTGCAATGGGAGGGGAATGCGATCTCTTTCAAACGTCCGTTCGCGCGCGTCAGTTATCTCGATGCGATGAAACAGTACAGCGACGGCAAGTACGCGCGCGAGCGCGTATTAAGCCCCGCCGGTGCGGCCGAGATTCTGCGCGAGCTCGGCTTGCCCGAGTCGCCGACGCACGGCCACGCGCTCGATAAGATCTTCGAGCGCGTCGTGGAGCCGAATCTCGTGCAGCCCACCTTCGTGATGGAGTATCCGGTCGTGATTTCGCCGCTGGCCAAACGCAAGCAGGATGATCCCGAGCTGGTCGATCGGTACGAGCTGTTTGCCGGCAACATGGAGATCTCCAACGCGTTCACCGAGCTCAACGATCCCGACGACCAGCGCGCCCGCTTCGAAGCGCAAATCGGCGATCGCGCCAAAGGTGATGACGAGACGCCCGAGCCCGATTGGGATTACG
>JAFAHZ010000005.1 GCA_019236975.1 Vulcanimicrobiota bacterium | reverse complement strand
AGCGACGTGCTCGTCTCGGCCCCGACCGGCTCCGGTAAGACGTTAGCCGCCTTTCTCATTTGTCTCGACGATCTGGTGACGCGCGCTGCCGAAGGCCGTCTGCCCGACGAAACGCTCGTCGTCTACGTGTCGCCGCTCAAGGCGCTCACCAACGACGTTCGCAAGAATCTCGAGCTGCCGCTAGCCGAGCTGTTGACCCGCGCGGTCGAATCGGCGACGCCGCTGCAAACCATCCGCACGGCGGTGCGCACCGGCGACACGACGCCCTCTCAGCGCCAGCAGATGCTGCGCAAACCGCCTCACGTACTGGTCACGACGCCCGAGTCGCTTTTCATTTTGCTCACTGCCGAAAAATCGCGCGCGCTCTTCACGAACGTCTCGACGGTCGTGGTCGACGAGATTCACGCAATGGCGAACAGCAAGCGCGGCTCGCATTTGGCGCTGAGCCTGGCGCTGCTCGACGATTTGGTCACCTCGAACGGAAACGCTCGACCGCAGCGTATCGGTTTGTCGGCCACGGTTCGACCGCTCGAGCCGGTGGCCGCGTTTCTCAGCCCGGCCGCACGCATCGTCGACGTCGGCAGCCGCCGC
Organism: Vulcanimicrobiota bacterium; assembly: GCA_019236975.1. Classification (GTDB taxonomy): domain Bacteria; phylum Vulcanimicrobiota; class Vulcanimicrobiia; order Vulcanimicrobiales; family Vulcanimicrobiaceae; genus JAFAHZ01. The sequence continues at coordinate 14,221 of JAFAHZ010000005.1, read as the reverse complement.
GCGATGGGGCTCGACGTCCTCGTTCCGAGCGACGAGCTCGGTGCCGTTGCCAGCGGCGAAATGTGGGGCGAAATCTACGAGCGGCTTGCCGATCTCATTCGCGCGAACCGCACGACGCTGATCTTCGTCCCGACGCGCCGCATGAGCGAGCGCGTCGCCTTCGCGCTTACCGAGATCTTAGGCGAAGGTCTGGTGATGCCGCATCACGGCAGCCTCGCGCGCGAGGCACGTTTTGAAGCGGAAAACCGCCTCAAGAACGGCGAGCTGCGCGCCGTCGTCGCCACTGCGTCGCTCGAGCTCGGCATCGATATCGGCACGATCGACCTCGTGGTCCAGTTGGGAAGCCCGCGATCGATCGCGGTCGCCCTGCAGCGCATCGGCCGCTCCGGCCACTGGATCGGCGCGAAACCGCAAGGGAAAATCTTCGCCACCACGCGCGACGAGCTGCTCGAATGCGCGGCGTTGGTGCGCGCGATGCGCGGTGGCGCGATGGACGCGCTAACGATTCCGGCGGCACCGCTCGACATCCTCGCACAGCAAATCGTTGCCGCCTGCGCGACGCGCGAATGGAACGCCGGCGAACTTTACACACTCGTTCGCCGCGCGTATCCGTACCGCGATCTCTCGCGCAAAGATTTCGACGACGTCGTCGCGCTGCTGGCCGACGGCGTCGCGACCGCGCGCGGCCGAAGCGGCACGTTTCTGCACTACGACCGGGTTAACGGCGTGCTGCGGGCGCGACGCGGAGCGCGCTTAGCCGCAATCACCTGCGGCGGTGCGATTCCCGAAACCGCCAACTACCGCGTCGTAGCCGAACCCGACGGCCATCTCGTCGGTACGCTCGACGAAGATTTTGCCATCGAGAGCCTGGCCGGCGACATCTTCTTACTGGGTACCAACTCGTGGCGCATTCAGCGCGTGGAAGCCGGTACGGTTCGCGTTGAAGACGCGCACGGCGCACCGCCTACCATCCCGTTTTGGAACGGCGAAGGCTTGGGGCGTACGATCGAGCTCTCGCAGGAAGTGTCGGCGCTGCGCCAAGAGATCGATCGGCGGTCCGACGAGGACGCGATTGCATTCTTACTCGATGACTGCGGCCTCGATCGCAGCGGGGCCGAGCAAGCCGTCGCCTACGTGCGTTGCGCAAAAGCCATTCTGGGCGTCGTTCCCGCCGTCGATACGATTGTCGCCGAGCGCTTCTTCGACGAGGGCGGTGGCATGCAGCTCATCGTTCACGCACCGTTTGGGGCACGCATCAATCGGGCGTGGGGCCTCGCGCTGCGAAAACGGTTCTGCGTCGGCTTCAACTTCGAACTGCAGGCGGCCGCTACCGATAACGGTATCTGTATCTCGCTGGCCGAGCAACACGCGTTTCCGCTCGATGCCGTCTTCGAATACGTCAAAGCCGCCAGCGTCGAAAAAGTGTTGACGCAAGCGCTGCTGCCGGCGCCCATGTTCGAAGCGCGCTGGCGGTGGAACGCGATGCGGTCGTTGGCCATTTTGCGGATGCGCGGCGGCCGCAAGGTCGCGCCGCAGCTGCTTCGCATGCGCGCCGACGATCTGCTGGCATCCGTGTTTCCCGATCAGGTGGCTTGTCCCGAAAATCTTACTGGACCGATTCGCATTCCCGATCACGTCCTCGTGCGCGAAACGATCGAGAACTGCTTGCGCGAAGCGATGGATCTCGACGGGCTCACCAACGTCTTGGGGGGCATCGAGACGGGCGCGATTCGCACGGTCGCAGTCGATACCGCCGAACCGTCGGTGTTCAGCCACGAGATTCTCAACGCCAATCCGTTTGCCTATCTGGACGACGCACCGCTGGAAGAGCGGCGAGCACGCGCCGTGCAGCTGAGGCGGGGAACGCGCATCGACGTCGACGGCGCCGGCGTTCTCGATCCGGCCGCTATCGCAGAAGTCGCGGCCGAATCGTGGCCGGTCGTACGCGATGCCGACGAGCTGCACGACGCGCTCGCGACCCTCATCGTTCTGCCGCCGCGCCCCGATTGGGAACCTTGGTTCGACGAACTCGCCTCACAACACCGCGCCACCCTGCTGTGTCATCCCGAGCGCAGCGCCGAAGGCGCGAAGTCGAGGGACGGCTTCTGGGTGTGCGCGGAGCGGCTGGAACTCGTCCGCAAGGCGTATGGAGACGTCCTTCGACAACACCCCGACGACACGGCAGCCGTACCGGGCATGCACGTTCCCGGCGAACCGCAAGACTGCGTCGCCGAAATCGTGCGCGGCTGGCTGGAATGCAGCGGCCCCGTGACCGTCGAGGAGCTCGCGCAGACGCTCGCGCTCGATCCGCAGAGCATCGCTGCGGCGATGATTCGCCTCGAAACCGAAGGCCAAGTGCTGCGCGGAAAGTTCCGTCGCACCGACGCCGAGGAGTGGTGCAACCGGCGCGTGTTGGCGCGGATTCACCGTCTGACCATCGGCCAGCTGCGGCGCGAGATCGAACCGGTCACCACCGCCGATTACGCGCGGTTTCTCTATCGATGGCAGCACGTTTCGCCCGCTTCGCGGCTGCACGGTATCGACGGCACGCTCCAAATCGTCAAACAGCTCGAGGGCTACGAGATTCCCGCCGCCGCCTGGGAAGCGCAGATTCTGCCGGCGCGCGTTGCGGGATACAAGCCGGAGTTTCTCGATCGGCTCTGCTACTCGGGCGAAGTCATGTGGGGACGGCTCTCGCCGCATCCCGCGCTGCTTCCCACCGAGGACGACGCACACGAACGCCGCCGCCGCGTGCGCCCAACGAAACTCGCTCCGATCTCGCTCTTCACGCGACTCGATCAGCACGAGCTGATCGTGCGCGCGCCTTGCGAACCGGAGGGGCTCTCACCGGCGGCGCTCGACGTACTCGCCGAAATCGATCGCCGCGGCGCGCCATTTTTCGCGGAAATCGTGCGCGGCTCCAAACGGCTGGCGGCCGAAGTCGAGGAAGCGCTGTGGCAGCTCGTCGCAGCCGGGCTCGTCACCGCCGACGGATTCGATGCGCTGCGCTCGCTCATCGACGCCAAACGTCGATTGGGCGAAAAGGGTTTGCGCGCGCGGCCACGTTCGTCGAGCGGGCGTTGGACGCGCCTGCGCGGCGAAACCGACGCAGTCGACGTCGAAGCCTTCGCGCGCCGCCTGCTCGTGCGCTGGGGCGTGGTGTTCCGCGACGTCATCTCGCGCGAGGCGATCGCACCGCGGTGGCGCGACATTCTTCTCGCATTGCGCCGCATGGAAGCACGCGGCGAAATTCGCGGCGGCCGGTTCATCGCCACGATCGTCGGCGAACAGTTCGCACTGCCCGACGCGGTCGACGCGCTGCGTGCGGTGCGCCGCGAACAATCGACCGAGCTTCTTCCCGACGTCTCCAGCTACGATCCGCTCACGATCGTTGGGGGCTTCGCCGGTGCTAACGACGTGCTCCCACCCGCCATAGCAAGCGCAGCCGCCCTGGGCGTTTAGACTCCGACCCTCACAACTTTGCGCCGGCTTCGGGTTCCCCGAACGAGCGTCACATCGCGCACGGCGACGCCAAAGTGCCGTGCGATGGCACGCAGGCACGCGTCGTTTGCAGCGCCCTCGACGGCCCGTTCGCGCACCCGAACGACGAGCTCGTCACCGGTGCGTTCGACTCCGGGATTTTTCGATCCAGGCTTTACCGTAATCGCTATCAGCACGCTTGGAACAGCGCGACCGACCCTTCGCCGCCGTCGGCGCAGATACTGACGATCGCGCGCGAACCAACCGGCATCGCTGCTAACTCCTTCGCTGCCTGGCTCATGATCCGCGCGCCGGTCGCGCCGAAGGGATGACCGAGTGCGATCGTCCCGCCGTTGGGATTGATGCGCTCGCGCGGAAACGCGCCGAACTCCTTCTTCCGTTCGAGCACTTGCACGTGTGCGACGACTTGCGCGGCGAACGCTTCGTGTATCTCCCACAACGCGACGTCCTCGTAGCGTAGACCGTTACGTTGCAAGAGCCGGGGAATCGCGTACACCGGCGCCATCAGCAAGCCTTCTTCTCGAATGTCGACCGCCGCAATCTCCCAGTCGAGCAGACGAACTCGCGGCAGCGAGGACGGCAACCGCGCGGCGCCTGCAGCGCTGGCAATCCACACGCCCGCGGCACCATCGGTAAGCGGCGACGAGTTGCCCGCGGTAATCGTACCGCCCGCGCGATCGAATGCCGGCGGCAGTTTCGCCAGCTTCTCGAGCGACGTATCCGAGCGCGGAATGGTATCGCGCGCGACGCCTGCCACCGGGACTGTCAAATCGTCGAAGAATCCGCGCTCCCAGGCTGCGACCGCGTTGCGATGGCTTTCGAGCGCGACGCGGTCTTGCTCGTCGCGCGTAATCGTGCCGATGCGCGCGACGGTTTCTTCCATGTGCTCGCCCATCGACTTGCCGGTCGTCCGATTGGCAACGCTCGGAACGAAGAGTCCCACCGTCGACGGCCGTAGCGCCGCTACCGCACGTGCCTTGCCGCCGAACCCTCTCGAGCGAAGCAGCGAACGCATCCAGTCCGACGTCTTCATACTCAAGCCGATCTGCACGCGGCTCAAGCTTTCGGACCCGCCGACCATAGCCAGCGATCGACCGGCGCGATCGTCCAGCATCCCCGCGGCTTCGATCGCGCCCATCATACTCGTCGAACAAGCCAGGACGGTCGAAAACGCGGGAACGTGCGCACCTAATCCGGCGTCGAGCAGCACTTCGCGCGCGATATTGCTCCACGTGAGATTGGGCAACACCGTACCCCAGACTGCAAAGTCGGGAACGCCGCCGTCGATCTGCGCCATCATGGCGGCGACGACCGGCAACGACAAAGCGATCGCATCCATCGATCGCAGCGGACCGTCGCTCTTCGCAAACACGGTTCGCCGCGCGGGCAATACCCACACGTCCGAGAGCATCGTCCGGCCTTCGACGTCTCAATACCGTGTCATCCTGAGCTTGTCGAGGTACCACTGCGAGCGATTCGAGCATTCGGCGATGCCGTCGCTGCGCGTAAAGCCGGCAACCGCTTCGTCAATGCCTCTCGGGCTGCCGAAAGTGTGGTAGCCTCACCGCATGACGTCGATTAAAGAACAGGTCGATTACTACAATCGCGAGTGGTCGATCGACGAACGTTCTTATCCCAACGCGTGGCAGCTACAGCGCGCAATCGCCATTCTGCGCGAAATCGCCGCCGCGCGCGTCGTCCGGCCGGCGATCTGCGAGCTCGGCGCCGGAACGGGCTGGCTGACCGCGATACTGGGCGCCGTCGGCGACACGCTCGGCGTCGAGCTCTCGAACGTCGCGGTCGAAGCCGCTCGGCGCCGTTTTCCACACGTGCGCTTCACGTGCGCCGACGTCACGACCTGGGAGTATCCGCAAGAGGCATTCGACGTTGCCGTAAGCCACGAAGTCATCGAGCACGTCGACGATCAGCAGGCATACGTCGATGCGGCCCACGGGTTGCTCAAACGAGGAGGGCGTCTCATCCTCACGACGCCCAACGCGTCGGCCGTCGAAAAGATGCGCCCGGAAGCGCGATCCCATCAGCCCAACGAGAACGTGTTGACGGCGCGCCAGTTGCGCACCCTGCTGCAAACGCGCTTTGCAAACGTGCGCGTGCGTACCTTGATCCTCGGCGGGGCGACCCGCGGCATCTACCGCGCGCTCAACGCCCAGCGCGTACACCGCGCGTTCCACCGTGCCGGACTCTTCGCGCGCTACGAAGGGCTCGCGTGCCGGGCAGGACTCGGGCTGCACTTGTTGGCGACCGCGGACAAGGTTTAAGCTCTCTCTCATCCGTCCACCGCCGGAGTGGACGCTTTCTGGACGCGCGGGGGCGATGCTGGAAGCGGAGGAAAACCGTTGCTCCAGCATCTCGCGCTCCTGGCCGCACTGGCCGTAAATGCCCTGCTCTCCGCCTATCCGGACGAAGCGCCGCCAACGGGCCGTCCTACGGTCGTGGTGGTGTTTGCTTCGTGGTGCGCGGCGTGCCTGAGCGAGCTGCCGCGCGATATCGCCGACTACCGCCGCTTTCACGAGAAGGTCACGTTCGTCGGTATCGACTACGACGACACCGCACGCGGACTCGATCTCGTGCGCCAAGGCTATCGCATTCCGTTTCCCATCCACGTGCTGCACGGCGCCACGATGACGCTACCGTCCGTCCTCGTCGTCGACGGGCGCGGCTCGGTCACCGCCGCGCATTCGGGATACGATCCGCATCACGACGCCATCGCTTCCGCTCTCACCAAATTAGGAGTTTCACCGTGACGTTCGCACTCGTCTTTTTACTCGGCATCACGACGCCGCTGCCGGCCGGCGGCACGTACCACTACGCGGAGATCGTTAGCGGCAAGACCGTCGCGACCGAAACGCTGCGAGTGCAGTGGAGCGGCACGACGGTGCACGTCTGGGAGAGCCGCATACCCACCAATAGCGACGGCATTTACGTCGACTCCGAAGCGGTGTACGACGCGATAACGCTATCGCTCGCATCGTACCGCTCGGCCGTCACGCAGGGATGCGGCGGCCTGCAATATACGGTCGGCGTTCGCGGATCGCAGGTGCGCTCCAACGACAAGACGATCGATTTTGCAGGCGCTTCCCGATTCGTTCTCAGCGACGACGTTGCCATGCCGTTCTTCCTGGCGGCGCAGACGCGCCTCTGGCAGAACGGCGACCCGATCGCCATCGATCCGGCCCACGCCACCGGTCATCCAGCGACGGCGCCGCTGCAGCTCGACTACGACCCGGCGTCGAACGTCATCGCCGAAGTCGAAACGGCGTCGGTAACGTGGAAACGCATCCCGGGTTAGTGCTGCTCGAGGTGACCGCCGAACTCGTAGCGCATCGCCGACAACAGCTTATTCTGGTACTCCGCTTCCCCGCGTGACGCAAACCGCGCGTACAACGCTGCGCTAAGAACCGGCACCGGTACGGCTTCGTCGATGGCCGCTTTGATCGTCCAACGGCCCTCGCCCGAATCCGAGACGCGGCCTTCGAATTTCGACAGTTGCGGATCCTCGGTCAGCGCTGCGGCGGTGAGATCGAGGAGCCACGACGCGATCACGCTGCCCCGGCGCCACACTTCGGTGACGTCGGTGAGGTTCAAATCGTATTGATAGTATTCGGGATCGCGCAGCGGCGTCGTTTCGGCGTTCTCAACCTGCTTCTGCTTTCCGACGTTCGCCGATTTGAGCACGCCCAGGCCTTCTGCATAGGCGGCCATGATGCCGTACTCGATGCCGTTGTGCACCATCTTCACGAAGTGGCCCGCGCCGCTCGGGCCGCAGTGCAAGTACCCCATCTCGGCCGTTCCGCCGAGCTTGTCGCGGCCCGGCGTGCGATCGATGTCGCCGCGTCCGGGCGCGAGCGCCGCGAAGATCGGATCCAGCCGCTTCACCGCTGCGTCCGGACCGCCGATCATCATGCAGTAACCGCGCTCCAAACCCCAGACGCCGCCGCTGGTGCCGACGTCGAGATAGTCGATCCCACTCGAGCGGAGCGACGAGGCGCGCCGGATGTCGTCGATGTAGTATGAGTTGCCGCCGTCGATGAGTGCGTCGCCTTTAGCCATGTGGGGCGACAGCTCCGCGACGCTCGAATCGACGACCGCCGCGGGTACCATCAGCCACGCCGCACGTGGCGGCGCGAGCTTAGAGACGAACTCCTCTAACGATGCCGCTCCCGTCGCGCCATCTTTGGCAAGCGCCTGCACGGCGTTCCCGTCGCGATCGTAGACGACGCACGTATGACCGGCGCGCATCAGGCGCCGCACCATGTTCGCTCCCATGCGTCCTAACCCGATCATCCCCAACTGCATCCCGGCGTCTCCTTTCGACGGCAGGCCGCTGGGTTCGCCGCGGGTTTGTGAAGGCCCCTCAGGCGAACGTTGTGCGATCGATCGGAAGTGACAGATGCTCCTGGACGATACGCCAACTCCCGCCGATCTTCCGGTAAACGTCGGTCACGCGCACGGTGTAATCGAACGTCTTTCCACTTTTCGCGTGAATGCCGCTAACGCGCTGTAGGCTGCGACCGTACGCGACGTCGCCGCTGACGTCGGCTTCGAAATCGCTCATCGTAAACCGTAGCGGTCCCTCGATTGCGGCAAACATGTTGGTAAATGCCTCGCGATAGGCGTCCCAGCCGACGTGCGCGCTCGGCGGCCCAACGACGTCGAACACGAAAAGGGAGCCGCCATGCGCGTACACGGCCATCACGGCATCGACGTCTTTCGCGTTCATCCCTTTGGCGAACGCGTCTTCGAGAGCCCGCAGTTGCGTCAGATCGTAACTCATCGCGCTACGGACGCAGTGTGAGCCGCGCGCGCGTCGACGAAACGACGGCGCGCTCGCTGAACGGCAGCGGCTCCATGGTGCCGGTTATCCACGATTGCGCGAGATCGAGGTAGTGGTGCGAACCCGGCCGTCCCGACTCGCCGCTGGGGATGACGATACCCCCGCGATCCCAATCGCCGGCGACCCACACGGCGCGAAAACTTTGGGAGAACCCCGGCTCTTGCAAGCGAATCGTGTACTCGTCGCCGGCACCCGGCATCGTCGTTCCGTTGAGAAAACCGAAATGCAGCGGCGCCAGGGGATGTTCGACGGTCACCGCGCCGGCACGCCCCCACGGCTCGCGGCCGACGGTGCCGTAGGAAAGCGTGCCGGCCAGATCGGCATCGAGAGTGCTCGACAGCGAACCGCGGCGTAACTGCTGCATCGCAACGTAGAGCGACGGTACGTTGGCCTCGATACCGCTGCGTAACGCGTGTTCGAACGTCGCGGCGCGGGAGTCGGGCGAAAAGCGTCCGTCCCACGCTTTGAGCGCCGCGATCGCGCGAACGTACTCGGGATCTGGACGTGCCGCATCCAGTGCGGCAACGCGGCGCGCGAACTCGCGATCGACGGTCGATACTTCGTCGAGCTGCATGCGCTCGAAGTACGCGGCATCGTAAAACACGCGCGCGTGCAGCAGTTCGGCGATGCGATACGCACGATACGGCGGATCGAAGTACGGTGCCAATCGGTAGGGGTAGCCGCTGCCGTACATTTTGTTATTCGCGCTGACGATGACGCCATCGAGGCGGGGCGGTACGGCTGGAAGACGATCGAACGGCACGCGCACGATCCCGCGGCGAACGTCGCCGGCCGGCTGCACGTAACGTCCCCATGCCGCGTCCGCAATTACCGCGCCTGCCATATGATAGGCCACCTCGCCGCGGGCGTTCGCCAGCACGAAGTTTTCCGCGGGACCGTCGTATTTCGACAGCACGGCCAACGCTTGCGGGAGCGTCGTCGCGCGATCCAGCGCAAGGAACGTCGCAATCGGATTGGTTCCGGTCAGGTCCGCACGACGCACTACCACCATCCGGTAGCGATCGTACGGATCGCTCGTGCCGAACGCTCCGGCCACGCGATAGTAACGGCGCGCGACCGGATGCGAAAACCGTACGCGGAAACGTTCCGTCATCCAACCTGCATCGCTCGTACGACCCGCATCAAAAACGCTCGTGGCCGCTGCGTCCGCATTGGTCGCGCCCCACGCGATCCGTTCGTTGTGTCCCAGCGCGACGCCGGGGGCTCCTGGAATAGCCGCGCCGGCGACGTGAAAACCCGGTGCGCGCAAATCGACGACGTACCACAGGCCGGGGATCGTCAGTTCGAGATGCGGATCGTTCGCGAGCAGGGCGCGATCATCGATACCACGTGCGGCGCCCGTTGCCCACGCATTACTGCCAGGCCTGGGACGACGCTCGTCATCGCGCGCGTCCCAATCCGCGCTTCGTGCGACGACCGCGCGCAAAGCATCGCTCTCACGGCTCGCCGCTCCGCCGATCGTGACGTCGTAGGCCGGATCGCTCAGCGGATAGCGCGCGTCGTAACCGCGCGGTCCGTCGCGCCGCCAGACCTCGTCGCGCGCGAGCACGTCGCGCCAGGAATCTCCGAGCGCAATCGATACGGCCAGCGAGACCGCCAGCGAGTCTTGCGGCGTCCACGGGCGCGGCCGGTACAGCAGCAACCGAAACTCAACGGGCAGCGGCTGCACGCGCATCGCAGCATTGACGCCGCGCGCGAATGCCTGCAGATCTGCGCGCGAACGGGCATCCAAGCGGTGCCATTGGAGCTGCGTCAGGTCGCGCACGCCGTAGGCACGCTGTTCCTCGTCGATCGAAAGCGCGCGCGGACCCAGCACTTCAGCCAGCGTTCCGAGCGCGTAGCGGCGCGTCAACTCCATTTGAAAGAGCCGGTCAGTCGCTTCGGCAAACCCTTGACCGTACATGAGATCGCTTTCGGTCGCGGCCGAAACGTGCGGTACGTCGCGGTCGTCGCGGCGAATCGTCACCGGCGCGCTGACGCCATTGTCCGCAAGGACTCCGGAATCGACGTCGCGAGCGAAAAAACCCTCGGCGACGTAGCCGGCAAACGCGATAACGACGAGCAGCGCTAGGGCACCGAGAACGAGCGCGTGACGCAGCAGGCGGCCTGAAACCGCATCGAACGTCCCGACGTAGCGGAACAGCTCGAGCGCTTGCTCTTCACGGCGGCGATCTAGCCGGTGAGGATCTTCGGCGGTGCTAGCCATAACAGTCGGCAGTTCGAAGAGGTCGGATCGGGAAACTCGACGCACGCAACGGCGCCCTTCTTCAACTCAACGCGAGCCCCACCCAGCACGTGACCGATCGTCTCGCTCATCTCGGGCTCGTGCCCAACCAGCATGATTGCCTCAGCGTCGACGCGATCGCGCATCAGCCCCGCTAGCGACGGAACCCCGAAGCCGCCGGCGAGTCGCTCGTCTTCGACGAGCTTGTCGGTCAGCTTCAGCGCTTCGGCGACGATCTTTGCCGTCTGCTTCGCGCGCAACAGGGGGCTGGTGACGATTGCATCGAGATCGAGATCGAGTGCCGCAAGCCTGCGACCGACTCGTGCCATCCGGTCGCGGCCCTTGTCGGTGAGCGGACGATCGGCATCGTCGCCCTGCCAGGTTTCCGCGTTAGCCGCCAACCCATGGCGCACGAAGTAGACAATCATTGTAAATGACGTTAATTATGAAGCCCACGATGGCCTCCCAAAAAAAAGCCGCCCGGCGTTGCTGCCGGGCGGCTCTCGTTTCGTACGTACTTCGACTTACTTGGAAGCGGGCTTAACGATCGGCTGTTGCGCGCTCTTAACCGAGTTCTCGACCTGCTTCTGCGTCTCGACGAGCATCTCGGCGATCTTCAGCGTGTAGGCCTTGCGCAGCTCGAGGACCTGGGTCGCGAAGCCGAACGACAGCTCGACGAGCTGGGTCGGGGTCGGGAGGTTCTCGATCGCCGGCACGGTGCCGGGCTTGTCCGAGAGCTCTTTGCTGAACGAGCGGAACTCGTTGAAAGCGGCCAGGCTGGCATCCTGGGTCTGCTTGAGCGTCTTGAGACCCTCTTCTTGAATCTTGTTGAAGTACTCAACAACGTTGACGGCCATGATTGTGCGTTCTCCTTTGTGCTTTGGCTGTGCTAAGTATACCAAGCACTCATTGCGTCTGTCAACCGTCGCTCGCTTGCTCTGCCCTTGGGCGGGTATACATGCGAACATGGATAAACGCGAACGCCCGGCCGAGGTGGAAGACATCGCCCCCGACGTCGCCTTCCGCCGCGAAGAACCGATCGATCCCGACGACGCCGTCCACCGTCAGAAGGGCAAATACGGCGACGACAGCGTCAACCCCAATCGCGACGACCAATACGACGAACACCACGGGGAGCCCGACGACATCGTCTAATACTCCCAGTCAGCGTGTCGTCATCACGAAAAACGGGGCGGCACGGGCTGAAGACGTCGGCGGTCCCTCGCCCCGGACAATGCTACCTCTGCCGCAAGCGCCCCGGCACCGAGTTCTACCGGGGCTTGTGGGCGTGCAAACACTGCCTCCTCGTGACCGACGTCAAGGACGCGATCGCGATCGTCGTGATGCTGGGCGCCATCGTCATCTTCGGCTGGGTGGTGCTCACCTACAAACCCGTACGAACGGTCGTTCACGAGACCGTTCACGTGCCGCCCGTTCACTTGCCGGCGCTGCACGTACCGCCGGTGCATCTCGGCGCCGTACGGCTGCCGAAGCTGCACCTGCCGGCGTTGCCGTTCCCACATCCCTCGAAGTCGCCTTAACCGATGCGCCGCAAGACGTTTCTCACCAGCGTGGCAGCCCTGGCTGGAACTCCGGCCGCCGCGCGCGCACTCGGCGAATCGCAACCTCCGGCCGACGTGATCGTTACCGGCGCGACGATCCATACCGTCGACGACGCGTTCCCGGCGCCGCAAGCGTTTTCCGTGCGCGACGGACGCTTCGCCTACGTCGGCACGCTTGACGGGGCGCTCGCGCTGCGCGGCCCGAAAACTCACGTGCTCGATCTGCGCGGGAAAACCGTGCTGCCGGGCCTCATCGACGCGCATCAGCATCTGACGAGCGTGGGTCTCGATCTCTCCGAAGTCGACGTCTTCAAAGTGCGCTCGCCCGAAGAACTCGTCGCGCGCGCGGCGGCGTTTGCGCGTATTTCGCCCGATCCGTGGATCCTCGGCGACGGCTGGGACCAGAACCTCTGGCCGGTTAAGGCGTTTCCGACGCACGACGCACTCAGCGCCGCGATTCCCGACCGTCCCGTCGCGCTATCGCGCGTCGACGGGCACGCCGTTCTGGCCAACGCCAAGGCGATGGAAATCGCCGGCATCACGAAAGCGACGTCGGATCCGCCGGGCGGCCGCATCGTTCGCGACGCGGACGGGAATCCAACCGGTGTCTTCGTCGACAACGCACAGGATTTGATCTACGACAAGGTTCCCGAGCCGACGCACGACCAGCTCGTGCGCGCCGTGCGCAAAGCGGTTGCCGAATGCAATCGCTTCGGGTTGACCGCGGTAGCCGAACCCGGCACCGACGATACGCGGCTCGCCGCACAGATCGAATTGATGCAACGCGGCGAATTCACGCTGCGCAACTACGCGATGCTCTGGGATGAGGCCGACCTCATCGATCGGCACTTGCGAAGCGGTCCCATCGAAGCGGCACACGGCGGACACCTGTGGGTGCGGACCATCAAGATGTTTGCCGACGGCGCGCTCGGCTCGCGGGGCGCCGCGCTGCTCGCGCCGTACAGCGACGATCCCGGCAACACCGGATTGGTCGTGACGCCGCAAACCCACATGGAAGACGTGACGGAACGCGCGCTGCGCGCGGGCTTCCAAGTCTGCGTGCACGCCATCGGCGATCGCGGGAACCGCATGGTGCTCGATGCGTACGAAGCCGCGTTGCGTGCGGTCCCCACGCACGACCACCGCTTGCGCACCGAGCACGCGCAGGTGCTGAGTCCGCAGGATATTCCTCGTTTCGCACGCTTGGGCGTCATTCCGTCGATGCAGACGACGCACCAAATCAGCGATATGCCTTGGGCGCAAGCGCGGCTCGGGCCGCAGCGCGTCTTGGGCGCGTATGCCTGGCGTTCGTTGCGCAATACGGGCGTCATCATCGCTAACGGCACCGATGCGCCGGTCGAATCGGTCAGCACGCTGCGCACGTTCCATGCGGCGATCGCGCGCCAAAACGAACGCAACGAACCGCCGGGCGGCTGGTATCCCGATCAGCGTATGACGCGCGAGGAAGCGCTGAAGTCGATGACGATCTGGGCGGCGCACGCCAACTTCCAAGAGCGCGTGCTCGGTTCGATCGCTCCCGGTAAATATGCCGATTTCGTCGTAATGGATCGCGACTGGATGACGGCGCCCGCGCAAGCCATTATGGAAACGAAAATCGAGGGGACCTACGTCGGAGGCCGCATCGCGTACGACGGCAGACCCGTCGCACTGCAACACCGCCCGCGCCGCCGCAGCGGCTGCTGCACCAGGGCTACAAGACGTTTCTGATCGAAGTTCTTAAATCGCCACTTTGACGCCCAACGCCACCTCTTGGTCGGGTGGAATTTCGAGGTCGTCGACGAGCGGCCGCGAGATTTTTTGCAGCCACGCAAAGAGGCTGCGCTGCCACAGCCGCAGCCTGCTTGCATCCTTCGCAACGATCGTCGGAACCGCGAAAAAATACGTCGTATCGGGCTCGCTCAGGCACAGCCGCGCGAGTTCCGGTACCTCCAAGATCGGCCGCAGACAGGGATGCTCCATGTAGCCGAAGCGGGCTTCGACCGCCGTAAAGCATCGGCTGACGTCGTGGTACGTCACGCGTTTGTCGTTCGCCACGTA
>JAFAHZ010000106.1 GCA_019236975.1 Vulcanimicrobiota bacterium | reverse complement strand
GCCTTCAGCGAGGCCGAGGCGCGGGCAGTAGGAGGTGAGAGCGGACGACCGTGAACGGTCGTGAGCCCAGCCGAGCGGAACCGGATGCAACGAAAATGCAACGAACCCGGCTCAGAGGGGAGAGTTAAGAACCCACGGTGTAGCGGGAAGCATTGTAAAAACTAGCGAAAACGGTGCGCGCCCGTAGCTCAATCTGGATAGAGCAGGGGACTCCTAAGCCCAAGGTTGCCAGTTCGATTCTGGCCGGGCGCACCAATCTCGGCCGAGGACCGTTTCACCAAACGGCGATCGACGTCGGGCCCGAAACGCCCGTCGTATACGCGGCAATGGGCGTCGTCCCCGATGCGGGCGAGAACTCGTCGACCTTATTGCCGTTCTGATCGGCCACGAACGCGTTGCCGCTCGGATCGGTTGCAATCGCATAGATCGCCGCGCCGTACCCCGAGATCGTTCGCAGCACGCTCTGGTTGGCGGCGAACTCGACGACGTGGCCGCCCGACGCTTGCCCGACCCACACGTTATACGATCCGTCGACCGCGATCGAGAACGGCGTCGACGTATTGGCCGACGTAAACGTATGTGCGATGGTTGACGACGCGCCGAGCGGCGGCGCGTATTCGGTGACGCTGTTCCCGCCGTTATTCGACACGTACAAATCGCCCACGGCGTCGAACGCGAGTTGCGCCGGTAAGTTCATTCCGGCGTTGAATGTCGCCGCCGGCGTCGTCGACGTTCCCGGCGCGTACACCGAGACGCCGATCGTCCCGCCGCCGTTTGCAACGTAGAGATTTCCGGCGGCGTCGACGGCCAAGCCGGCCGGTTTATTGATACCGCTGGGGCTCGTGCTCTTGCTGAGTATGCGCGACGGCGTGCTGCCGCCCGACGGCGTGAACTCCTTGACGTCCTGCGTTAAGTATTCCGTGACGAAGATATCGCCGGACGAGTCTACCGCCAGGCCGAATGCGGGCGCAGTCAGCCCGGTGATGACGCGCGACGGCGTCGTGCTTCCCGGAGGAAAGACCACGACCGCGCCACTGCTGAGCTGGAAGTTCTCGACGTAGAGATTCCCGGCCGAATCGAGCGCGATCGTGTACGGATTGGGCGCTCCCGCCGCGGATGGAATCGTGAGCACCGGCGACGCGCTCCATGGCGCAAATGCCGTCACCGTGCCGTTTCCGGGATTGGCGATGTAGACGACCTGATCGATGCTCAGCTGCGCGCTTGCGTAAATCGGCTGCGCGACGCCGCCGCCGGGAATTGCTTCCATCGTCAGATTCATCGCGACGGTCGTATGGTGCAGCGGCGTGAACTTGTAGACACCACTGCCTCCCGCGACCGGTGTAATCGTCAGATTCGTTGGCTCGTTCGTCAGAATGGCATAGGTCGGCGCGCCGCTGCCCACGATGAGGTTGCCATCGGCGTCTTCGGTCGTGAGTTGAAACTGCTGCGCCGCGCCCGTACCGGTGCCGCCTATCGCAAACGTGCTCGTCCCATTGCCGGTTGCAAGCGGGTTCGTGCCGACGAATCCGAAGTCGATCTTTACGGGAACGCCGTACAGCGCGAGATGAATCGAGTTGGCTTTCCCGGGCACCACGCTCTTGAGATATTTGGAAAGGGCCGCCAGCTCGATCCCTTTCCCGCCCGGCCCGTCGTACGTGGCGACGTCGAAGGCGTAGGTTCCCGGTCCGAGCGCAACCGTCATCGGGCAGGTGAAGGTGCCGCTGGCAACGGTCGTGCAGCCGTTGAAGCCGGGCACGGTGTTGATCTCCGTCTGGATGAGTTGGTGCGTGTGAGCGGCATCGAACACCGTGAGGATGATCGAACCGGTGCTTGGCGAGAGATAGCGGTCGCGGTGCCGGCGATGCCGGGCGGGAATCTTGAACGCGAGCTTCACTGAAAGCCGGAGGCTGTCGCTCCGCGTGGCCGGCGCTTCAGTCCGGTCCGGCGAGCCCGGAGCGGCTGGCAGCGGCCCGCTTCCTCCCGAACATCCCGCGGCGGCGAGGGCGATGGCGAGGGTGGCGGCCAGGCACACGGCTGAGCGTTTCATGAAGCAAACTGTAGAGCGATTCCGTCCACGGACCGTCCAAAAGGCGGGGAGTCGGCGAAGCCGAAAAGAGGGTAGCCCTCCCGCGCTTGCGAACGCGGAATCGCTGTGCTAGCATGAGAGGTCGAACGGACCCCCGGTCCGTTTTATTCATGTTCTGATTCCGCTGGGGGCCCCAATGGCGAAGAAGGAAACGCGCGTCATGGTGGTTCTGGCCTGTACCGAATGTAAACGCCGGAACTACAACACGCAGAAAAACAAGCAGAAAACGACGGAACGGCTGGAACTCAACAAGTACTGCCGCTGGTGCCGCTGTCATCGCGCCCACCGCGAATCTAAATAGACGTAGAATCTGCAGCGGCAGCGAACGTTTTTGACTCTGGCGAGGCGACGAGGGAGAAGTGGACTAGGGTCCACGAGTCCCGAGTCAACGAAGCCAGGGGCGACAAACGAAGGGCGGTAGCTCAATTGGTAGAGCACTCGGCTCCAAACCGAGCGGTTGCGGGTTCAAGTCCTGTCCGCCCTGCCAGTTTTTCGGGAGAGAACCTTTGGTGAACGAACAGAAGAAGACGGCCCAGGCGATGGGCGGCGGCGATTTCGTCCGCGGCGTCATTGCCGAATTGCGGCGCGTCACGTGGCCGACGCGCGACGAGTGGGTGTCGGCGACCATCATGACCATCGGATTGGTGCTGGTGATCGGCGTCTTCACCTACGTTCTCGATCAATTTTTTGGATGGCTGCTCACGTTGATCCATCCGGCAACCGGGTAATGCACGACACCATGTTTGACCACGATATCTCGATTGACGATCGCGAGATGAGCGACGCCGCCGGCAGCGCCGAAGAGGCGATCGTCGAGGATTCTATTGTCGACGATCCCATCGTCGCGAGCCCCTTCGACAAAAACGCCGTCGCCGAAGAGATGACCCTCGAAGCGGCGATTGCCGAGGAAGAGGAAGCGCTCGCAGACGACGGCACGCCGTCGCCGGCCGGACGCGCAAAGGACAATCGCAACTGGTTCGTCGTGCACACGTACTCGGGATACGAGAATAAGGTCAAGGCAAATCTCGAGCGCCGCATCCACTCGATGGGCATGCAAGACAAGATCTTCCGCGTGCTCGTCCCGATGGAAGACGAAGTCGAGTTCAAAGACGGCAAGCGCAAGATCACGCCCAAGAAAGTCTTTCCGGGCTACGTGCTGGTCGAGATGATCATGGACGACCAATCCTGGTACGTCGTGCGCAACACGCAAGGCGTCACCGGGTTCGTCGGCAGCCCGGGTCCCGGCGAGAAACCGGTCCCGCTGCAGGATAAGGAAGTCAAGACGATTCTCAAGCAGATGGGCATCGAGGCGCCCAAGCTCAAGATCGACTTCAAGAAGGGCGATCGCGTGAAGGTGACGTCCGGACCGTTCTTCGACTTCACCGGCGTCGTCGACGAGATCGCGCCGGAGAAAGAAAGCCTGCGCGCGCTCATCTCGATCTTCGGCCGCGAGACGCCGGTCGAGCTCGAGTTCTTCCAAGTGGAGAAAGTATAAAGATTCTCGCGAGAGCGACCCCGGCTCGCGAGATGTTTGTGGGGCAGAGCATCGGCAACGATGCATCGTTAAGGAGAAAACGTGGCTAAGAAAGTTGTAGGCAAAATCGGCCTGCAAATTCCGGCCGGCAAAGCGACGCCGGCGCCCCCTATCGGTCCCGCGCTCGGGCCGTACTCGCTCAACATCATGGATTTCTGCAAGCAGTACAACGAACGTACTGCCTCGCAGGCGGGCATGATCATTCCGGTCGAGATCACCGTCTACGAAGACCGGACGTTTACGTTCGTGACGAAGACTCCGCCGGCGTCCTTTCTCATCAAACAGGCGCTCAAGATCGACTCCGGCAGCAAAGAGCCCAACCGCAACAAGGTCGGTAAGCTCACGCAGAAGCAGCTCGAAGAGATCGCCAAGGTGAAGATGCCGGACATCAACGCCAACGACATCGAAGCGGCGAAGAAAATCATCGCCGGTACGGCGCGCTCGATGGGCGTCGAGGTGGAGGCGTAAGATGCCGCAACATCACGGAAAGCGATTCAAGAAGCTCGTCACCGACTACGATCGCAAGCAGCTCTTCTCGACCACCGAAGCCGTAGCGCTCGTCAAGAAGAATGCCAACGCGAAATTCAACGAAACGGTCGAGGCGCACATCCGCTTGGGTGTCGATCCGAAGAAGAGCGACCAGAACGTCCGCGGCACGGTGCTGTTGCCGCACGGAACCGGCCGGACCGTGCGCGTCATTGCGTTTGCTAAAGGCGACAACGCCAAAGCCGCGCAGGAAGCCGGTGCGGATATCGTGGGCGATCAGGATCTCATCGACAAGGTCAAAGCCGGATTTACGGAGTTCGATGTCGCCGTCGCGACGCCGGATATGATGGCGCAAGTCGGTAAAGAGCTCGGCCGCGTGCTCGCGCAGAAAATGCCGAATCCGAAGGCCGGAACGGTGACGCCGAATATCGGTGCCGCCATTCGCGACATCAAAGCCGGTAAGGTGGAGTTCCGCCTCGACAAGACGGGCATCATCCACACCATCGTCGGCAAGGCGAACTTCGACGAGAAGCAGCTGCTCGAGAACGTCTCGACGCTGCTCGACGCGATCGTTCGCGCCAAACCGGCGGCCGCGAAGGGTACGTATCTTCGCAGCGTGACGCTTACGAGTACGATGGGTCCCGGCGTCAAAGTCGACCCGAACCGAATAAAAGCAACCGCCTAAAGAAGAAAGGCTCGCCAAACCGGCGAGCCTTTGTTTATTTAAGCGAAGTGATACCGGGGTGTGCGAGTGCGTGTCCGGCCCGAGCGATTAAACAGGATCAAAGCGAGGGCCGGACACCACGAGCATGAGGCTACGGTCCCGACGTAGCGCAACCCGTGATCGCGTTATCCCACAGCGGTTGCACCGGGAAGTAGTTCGTGCCGAGCGTCGAGCCGCCAAAGCTGAGATCTTTGGAAGCGCTGCTCCACGCGCACTTGTCGCCGATCTCGTTGCCCGACGAATCCAGCCAGCCGTTACCAGCTTGCGGATCCGTTTGCGTTTCGGCTAGCTCGTGACCGCCGACCACCGAAACGCCGTCGTCGGTGCCGCCCGAACCCGAGTTGATGAAGTTGGCGCCGCAGCTCGCGCCGCCGTCGGGCATGTAGGGCATGTCGGTGTACGAGATGTTGGTCGAGTAGCCCGACGTGTAGCCGTGATACGCGCACCACTGCGTCGCGAAGCCGCTGGTGTTGTGGCCATGCGGCGTCGAAACGACGAACGACGTGTTCTGATCGTGCGAACCGCAGTGCGCGGCGAGGTTTTGCGCTTCAGCTTGAATTTGCGCGTCGGTGGGCTGCGACGGCACCGCGTTGGTGTTGTCGTTCCACGAACACGAAATTCCGCCCGTATTGTCGGTAATGTGGGCGCCCCCGCTCTGGGTGTACTGCGTCACGATGTTGATCCATTTGTTATAGGTGCAGCACGCTTCCACGTTGTTGAGGAAGTTGCTCTCGTCGCTCTGCACGCCGTTGGGATCGCCGTAGGTGCCGAAGCCCCAGTAGACGACGGCGATGTGCGGCGTCGTCTGCACGGGACCGCCGTAGTAGTTGAGGTTGCTGCCGTGGCGTCCGCGCATCGGCGCGAAGCCCGCTGCCGCCTCGCGGGTCGGGAAGACGTGGGTGCGTTCGTTGACGACGCGGCCGGCGTCGTCGCGCAGCGCGAACGGCGATACGATCGGGAAGCGGACGTTCGACGAGCCGGACGTGCCGGAGCCGCCGGATGCGACGGGGATCGACGATCCGCCGCTACATGCCGCTAAGAGCGCTGCCGCCAAGGCAGCGCCGAGAAAACGCGAGGTTGTGCGCATGGATAGAACTGCCTCCGATTTTCAAGTAGCGTAGCGAGATGGAGTTTGGAGTTTACGCTAGCTTAACCCAACCTGAGGCGAGCGCATAGATGCGAATTGCCACTATGTTATTGCGCGCAGCCGGCGGCCGCGTTGCTCCAGAGGGGCTGCGTCGGGAAGCTGCCGAACGTGCCGAAGCTCGTGTTGCGCAAATCGCGCCACGCGCACTTATCGGCGATCTCGTTGCCGGATGCATCGTACCAGCCGCCGCCGGCGGGATCGGTCTGCGTTTCGGCGAGTTCGTGTCCGGCGACGATCGTAACGCCGTCGATCTTGCCGGCCTCCCCTGCATTAACCGAGCCGGCGCCGCAATAGTGGCCGCCGTCGCTCATATACGGCAAGTTGGTGTACGCAATCGCCCCGGGCGCTTCGCCGTGATAGGCGCAGTAGTTGCGCGGGAAGCCGCGGATGTTGCGCCCGCTCGGCGTCGCGACGATGTACGCCCGCTGCGTGCTCGAAACGCCGAAATGGTGCGCCAAGCGCAACGCCTCGGCTTTGATATCCGCGTCGCGGGGATGAGCCGGAACGGGATCGACGTCGTCGTACCAGGTGCCCGCCAGCTGCGCGGCGGGATTGGTGATGTAGCTCGGCCCGTTTTGATAGTACTGCGTGACGGTGTTGAGCCACGAAGAG
>JAFAHZ010000083.1 GCA_019236975.1 Vulcanimicrobiota bacterium | reverse complement strand
GTGCGTGCGATGCCGAACACGCCGTTTCGCGTCGGCGAAGGCATGACGGTTTTGGCAGCCGGCTCGCATGCGACGCCGGAGCACCTTCAGCTCGCGCGTTCGCTGTTCGAATCGCACGGGCGAACCGCCATCGTCGAGGAGCGCTTGATGGACGCGGTCACGGGCATCAGCGGCTGCGGTCCGGCCTACATGTACGTCGTCATCGAGGCGCTGTCGGACGCCGGCGTCAAGTTGGGGTTGCCGCGCGAAACGGCTCGCCTGCTGGTCGCACAAACGATGCTCGGTTCGGCGAAGCTCGTGCTTTCCAGCGACGAGCATCCGGCCGCGCTCAAAGACGAAGTCACGACGCCGGCCGGCTGCACGATCGACGGCTTGATGGAACTGGAAGATGGCAAGCTGCGACATACGCTGCTCCGTGCGGCCGTGGCGGCCGCAAAACGCAGCGCCTCGCTCGGACACGAGTAGATGAAGATCGCCGTTATTGGGGTCGCATTCATCGCTGCATTAACCACGCGGGCTCTGGCCATTTCGGAATCTTGTCCGGCGCAAATTCAGCGCCTTTCGCCAATTGAGGCGACGTCCGCCAAAACGGCGTCGTCGTTCGTCTACGAGTTGGACGCAGTGTCGCCAAGGACGATCGATGCGGAAATCATCGCGGATACGAGCGGCGGCTGGTTTTCGTGGAGCGTTTCGGGCGTCGAACTCGCGAAGGTCGCGCGGTACACGCGCTGGGGTAGCTACGACGACGCGGCCTCGCCTCCGCTCGGCATTGCGTTTCCGAGTGCGGTGCTCGTCCGGCACGCCTGGGTCGTTTCGGCGAAATCCGCGGGCGATCGCGTGATGGGGTGGGATGCCCAGGGAACCTACCAATGTCCGTTACCGCCGTTCTCACCGTCGAGCGTAACGGAATCGGTCGGTCTTCCTTTGCCGGCGGCACCGTTATCGCCGCCTGCCGCCAAGGTGAACGCCGTCGCAACCGCGGCGCCGTTCGCTCCGGCGGATTGTGCGGTTCCGTTCGCTGCTGTGGCAGTGACCGATCCCACCGTTCCTCCTGCTATCCCGTTGGGCTATCGCGCCGTTGCATTAGTCGACGTCACCGTCGACGCGCAGGGCCGCGTCGTCGATGCGACGATGCGCGCGAGCTCGGGCTCTAAGACCGCCGACGAGGTCGCAACGCAATCGGCCGCAACGTCGAAGTACAAGCCGGGAATTTCCTACTGTCAGCCGGTGGGCGGCCATGCGCTGTTTCGCGCCGATTTCAACCCCGGGTAAGGCAGCGCGAAGGAACGTTGGCGGGTCGGGAACGTTCGCGGGCCCTCCTTCGTTCCCCGTTTGACGACGCCGCTCTCAAAGGGAACCGAATGATCTGTCCACACTGCGGGATGTATATCAATCTCCGAGGCTTTCAAGTTCTGCGGAGAATCCGTTCCCTCGTTGAGGAGTTGCCGGCGAACGAACGGATAAAGCTGCGCCCTTGGCTCATGTCCATCGCCTCGGAGTGCAACGCCGGAACTAAGCCCGAAGGTTAAGACTCCGTTCCCCCGTAAAGCGGCACTCCCCATTTGCCGACGGCATTAGAGTGATCGTCCAGTCTTTCCGGCCAAGCGGAACGGCGACACTGGTTACACATGCGGATCCGATGACGCGCTGGTGAGTCGCCTCAAGTCTCGCGGATGCTCGTTGCCCTTGTATCTGGCTGCGATTTACCAATCCGAAGCGGCACACGACGACGCTCGCCAGAGCCGTACAGCGCGATTTTTGGCGGACGATTTGGTCGTAAAAGATGTAACCAGGCTTAGCGCCGATGAATGCGGCTCTAAAATTGATACAAAGGGCGATGGAGATTGGGCCATTGAAGCGGCAGCTTCGCAAAGATCGAAGGCGCCATGGCCACTCGCAAGTTTATCGGTGAGTACGCTCGCGGCGACCGCTGAACGTCGGATTTTGGTGCCGGAAGAGATGGCGCACTTCCCGCAAACGGAGCGCAGCTCGAAAACGCTAGTAACGTCAAAAG
>JAFAHZ010000046.1 GCA_019236975.1 Vulcanimicrobiota bacterium | reverse complement strand
TGATTTGAGCACGGGATACCGCCTGCGCGTCGCGGACCTGCATTTGACGTCTCGCCGGTTAACGCTGCGCGACATCGACGTGCGGCACGGCGGTCTTCCCGTGTTGCACGCGCGCGAAGTCGACGTCGATTACGTCCTGCGGGATCTCTTTCCGGGTGGAAGGCGACGCTGGGGGCTCGCGGCCGTCGTTATCGATCGGCCGCACCTGTATCTCATCAGGCGGCCCGACGGAACGTTCAACATCACGATTCCCAAACAAACCGCGAAGCCACGCACGCGTCCCGAAGCGCCGCTGGTTCTCGAAGCGCGCCTCACGGGGGGAACGATCGATCTGATCGACGCGCAAAACCTCGATCCGCAAGCGCACGACGTGCGCATCGACGGAATCCACGGACACGCGCAAATCGATCTGGCCGGCCTGACGCGCTATTTCGTCGACGCGCAGCTTCTCGATACCGGCCAGCGTTTTCCGATTCACGCCGCCGCGACGATCGACGCGGTGCGCAAATACGCCATCCACCGCGTCCGTGTGCCCGACGTTCCGCTTCGCGGTCTGGGCAACTTTCTGATCAACTCCGGCGTCGCGCTCATTCAGCGCGGCGATTTGCGCGACTTGGACCTGCGCTTCTTCGCACTGAACTTGCGAAACGACGTTCCCTCGCCGTATCACATCGGCGGCAGCGCACGACTCGACGCCGTCGGCGTCAAGCTCGACGTGCTCACGCAAAGCGTGCAAGGCTTGAGCGGCCGGATCATCTTCGATGACGACGCCATCGTTTCGCCGCGGATCGTCGGCGGGATCGGGAAAACGCCGCTCGTGCTCGCCGGCGGGATGTACGATTTCGGCGAGCCCAAATTCCGGCTTGCCGTGCAAACGCACGAAGATCTGCGCGTGCTGCATCGGGACTTCAATTTCTTGCGCACCGAGCCGCTGTCGGGCGATCTCGCCGCAACGACGATGCTGGAAGGGCCGATCGGCGACCCGCTCATTTTGGCCGATGCAACGGGCCCGCACGTCGCCTACAAGACGATCCCGATTCGTAATTTTGCGGCGACGATCGCGTATCACCGCGGCGTCGTGTTTGCGAGCGGCGTCAAAGCAACCGTCGGCGCGATCGAAACGCGCGTTGCCGCCCGGTTCCTCGTCGGCGGAAAAGACGTTGACAGCGAGCTCGTGCTCGCAGCGGATGCGCCGGCCGGCCGCATGCCGTATCTCGATCGCATTACGCCGCGCGCGCAAACGCACATCACGCTGGCGGGCTCGGGATTGAACTTGTTCCTCGACACGCACGGCGTTCTGAGTGCATCCGGCGGCGGACAATCGGCGTCTACGCTTTTCTCGCTGAGCCCGCGCGGCGTCGGCGAGCTGGGTGCGTTTACGGTGCGGCAGGCGGGGGGCGGCGTCGACGGCGCGTTCGTTCTCGACCGCGAACACGGAACGAGCGCATTGTGGGCGAACGCGACCGGCCTGCAGCTCTTTCCGGCACGTGCGGGCGCGGTACTCGAAGGCGTCGATCTGCCGGCGTTCCCGCCGATCACCGGACGCTTCGATGGAAAGATCGCCGGCGTCGACGTCGACCAGCGGCTCGTGTTGCTCGGCCACGGCCGTGCGCGCGACGCAACGTTCATGGGCGTACCGATCGCCGATGCGCGCGCCGATTTCGGCGGCCCGGTCGATAAGCTCGCACTCGGCAGCATCGATGCGCGCGGTGAGTTCGGACATTTCACCGGGCGGGGCGCGCTGCGTTCACCGGGCTTTGCGTTTGCCGGTAATTTGGACGGTACGCTGCAAGGCATGCGGCGCTGGACCGGCGATCTCGGCGCCCTCGGCAGCGTTACCGGGCCGGTATTGATCGTTTCCAACGGCCCGCGCACGCTGGTCCAAACGCCCGGTGTCGCGCTTTCGTCTGCGAGCGTGCACGGCGTACCGTTGCAGCGCATCGCCGGAACCTTTGCGGTGGAACCGTCGCGCATCGTCGTGTACGCGGCATCGGCTGACGTTGCCGGCGGACGGGCCGTCGCACGCGGCGACAGTCAACGCGGCATTCGCATCTCGACTTCCGGGATCGACGCGTCCCGTTTGCGCGGTGCGGGCTTGCCCCTTGCGCGCGGAGCGGTCTTCGGCGCCGGAGATCTGCGGCTGGATATGTTGCACGATGCCGCGCTCGCGTTCGACGCAGACGTCGCCTTGCAAGGCGGCAACGTTGCCGGACGCAGCATCGACGCCAGCGCGAAGCTGCGTTACGCGAACGGCACGCTCGGCGTTGACGCCGGGACTGTCGCGCTCGCGGATGCACTCGGCTTCTTGAACGGCACGATCGACGCGACCGCGCGCCAGCCGCGCTTCGATATGCACGCCGACATCGGTTACGCCGATCTCGGCAAGATCGCACACGCCGCGCACGCGCCGGTTCCCTATTTGAGCGGGACGGTGCTGGGAAACGTTCGGCTGCGCGGAACGCTTGCATCGCCCGCAGCAACGGCGTCGTTGCGTTTACCGGTC
>JAFAHZ010000251.1 GCA_019236975.1 Vulcanimicrobiota bacterium | reverse complement strand
GTCTTCGTCTCCCTCGTAGGGATACGGACCGAAACCGAGGATGCCGTTTTCGCTTTGCAGCGTGACCGTCACACCGTGCGGCACGTAGTTGGGAATGAGCGTCGGCAGGCCGATGCCGAGATTGACGTATTGCCCGTCGCGCAGCTCTTGTGCGAGGCGCGCCGCCAACTGAGTTCTCGTTAACGCCATTTTCAAACGTCCTTTTAATGCCGCGGTCGCGTCGTGACGCGTTCGATGCGCTTGCCCTGCGGGCCGACGTGCACGATGCGCTGCACGAAAATACCAGGCAAGTGCACCTGTTCGGGATCGATCGTGCCCGGTTCGACCAGCTCTTCGACTTCCGCGATCGTAATGCGGCCTGCCATCGCGCATAGCGGGTTGAAGTTGCGCGTCGCTTTGTGAAATATTAGGTTGCCCAAGCGGTCGCCGATGGACGCGCGCACAAGCGCGTAGTCGCACACGATGCCGTGCTCGAGCACGTATTCGCGCCCATCGAACACGCGCGTTTCTTTTTTGGGCGACGCCACCGCTACGCTGCCGTCGGCAGCGTGTTTCCACGGCAGGCCGCCGTCGGCAACCAGCGTGCCGTCGCCGGCGGGCGTGTAGAACGCGGGGATGCCGCAACCGCCCGCGCGCAGGCGCTCGGCGAGCGTGCCCTGCGGGCAGAGCTCGACTTCGAGCTCGCCGTGCAGATATTGACGCTCGAATTCTTTGTTCTCACCGACGTACGAGCCGGTCGTGCGGGCAATGCGATGGTGATCGAGCAGGACGCCGAGTCCCCAGCCGTCGACGCCGCAGTTGTTCGAGACGGTGACCAGGTCGGTCGCGCCTTGTTCGAGCAGCGCCTCGATCAGGTTGTGCGGAATCCCGTTGAGGCCGAATCCGCCGACGGCGAGCGAGGCGCCGCTGGGAATGTCGGCGACGGCGTCGGCACACGACGGAAAGACTTTCTCCATAACGGGGGCTTGGATGCGGCTGCGTTGAAGCCCTCGGGTCCTATGGCAGCCACACAGTTTGCAACCAGCGACGAAGAGGCACTGATCCTCGCATCGGTTCGCGACCTCGTCGCCGAAAAAGTCGCGCCTCGCGCCGCCGAGATCGACGATTCCGGCGAGTTCCCGTGGGATATCAAGCAACTGTTCGCGCAGAACGATCTGCTCGGCATCCCCATTCCCGTCGAGTACGGCGGCTTGGGAGGCACCTTCGTCACCTACGTGAAGGTGGTCGAGGAGGTCGCTAAGGCGTGCGCGTCCAGCTCGCTGATCGTCGCCGTGCAAGAACTCGGCATGCTGCCCATCATGATCGCCGGCAGCGACGAACAGAAGCGGCGCTTCCTCCCGAAGATTGCGTCGGGCGAACACTTGGCCGCCTACGCGCTGACCGAAGTCTCGAGCGGTTCCGATGCGTTGGGTTCGATGAAGACCCGCGCGGTGCGCAAGGGCGACTCGTACGCGCTGACCGGGCAAAAGATTTGGATTACCAACGGTAGCGTTGCCGACGTCGTGTGCGTCTTCGCCGTCACCGATCCGGAGGCCGGATCGCGTGGCGTGAGCGCGTTCGTGGTCGAGAAAGGCATGCCCGGCTTCACCGTCGGCAAGAAAGAGAAAAAGATGGGGATTCGAGGATCCCCGACCAACGAGCTGATCTTCGACGACTGCGAAGTGCCGGCCGTCAATCGCCTGGGCGAAGAGGGCGAAGGCTTCAAGATCGCGATGCGCGTGCTCGATAAGTCGCGTCCCGGCATCGCCGCGCAAGCGCTCGGTATCGCCGCCGGCGCTCTCGACTACGCAACGAACTACGCCAAGGATCGCGTCGCCTTCGGCAAGCCGATCGGTCAGCATCAAGGCGTCGGTTTTATGCTGGCCGATATGAAGGCCGACGTCGAGGCTGCGCGATTGCTGCTCTACGAAGCGGCGCGCCGCTGCGACGAAGGCGCCTCCGATGTCACGCTGTGGGCTGCGATGGCGAAGTTAAAATGCGGCGACGTCGCGATGTCGGTCACGACGGACGCCGTTCAAATCCTCGGAGGCTTTGGTTACTCGACCGAATATCCGGTCGAGCGCATGATGCGCGACGCGAAGATCACCCAGATTTACGAGGGCACGCAGCAGATCCAACGGTTGGTGATCTCGCGTGCCCTCGTCGGAAAGGGCAAGTAGCGGCGGCTACTTCTCGAGCGCTTCGACGTCGTTGTTGTTATCGTCGTTGAAGTAGAGCACCGTGTTCGCAGCCGTCGTGCCGCTAGCGACCATGCCGAAAATCGCGCCGGAGGTGCCTTTGTCGATATTGACGACGTCGAGGACTTTCCCGGCCGGTGACAGTTCGATGATGAGATTTTTGCCGGTGGGGTCGAGCGTGTTGCCGATCGCGAGGTTTCCGTTGTAGAGAAGCGCGGAGCTGATCGGACCGTTGAGCGGTTTGCCCATGTAGACGACTTTTGCGCTCGAAGCGTTGCATCCCGAGAAATGCACGGCGTCGTCGTCTAACGTCAGGCAGTTCTCGGGGATCGACGTTACGTTGGCGAGCGCGTAGACGGCGTTATTCGTTCCGTCGACCACGTAAAGCGTATCGTTTTTGGCGTCGTATTGGAGTCCGGACGGACCCAGAATGCTTCCCGGTTTGCCGTGATTGACTTTGAAGCCCTTGGCGATGACCGCCTCGGTATTCTTCACCACGTCGAAGCGCACGATCGTTCCGTTTCCGGCATTGCTCTCGTAAAAT
>JAFAHZ010000299.1 GCA_019236975.1 Vulcanimicrobiota bacterium | reverse complement strand
GGAACCGGATTGAAGAAATGCAGTCCGGCGACGCGATCGGGGCGCTTCGTCTTGGCGGCTAACTCGACGACGCACAGGCTGGAGGTGTTCGTGCAGATGATGGCGTGAGCGGCGAGCAGATCGTCGAGTTGGCGGAAGAGCGCCGTTTTCGTGTCGACGTTTTCGACGATCGCCTCGATGACGAGGTCGCACATGGCGAGGTCGCCGGCCGCCGTCGTGGTTTTGATGCGCGCGACGGTCGCGTCGCGATCGGCTTGAGAAAGTTTGCCTTTCTCGACGAATTTATCGAGCGATTTGGCGATGCCGGCGAAACCGCGATCGAGCGGTTCGCGCGCGACCTCCATGAGCACGACGTCGAAACCGGCAGCCGCGCAGGTTTGCGCGATGCCGCTTCCCATCAAGCCTGCGCCGCAAACGCCGACCGTCCGGATCTCAGCCACTGAAAATCCTCCTTACGAAAAGTCTGTCGTGGGGCTCTTAAGGTTCTATAAAGGCCGCAGGTCCATTCGTTGCGTTGCGGGGAAGCCACCTTTGCCCTATACTGGGGGCTCGCGCTGATCCGAAAGAATGGGGGAAAGCAGCAGGTGCGCACCGCTTATCACGAGGCGCTGGAGGGAACGCGGCTGGACGTGGTCCGTCTCGGCGCGCTCGTCGGCGACGCGATCCGCGTCGGCGTTGAGGCGCTCAATAACCGCGACGCCTCGGCGGGCGCGCGCGTCGTCGCCGGCGACGACGCTATCGACGACCTGCGACGGCGCGTGGAATCGCACTGCATCGAGCTCATTTGGCGGCAGCAGCCCGTAGCCGGCGAACTGCGCGAGATCGCGGCGATGCTCGAAATCGCCACCGACCTGGAGCGCGTCGGCGACTACGCCGTCGACATCGCGAAGAATGCGATCAAGCTTTCCGATCAAACGATGCGCCCGCAGAAGGTGGAGATCGACCGGATCGCCGCCGTCGCGCACGCGATGCTGCTCGATGCCATGCGGGCGTACACCGAACGCGACGCGCGCCTCGCGAGCGAAGTGATCGACCGCGACGACCAAGTCGACAAACTGTACAAGCGCAGCATCAAGCTGCTGCAAGAAGAGATGCGTCAAGATCCGGAAATCGTCCGGCCCGGCACGCGCTATTTGTTCGTGCTCGCGTCCCTCGAACGGGTCGGCGACCGCGCCGGCAACATCGCCTGGCATACGAAGGATATGATCGGCGCCGAGTGATCACGCCGCTTCCGCGCGAAGAATTCGGCGTCACCGAGCGATACGTTTATCTGAACCACGCTGCCGTCGGCGTGCTGCCGAAATCGTCGGTGGCGGTACTGCAGCGTTTCCTTAGCGCGCAGGGCGACGCCGGAGTGCTTGGAACGTGGCCGTACGAGGACGAGATGCCCGCCATCCGGGCGTCGATCGCGCGTTTCATCGGCGCGCACGAACGCGAGATTGCGATCGTTCGCAACTCCAGCGACGGGGCAAACGCGATCGCTTGCGGGATCGACTGGAAACCCGGCGACGAAGTCATTCTCTGCGACAACGAGTTTCCGGCCAACGCTATTTCTTGGGTGGCGTTGCGGCGCCGCGGCGTCGCGGTACGCGTTCTGAACACGCAGTACGAGCGGCTGACGCCCGCCGTGCTCGCGCGCGAGATCTCGTCGCGTACCCGGGTGGTTGCGGTTTCGTGGGTGTCGTACGGCGACGGTTATCGGCACGATCTCGCCGGGTTAGCCGAGGTCGCGCACCGGAAAGGGGCCCTGTTGTGCGTCGACGCGATGCAGGCGTTAGGCGCGTTTCCGATCGACGTGCGGGCCGAAAGCGTCGACGCGCTGTACCTGGGAGCGGCCAAGTGGATGCTGTCGCTGCAAGGCGTCGGCTTTCTTTACGTGCGAGCCGATCTCATCGATCGCCTGATTCTCGCGGCGCCGGGCTGGCGATCGATGCGCGATATCTGGGATTTTGCGAACTTCGAGCAACCGTACGCCGCCGGCGCTTCGCGCTTCGAAGGCGGAACGCCGAGCTTTCTCGGTGCCGTCTCCATCGCCGCGGCGATCGCGCTCTTCGAACGCTGCGGCGGTGCCGCTGCGGTCGCAGCGCACGTCCTCTCGCTTACCGATAGGCTCTGCGACGGGTTGAACCGGTTGGGCGCGCGGATCGCTTCGATACGCGGCCCGAAGACGTCATCCGCTATCGTCACCTTCTCGCTGCCGGGGTGCGATAGCGTCGAGCTGGGGCGATGGCTGCAAGAGCGAGGCATCGTCACGACCTATCGTTCGAGCGGCGTTCGCGTGGCACCGCACGGCTATAACGCGTTCGAAGAGATCGACGGCCTTCTCGAGGCCGCCGCGCAGTATGCGGCTGCCACTGTGGAGAAGGCGTAACGATGCTCTTGGCTCTGACTCTGGCGGCCGGAACCTATGCGTACGCCGGAACCTACGATGGTGCAACCGCGGGCACGTCGTCGGTGACCGTGCGGACCACGGCAACCGGTGCAACGCTGATCGAGAAGGCTACCGGCGCGATCAACGGGATGGAGATGGAAGCCAGCGCGACGCTGGGGCTCGGCGCCAATCTCGATCCGACGGTGTACGACGGATCGTATCAAAGCGGAACGCTCGATACCGTGGTGACCGTTACGATACGTCCGACGGCCGCAACGGTGATTGCCAACACGTCGGCGGGCCAGCCCGCAATCTTTCCGCTCAAAGACGGCGCGCAGCATTTCGTGGTCATCGAACCGGGTTTGGTATCGGGTCTGTTCGCGCTGCCGGTCCAGATGCAGTTATGGAACTACGCGCCGTTCCTGGTCGTAGCGCCTTCGGTTGCGCGTGCGGCCAACGTCGAACTGGATACGTCCGCCAAGCCGCAGCGGCCGGCAGACGTGCCGGCAAAGGACCTGCAGCTTTCGTTCGGCGGCCCGTACGCGTTCACGATCTGGTACGATCCGGCAACCCTGGTCCCCGACGAAATCGTGATGCCGTCGCAGAAGCTGGTCATCACGCGCGTTCGCCAAGGGCCGTAATTCGTGGCCGGCGAGCGTAAGGCGCTGGAGCGCGCGCTCAACGACGTTCAGTCTCGTCTACGCAATCATCCCGGGTCGCTCGATTTGTTGTTCGAGCGCGCACGGCTGCTCGACCGCCTTGGGCGAACCGACGAAGCACGGGTCGGATACGTCGACGTGCTGCAGCGCGACGCACATCACTTCGGCGCCCTCAACGATCTGGGGATGCTGCTCTTCAAAGCGGGCTTGCGGCAAGACGCGTTCACCTGTTTCAATGCGGCCGTCGCCAAGCATCCGCGCAATGCCATCGGTCATGCCAACCTGGCGTTGGTGCTCCTGCGCGGCGGCGAGGCGGCGAAGGCACGCGAACATTACCAGACCGCCCTCTCGATCGATCCGCGCAATACGGAGGCGCATCGCGGCCTCGCGCTCGCATTAGCCGCTCTTGGCGAGCACACCGAGGCGGAGTCGCACCGCGATGCCGGCTTCGGAACGCAGCCCATCGTCGGATTGCCGTATCGCGGCGAGGGCGAACCGGTGCGTGTGCTATCGATCGTCAGCGCCGGACCGGGCAACGTTCCTTGGGATCGCTTTATCGACGATCGCATCTTTGCCGTTTGGAAAGCGGTTGCCGAATACTGCACGAACGCGACGGTGCTGCCCGAACACGACTTCGTGCTCAATGCCGTCGGCGATGCCGACGTTGCTGCCGTCGCGCTCGAGCGCGCGGCGGAGATCGCCGATCGTTCGGGCGCGCCCGTGCTGAACTCGCCGGCGCGCGTTGCGGCGACCGGGCGCGTGGAAAACGCGAGCCGGATGCGCGACGTCGAGGGCGTTATCGCGCCACGAACGGTGAGCGTTTCGCGCGACGCGGTCGCCGGCGCGGGATTGACTTTTCCGTTTCTGCTGCGCGCGCCCGGTTTTCACACGGGCATGCATTTCGAAATGATCGCCGCACCGGCGGACGTCGCACCGGCGCTCGCGCGGCTTCCGGGGAAAGATCTCTTCGCCATCGAGTACGCCGACGTGCGCGGTGCCGACGGAAACGCCCGCAAATACCGCGTGATGTTTGTCGGGGGCGAGATGTTTCCGCTGCACCTCGCAATCTCGCCGGATTGGAAAGTGCACTACTTTTCCGCCGACATGGCCGCACATCAGGAACGGCGTGCCGAGGAAGAACGGTTCTTAACCGACCCCGCTGCGGTTTTGGGAACGCGTGCCATGCGCGCGCTCTCCGGGATCGCCGAGCGACTCGATCTCGACTACGCCGGAGCCGACTTCGCGTTGGATCGCGACGGCAGCGTCGTGCTGTTCGAAGCCAATGCGACGATGGTCGTGCCGGTCGCCGATCCCGACCCGCGTTTCGCTTACCGCCGCGACCCTATCGATCGCATCGAACGCGCCGTGCGGTCGCTGCTGCTGCGGCGCGCCGGACGCGTTACGCGATTGCGTTCCGTTTAACGACGCGCGCCGGCGCACCGGCGGCCGTTGCGTAAGGCGGAATATCGTCGATGACCACCGATCCGGCCGCGACGATCGCGTGATGACCGATCGTGACGCCCGGAACGACGATCACGCCCGAGTAGAGCAGCACGTGATCCTCGATCGTAACGGGCGCGCAATCGACGGGCAGCGGAATCGACGGATCGTTCTGTTCCGGCGGTACGCGGCGCCCTTGCTGCGAGGTGACGTGCACGTGCGCGCCCATATGCACGTTGCTGCCGATCTCGATGCCGCCGCCGCCCCACAGGACGCAGTATGGTCCGATTTCGACGTGGCTGCCGATGCGGATGTAGCCGCGGCCGGCGTTGACCGTCGATGCGTTCAAATACGCGCGATGATCGATGAAAACGCCGCGGCCGGCCACGATGCGCTCGGCGCCGCGAATGACGACGCCGCTGCCGAACGTCACGCCGGCTAATGCCTCGCGCTGCGCTTCGTCGGCGATCGCATTTCGCAGCGCATTACGGAGCGCGCGCCAAGCGATCCCAATCCGGCGTATCGGGTTCACGCTCCGAGCGTACCGTAATTCCGGCAATTCAAACGTAGGCCAAGCGTCCCAACGGCTGCGAGGCGTTCGCCTTAGCGCGATGACCGGGTGGAATCTGTCTGCGGAGCCGTCCGCACGGTACGATGCTTTCGAGCTTGCTTCTTCATCGAGGAGACAAATAGTATGCGAGGGTCGATTCGCCGGTGGTCCGCCATCTGCCTGACGGCAGTTGCGGCGGCCTTGCTGGCTGCCTGTCACGGGACAGGTACGCCCGGTACCAGTTCCGGCTTAATTCCGCAGGCTCCGCAGCAGAGCGGAGCCGCAATTA
>JAFAHZ010000212.1 GCA_019236975.1 Vulcanimicrobiota bacterium | reverse complement strand
GCTCGCGTCGGGCGTGACGCAGACGCACGGCCAATCGGTCGGCGCGCTCACGCAAATGGTGTCGCAACAATCAGCGATGATTGCCTACGACTACCTCTTCGGCGTCACCGCCATCGTGTTCGTCCTGTCCGCACCGCTGGTCTTCTTCATTCGTCCGCAGCGGGGCGCGCCGAGCGGACAAATGGCGATGGCTAGCGAGTAGGCCGCACGACCCGATTGAGGCGAATGCCGCTGGGCGCGTTGCACTCTTCCTGAGCGAGCTGCATACCCCCCGGCATGCCGATCCCGGAGACGTTATCGAAACCGGTGGCGGCGGAGTACGATCCGGTGCCATTCGTATTAGGATTACTGCCGCCGGTGACGTCGATGAAGCTGAAGTACTGATGGTTCTTGAAGTCCGTATAGAGTAGGTTCGTGCCCCATTGCGGCGCCTTGCAGGCTTGATTAATTTCCGTCTGCATCGCTACGTAGATCGGACTCGCCCACGACGTTCCCCAGATCAGGCCCCACCTTCCGGTACCGGTTCCGGTAAAGAAGTAGTCGTCGTACGCGGCCGGCAGCGCGATGTCGGGAACGTTGCGGCCGGTCGTCGACGCACCGCTGATGCCGGCTTGATTCGGGGGCGGCGTCCACAGCGTCGAAATCCCACCCCCGGCGCCGCCGACGCAGTCGCTCCAAACCACGGGATTCGAAATTACTGCCGCCGTGCTGCCGCAGGTGAATGGCCCCGCCGGTGACGTCGACTGCGTTCCGCCGACGCCGACGAAGTGTGGATCGCTGGCCGGCGCGTTCACATCGAACGGATAGGACGTCCCTCCGTTGTAACAACCGGCGCCTTGATCGCCGCTTGAGGCCGAGAACGTGACGCCGGTCGCCGCACCCTGCACTGCGTCAGCGTCGGTGATCGTGTCCGATGGTCCGAATTCGCAGCCGCCGAACGACGAGTTGATCGCCTTCGCCCCGCGCCCGTCGCTGAGCGCCATCGCATATGCGTCCGCTATATCTTGATCCGAAAGGTCATGCATCACGTAGACGATGATATTGGCGTCCGGTGCCAGCCCGACGATCGTTTCGAGATCGAGCGTCGCTTCGCCATCGGTGTCTACGCCGGAACCCCCGTCGACCAGCACGTTGGTGACCGTACCGGTTTGCGTGATGCCGTAGTTTTGCAAGTACGCGGCGAGGTCGCTCGGCAGCACGGTAGCTTGAATGACGATCGCCGCCGTCTGGCAGGCACCGCCGTAGTTGTAGTTGCTCGGGAAGTAGAACGCGTCTTTCACCGCAGCCGGACCCCAGCCCTGATCGGGGCCCATGTTGGGTGTCGGCGTCGCGCTCGGGAACGAGCCGGGGGTGCAGCCTGGTGGCGTGGGCGACGGTGACGGTGACACTGCCGAGCCCGTGAGGCTGACGTCGTCGAGGAATTGACCGATGGATTTTCCTTTATGCGCGCTCGATCCGATGACGCCGAACGCAAGTATCATTTTCAGTCCGGCGTACTTCGAAAGATCGTAGGTGCGCTTCGTCCACGAATGCTGGTTCTTGTCGGTGGCGTACAGCGTGGCAATCGGCTTGCCGGTGGTCACGTCGAACAGCGCGCCGAACTGCGAAACTTTTCCGGTATCGTTGGTTTGGCCCCACGTATAGGCAACGAGCTGTCCTCCGCTGGGAATCGTCACCTCTTGGCAAACCGAGGTAAGGCCGTTGGGCTCCGATTGGCCGGTGTACGTTCCGGCATAGCCGTCGTAACGTCCGGAATGCGGGTGCACGTGCTGGACGCTGGCCGGGACGCTCGTCGACTTCGAGTCGCACGTCTTCCACGGCCTCAGATGACCGGTTTCGAAGCCGGGGTTGCGAATCACGTTCCCGGCGACGCTCGGCTCTTCGTCGACGCTACGCGCGGGCGGCGCGATGGCGGGAAGCTCGGGCTGCGCGGCATTCGGCTGCAGCATCGCAAGATCCGCGTGCATGCGCACGACGCTGGATGCGTCGACCGTGACGACCTCGGCCGCGAGTTCGCCCGGAATATGCATCGGACGGACGTTGGCGTAGCGCCGGCCGTAACGGCCCTGCTGGTAGTCGTGCATCTCGGTGCTGAAGTAACGCTCGAACGCGACGCTCGGGCCCGAGACGTCCAAAATAGTGCGGTTGGCATACGTCTTGTCGATCGAAAAACCGTGCGCTTGCAGCACGTCCACGACGCGCTGCTGCTGCGCGGCCGTCGGCGCGTAGCGATCGACGAACTGCGACGGCGTGAGATAGCGCGGATGCGGGCGCCGCGCGAGACCGTCGACGAAACGCTCCAGCTCGGCGGCATGATTGTAGCGCAGCAGCACGACCGCCGAGACGCGAGCATGTGGTGCGCGGCGTCCCACGTCGACGGGGCGTACGAAGGGCAGCACGCGATGCACGTTCGCCGTCGGATTGCTCGGCACGAATGGCGCACCCGAGCGGCTCGCGCAGGCGGCAAGGATCCCTGCAAGAGCAATCGCGGCTGCGGCCCGCGCGACGTTCTTCATCGCGAACTCCCTTTCGATTTCCCGGCGACGGCGTTACATTCGTCTTCGGCTAAAAACATGCCCAGCGGCATGCCGATACCGGAGACGGCGTCGAACCCCACGCCTGCCTTATAGTATTTCTGGCTGCCGGCGTATGGACTGTGCCACAAGTTGTCACCGCCGGTCACGTCGATGAAATGTTTGTAGTTGCTGGCGGCAAAACCGTTATAAATCGTCGCAATGCCCCATTCGGGCTTTGCGCAGGCTTGATTCACTTCCGTCTGCATGGCGACGTAGATCGGACTGGCCCACGACGTGCCCCAAATCATCGTCCAGCCGAACCAAACGCCCGTCAAATTGAGACATCCGCCGCCGGCTCCGCCGGAATAGCACATGGAGTCTTCGACCGCGGGCAAATCGATATCGGGAACGCTGCGCAGCGACGAGGAATTTAATCCGTTTTGGAACGCCGGACGGGCCCATTCTTGCGAAATCCCACCGCCGCCGGCACCGATGCAGTCGCTCCATTCCACAGGATTATTGATGGTCGCGGGGACCGCGGTGCCCGAACTGCAGACGTCGGCGCCGGAGGAGGGCACGTACGGCACCGTCGATTGATTGCCGCCCACACCGACGAAGTACGTGCCGCTCGCCGGGCCTTGAACTCCGAACGGAAAGTGGTGCTGATTGCCGTTGAAGCAGTCCGCGCCTTGGTCGCCGCTCGAAGCCGAGAACGTCATTCCGACGGCGGCGCCCTGCTGCGCGAGCGTGTTCGTAGTCTGGTCGAAGGTGCCGCTCGACGTAATCGACTCGCAGCCCCCGAACGACGAGTTGACGACGGCCGGATGGTGCGTGTCGTTGAGCGCGGCTTGGTACGCGTCGGCGATATGCTGGTCGGAGAGATCGCCCGTCACGTAGACGATGATGTTTGCACCTGGTGCAAGCCCCGCGATCGTCTCGATGTCGAGCGAGGCTTCGCCTTCGTTGTCGTTCGCGGCGGCGGCGTGGTCGACGAGCACGTAGCTCAGGCTTCCACTTCGCGTAATATTCCAGGCCGAGAGGTAGTCGCTGAGGTCGGTCGGGTTGACCTCCTTATCGATGACGATGGCTGCCGTCTGGCCCGTGCCGTCGTAACCGTAGTTTACCGGCATGCAGAAGCCGTCTTGCACGGAGGCGGGTCCCCAGCCGTCATTTGACGCGAAGGCCGGAGTCGGAGTGGGCGCGGCGGCAGCGGGGCACGGCAGCGTCTGCTGCGGCGGAGGAGTCGGCGTACCGGTGAAACCGCTCAAGCTGACGTCGTCAACGAGCTGCCCGATCGTTTTGCTGCGATGCGCGCTGCTGCCGATAACCCCGAACGCGAGATAAACGTTGCGACCGGCGTATGCGGAGAGATCGGCACGGTACTCCTTCCACGCGGTCGCGTTCCTATTCGTAATGAAAACGGTCTTGATCGGCTTGCCGGTCGTCGCATCGTAGATCGCCCCGAACTGGTGCACGCTGTGCGAACGGTCGTTGGAAATTCCCCACACCCAAGCGCTCAACGCCGCTCCGTTGGGGATGGTCACGGTTTGACAGACCGACGTAAGACCGTTGGGCTCCGGTTGATTCGCGTACGTTCCGGCGTAGGCGTCGAAGCGGCCCGAATGCGGATGCACCTTCTGAATCGACGCTTTGTTGTGCGTGCCCGACGAGTCGCAGGTCGTCCACGGCCGCAAGTGGCCGGTTTCGAAGCCCGGATTGCGCACGACGTTGCCGGCCGCCTCGGGAACCGCATCGGTCCCCAACCGTTCGCGCGGCGCAACGATTGCGGGCAACGCAAGATTTTTGAGATCGCTCTGCGTCACCGCCGGCTCTTGTGCGATCAGCAAGTCGGAATGCATCGTCACGACGCTGCGCGCGTCGACCGCCGCAACGAGACCGGCGAGTTCGCGCGGGATGCGAATCGGCGTCACGTTGGCGTAACGCCTTCCGTAGCGCCCCTGAGCGAAGTCGTGAATTTCGGTTCCAAAAAATCGCTCGAATGCGGCGCTCGGGGCCGAGACGTCCATCGTAGTACGGTTAGGAAACGTTTCGTCGATACGAAATCCACCGGCACGCAGCGCGTCGGCAACGCGCTGCTGCTGCTCCTGCGTCGGTGAGAAGCGCGCGACGAACTCGGCCCGCGTGAGGTAGCGCGCGTTCGGCGTCCGCGTAAGCGCAGCCGTGAGCTCGTCGAGCTCCGCTTGACGGTTGTAGCGCAATAACACGACTGCCGAGACGCGGTCGCCCGGTGCGCGGCGTCCGATATCTACGGGAGGGACGAACGGTATCGCCTCGCGTACGGCCGGTCGCTGCATCG
>JAFAHZ010000207.1 GCA_019236975.1 Vulcanimicrobiota bacterium | reverse complement strand
CGGCGCTGAAGGCGCGCACCGTTCCGAGCATTTCGGCGCGATCGGGAATGACGTTGAAAGTCGTTCCGGCGCGCAGCGCGCCGACCGTGACGACGACGGGATCCTTGGGCGCTATTTCGCGGCTGGCGATCGTCTGTAAGAGATTGACGACCTGTGCGGCACCCACGATCGGATCGACGGCAGTCTGCGGCATCGCGCCATGACCGCCTTTACCGATCAGCGCGATCTCGAACCGATCGGACGACGCAAAGAACGGACCGTCCCGAATGCCGACTTTTCCGGCTTCGAGGCCGCTGTAGACGTGCAGCGCAAAGGTGCGATCGACGTGCGGATTTTCCAGTGCGCCGTCTTCGATCATCAAGCGATTGCCGGCAAAACCTTCCTCTCCGGGTTGAAAACAAAACACGAGCGTTCCCGCCACTTCGTTGCGGCGTTTGGCGAGCGCACGCGCCGCCGACAGCAGAATTGCCATGTGCGCGTCGTGGCCGCAGGCGTGCATCGCGCCGTCGCGGCGCGAGCGGTACTCGACGTCGTTTTGCTCGACCACCGGTAAGCCGTCCATGTCGGCTCGCAGCAGCGAAACCGGACCGGGCCTGCCGCCTTTGAGCGTTGCGAGAATCCCCGTCTTACCGACCTGCGTGCGCAGCTCGTCGAAACCGCAGTCGCGCAGCTCGCGCTCGATGAACGCGGCCGTTTCGAACTCTTCCATCGACAGTTCGGGATTGGCGTGAAAGTGGCGCCGGTAGCGGGAGAGTTCTTCCCGGGGGATTTCGGTTCGGCTGGCTGACATCATCGGACTGGCGTCTACGGTACGGCCGCGCCGGTTCCCGCTTTCCCGGCGCTCAGTCGAGCCGGAGCTGTTCTTGCACGGCACGGTAGCCTTCGTCGATCGCCGTGTCGGTAAAGGCGGCGCCGCTGGAATCGGAGTTGGCGATCGAGATGCGCCCGAACGGCTTTTTCGCCAAATCGCACGGACGCTCGCCGACGGGATCGTGCTCCCACAACGTTTTGTAGTATTCGTATGCGTAGCCGTGCGACCAGCGGTTGACCGTGATGCCGGCGATCTCGGCGGCGGGATCGAAGCCGGCGCCGGCGAGCATGGCGGCCAGTTGCGTCCGGATGTTGCGTTCGATCGTCTCGAACGGCGTGTTGAAGAGTTCCCAGCGACCGGCACGGTACTGCTCGCGCGGGGGCAAGCCGTACTTGGTGGGGCAGCGCAACATGAACAGGATCATCGGGTCGTCGGGCGTTTGCGGCGATTGGTATCCGCCCATGTCGACGGGGTAATCGAGCATCGTAAAATAGTGGTAGCTCGTCGGCGCGAGTATTTGATTGACGCCCAGCGTCTCGAACGAACGCCAGTTCGTCAACGCCACGTGCGTGTACACGTACGGCTCCTTGACGCAATAGGCGAGATAGTGCTTCTGCTTTTTCGGCAACTCGGGAGCAACGAGCTTGGAAACGACGTGCCAGTTTGCGAGAATGCAGTGGTTTGCCGTGACGCTGCAGAGCTCGTTCCCCGCTACGTACGCGATCTCGACGTCGCGCGCAGAGGCGGGGGCACCCCGATGCTGCACCCGCACGACCGTCGAGCGGAGTCGAATCCGCACCTGGTTATCGGGACGGTCGAGCTTCGTGTAATCGCAGGGCGCGAGGACGACGTCTTCCATCGTCGATCCCGGTATCGCGCCCGGAACGAGCGATCGCACGAGCATCCGCGCAATCGACGCATTGCCGTCGGGAAAGTGGAAAATGTACGGTTCGGGTTTCGCGCGCCGCCAGGTGCCGGTGCCGTGACCGAGATCCATGCCTTGAAAACCGGGATACTCCATCCCGTAGTCGTCGCCGCTGTTGTAGCAGTCGTACGCCGAGACTACTTCGATGCCCGTTCCGAACAAATCGTAAGGCCTATCCGATAGGTAGGGCAGAACGCCCCGATCGCACTTGGCATGCTCGAGGATGAACTTCTCGTAGCTGATCCGGCTGAGGTAGGCGACTTTCTCGGATGCCGACATCTCCGGAAGATAGTCGACGCGTTCGGTGTGGATGCGAATGAGATCGTGCTTAGCACGGTCGCCGAGCGGCGCGCCGCCAAAAACCCGTTCCCACGGATCGCGGTACGCGCCGGCCACGAAATAATCGCGTCCGAACGCGGCTCGGTTGAAAAACACGCCGGTCGTGAGCCCGTCGTAGCGATGCTGGTCGAAATACTTGTAAAAGCGGCCGACGTCGATGCCGAGTTCCCGAACGAGCCGCTGCGCGGAAGGTCGATATTCCGAGGGGCTCTCCATCGATTGCGTGCCCGCGTTGCTCAGGAGCACGCGATTGCCGATGCGGAACTCGTTACGCCCGGCGTGCCCGCCGAAGTCGCGCCGGATTTCCACGATCAGAATGCGCGCGTTGGGGCGCTGCTGCCGGTAGAAATATGCCGACGCGAGGCCGCTCATCCCGGCGCCGACGATGACGGCGTCGTAGTGCTCGCCGGTCCGGCGCACCGCCGGTGCCGACGACCAAAAGGCGTCGTCGCGAACCTTGTGCATGACGGCGTAACTCGAGTTGTCTTGACCCCACAAGCCGGTCGTTGCCGGCGGATATGTCTGCGGGTTTGGCAGGCCGCCGTTGCTGCCGCAGCCGCCGAGCAGACCGCCGGCGGCGATGCCGGTGGCGCTCGCGGCTACCCCGTCGATGAAATCTCGTCGCGTGATGCGGCGATGCATGCCGAGCTCGCGATCGTGATTGTACATTGTCGACAAGATAGGGCAGAGACCGCTTCTTTCCTCTACGGAGGCGCTCGCGACCGACGGAGGATTTCGCCTCGAGTCCAGGCGAGTACCGGAGTCCGTGGTTCCCAAAGTCGATACGTCCTTCGAGCGGCACGACCTGACCGACGAGCAGCTTGTCGCGCTGCTGCGCACCATGGTGGCGCACCGGACCCTCGAGAGCCGCGGCTTCCAGCTCAACCGTCAGGGCAAGATTCCCTTCGCATCGGCCGGCGAAGGCCACGAGGCGGTGCAGGCGGGTGCCGCGATGGCATTCCGGCGCGGCGTCGACGTCTTAGTGCCCTACTATCGCGATCTCGGCCTCGACATTGGGATCGGAGTGACGGCGTACGAAATTCTGCTCTCGCTCTTCGGACGTGCGGCGGATCACTCAGCCGGACGGCAGTTCCCGCATCACTACGCCAGCCGAAAGCTCGGCCTCTATTCGATCAGTTCCGTCATCGCCGCGCAGCTGCCCCATGCGGTCGGTGCGGCCTATGCCATGAAACTCCGCGGTGAGGAACGAGCCGTGTTGACCACCTGCGGCGACGGCGCCACCAGCGAAGGCGAGTGGCACGAGTCGATGAACTTTGCCGCGATCCATCGCCTGCCGGTCGTTGTTCTTTGCGAGAACAACGAGTGGGCGATCTCCACGCCGCTTTCCAAACAGATGGCGCAGCCGGATATCTACAAGCGAGCCGAAGGCTACGGCATGCCGGGCGTTCTCGTCGATGGCATGGACCCCGTCGCCTGCTACGCCGCGGTGAAGACGGCACTCGACCGGGCGCGGTCGGGCGGCGGCCCGGCGCTGGTGGAAGCTAAGTGCTACCGGTTCTTGGCCCATACCACCGACGACGACGATCGCACGTATCGCTCGCGCGACGAAGTTGCCGAGCGGCGTAAACGCGACCCC
The DNA here is from genome assembly GCA_019236975.1 of Vulcanimicrobiota bacterium. Taxonomy (GTDB): domain Bacteria; phylum Vulcanimicrobiota; class Vulcanimicrobiia; order Vulcanimicrobiales; family Vulcanimicrobiaceae; genus JAFAHZ01. Next base: position 3,688 of record JAFAHZ010000207.1, on the reverse strand, counting down.
GTGCCGCTTTTCGAGCGCACGCTGATCGAAAACGGAGTCATGACCGCCGACGACGTCGAAGCGCTCAAGCGTTCGGTCCTCGACGAAACGAACGAAGCGACGGATCGAGCGGAAGCGATGCCGTATCCGAAGCCCGAAGATCTCTACACGAACGTTTACTCCGCAAACTTCCAACCATGGCAATGATCTGCCCTTCGACAGGACTCAGGGTGACAACGACGATGGCTAAGACGGATATCAAGACCGGAAAGCTCGAGCGGTACGGATTGACCGACGATAAGCTGCGCGCGCTGCTGCGCAATATGCTGCTGCAGCGGCAGCTCGACAATCGCGGCTTTCAACTGAACCGGCAGGGCAAGGTGCCGTTCGCGCTGGGCAGCGAGGGTCACGAGGCGCTGCAAGCCGGCGCCGCGATGGCGTTCGAGCGAGGCAAGGATATTCTCGCTCCCTATTACCGCGATCTCGGCTTGTGTCTGGGTATCGGCTTGTCGCCGTACGAGATTCTGCTGTCCATTTTCGCGCGCGCGGCCGATCACAACGGCGGCCGTCAGTTTCCCAACCATTATTCGTCCAAACAGGCCGGCTTGATGTCGTTTTCGTCGATCCTCGCAGCGCATATCCCACACGCCGTGGGCGCCGCCTACGCGATCAAGTATCGCGGCGAGCAGGGCCGCGCGGTGTTGGTCACCAGCGGCGACGGCACGACCAGCGAAGGCGAGTGGCACGAGTCGATGAACTTCGCAGCGATTCACGAGCTGCCGATGGTGATGCTGGTCGAGAATAACGAGTGGGCGATCTCGACGCCGCTCGACAAGCAGATGGCGCAGCCGGAAATTTGGAAGCGCGCGGCCGGCTACGGTATGCCGGGCAGGCGTTTCAACGGCTTCGATCCGATCGAGACCTACGGCGCCGTCAAAGAAGCCATGGATCGCGCACGCTCGGGCGGCGGCCCCTCGATCGTCGAAGGCACCTGCTACCGGTATCTCGCGCACTCCACCGACGACAACGATATGACGTACCGCACCAAAGAAGTGGTGCAGGAGCGCCGCAAGAACGACCCCGTTCCGCGCTTCGAGGCCCTGCTCGTCGAGTACGGCGTCATGAGCGAGCGAGATGTCGAGGCGATGCGCAAAGACGTGCTGCGCGAGACCAACGACGCGACCGATCGCGCGGAGGCGATGCCGTATCCGCAGCCATCCGATCTCTACACGCACGTTTACGAAGGAGCTTGGGAACCGTGGCAGTGAGCAGCAGCGCGACCTCGACGGTGATGAACAACGTCGAGGCGGTCCGAGCGACGCTTTACGAAGCCCTCAAGAGCGACGACCGCACGGTCATCCTCGGCGAAGACGTAGGTGCGCGCGGGAACGTCTTTCTCATCACGAAAGATTTCATCAACGAATTCGGGCCGCAACGAATCATCGACACGCCGATCGCCGAGGCGTCGATCGTCGGCATCGCGGTGGGCATGGCGATGGAAGGCTTGCGGCCGATCGCGGAAATTCAATTCGCCGACTTCATCTATCCGTCTTTCAATCAGATTGTCGGCGAAGCGGCCAAGACGCGCTATCGCTCCAACGGCGAGTACACCTGCCCGCTCGTCATCCGCACGCCCTACGGGGGCGGCGTTCGCGGCGCGCTCTCGCACTCGGTGTCGATCGAAGCGTTGTTCTATCACGTTCCGGGGCTGAAGATCGTCGCGCCGGCGTTTCCCGCCGACGTCAAAGGGTTGCTCAATGCCGCGATCGACGACCCCGATCCGGTGCTCTTCCTCGAGCACAAGAAGACGTATCGCCTGATCAAAGGTGAGGTGCCCGACGGCCATTACACCATTCCGCTCGGCAAAGCCAACCTCTTGAAGGAAGGCACGCAGCTCACCGTCGTGTCGTACGGCCTCTACGTGCATTGGGCGCTCGAAGCCGCGCAGAAACTGCAAGAGGAAGGGTTGTCGGTCGAGGTCATCGACCTGCGCTCGATCCGCCCGATGGATAAGGGAACGATTCTGCGAAGCGTCGAGAAGACGCGCAAGCTGCTTATCGTGCACGAAGATAACAAATTTGGGGGCATCGGCGCCGAGATCAGCGCGATGGTCGCCGAAGAGGCGCTCTTCCATCTCGACGCACCGATCCGGCGTCTGTGCGCACCGGACGTCCCGGCAATGGGCTACGCGCTGCCGCTGGAAGAAGAGTACATGTCGTCGCCCGGCGAGATGGCCGAAGCGATGCGAGAGTTGGTGAGATTCTAATGGCGACTACGATTACTATGCCGCAGTTGGGCGAAACGGTCACCGAAGGCACCGTCGCCCAATGGCTCAAGAAAGTCGGCGACAGCGTCGACAAGTACGAAGCGTTCGTCGAGGTTTCGACGGATAAAGTCAACGCCGAAGTGCCGTCGCCGGTTACGGGCACCATCCGCGAAGTGCTCGTGAAAGAAGGCGAAACGGTGGCGACGGGTACTCCGATTGCGGTGATCGACGAAGTGGGCGCCGCAGCACCGCCGGCTCCGCCGCCGGCGGAGGCGCCCAAGGCTGCCGCGGCACCGGCGCCCGCACCTGCGTCGTCGAACGGCGCCGGAAGTTCTGCGGTTTCGAACGGCACCCCAGACTCCGCCCTGCGCGCCGCATCGCCGGCCGTGCGGCGCTTGGCACGCGAACACCACGTAGACGTCCGAACGATCAAAGGCACCGGCACCAACGGCCGCGTCACTGCCGACGACGTGCTCGCCGCGGCCAGCATGGGTCCGTCGGCTGCAGTCGGACAGGCGATCGCATCGGCGACGCCGGCCGCGCCACGCACGGCAGCGCCGCCGCCCTCGGGAACGTCGACCTACGGGGAACCGATTCCGGGAACCGTCGTCCCCCTTAATCAAGCGCGCCGCATCATCGCCGAGCGCATGGTCGAGAGCAAACACACCGCGCCGCACGCGTGGTCGATGGTCGAGATCGACGTCAGCAACGTCTGGAAGTGGCGCACCCGCGAAAAGGACCGTTTCGAACGCGAGACCGGACACAAGCTGACCCTCCTTCCCTTCTTCATTCGCGCGGTCGTTGAGTCGCTCGCCGCGTTTCCGCTCATGAACGGCAAGTTCACGCCGGAAGGCATCTACGTCAATAAGGACGTCAACGTTGGAGTGGCCATCGGCCTGCCGACCAATCTCGTCGTGCCGGTCATCAAGAACGCCGACCAGCTTTCGATCAAAGGGTTGGCGATTGCAGCCGGCGAGTTGATCGACAAGGCCCGGCGGAACAAGCTGGGCGTCGACGATCTTTCGGGTGGCACGTTCACGGTCAACAACAACGGCGCGAACGGATCGTGGGCTTCCGCACCGATCATCAATGCGGGGCAGGCCGGCATCGTGACGATGGAGGCGGTCATCAAGAAACCGGTGGTGCGTGACGACGATTCGATTGCGATCCGGCACATGATGAACTCGTGCCTTTCGCTCGATCATCGCGTCGTCGACGGCTATGTTGCCAGCGGTTTCCTCGCCGACCTCAAAAAACGTCTCGAACGCATGGGCCCCGAAGGCTCGCTTTGAATGTTTTACGTGACGAAATCTTTCGCGCCCCATGGCTTGGGCCGGAGCGCCTTTTAAAATGGACGAACGGGCCTACCAGCGCGTCGCGCGCACGCTCGATACATACGGTCTCTGGACGAGCTGGTGCAGCCAGTTTCTCAAGGAAGCCGGG
>JAFAHZ010000334.1 GCA_019236975.1 Vulcanimicrobiota bacterium | reverse complement strand
TATCGTTACGAACGACGGCGGTCAGGTGACCAACTACGCACAGATCGGAGAGAAGGCGGCCGAATTGAAGCGCTATGCGAAGTCTGTCGTGGGGTCCGTGTATATCAAAGACAAACGGAGGCAATGACGGTCTCGTGAGATCGCTCGGAGTGTTTCTCCCTCGCTTTTTTCTATGTTTAATCGCTCGGGAGAAACACCCGCTCGCGATCTCGTTGGCGATCGTCTTTGCGTTAACGGCACTTCCCCACGGGGCCGTCGCGCAGACTTCGATCGACGCTCGAATTCGGGCTGAGAAAGAGAAGGCGGCGCAGATACAAGCGCGGCTGCAATCCAAGCGCGCGGAGCTGGGGACGGTGACGCTGCGGTACAACGATTTGCAGCATCAGCTGGGCGAGACCAATGCCGCAATCGGCGTGGTCAACGGGAGGATCGGCGATTTGCAAACGCAGGCCGATTCGACGCAGCGCAAGATCGATTGGAACACGGTTCAGCTCGACGCGGCCAAGAAATCGCTGGCCCTCCACGACGAACTGCTGAAGCGCCGGCTGGTCAACATTTACGAAAACGGCGACTTAAGCTATCTCAACGTTCTGATTTCGGTACGTTCGTTCAGCGAGTTCGTGGAGCGCTGGGAGGATTTACGCCTGCTCATCGCCGCTAACGAGCGCGCGATTCGCGCGCGCAAGGCCGCGGAGCAGCGCGTGGCTTCCGTCGAAGCCGATTTGGAACGCACGCGGCTGCAGCTCGCGGCGCAGCAAGAAGAGCAGCAACAGGCGCGCAGTCAACTGGACTCGCTGGCTTCCGAACGCGCGAACTTGGTCGAACTTGCGGGACAGCAGCGCCGGCACGTCGCCGCGCAGGTCGCCGAAATGGAAGACCTGTCGGCGGCCGAGGAGGCGGAGCTCGAGTCGCTGATCCGCGAACGCGAGCGAGAGCTTGAGGCGCAGCGTCGCGCCGCCGGCATCTCCGGCGGCGTCGAGAGCGCCGGCGGACCCGGAAGCTTCTCGTGGCCGGTAACCGGAACGATTACCTCGCCCTTTGGCTGGCGCTCGAACCCCTTCGGCGGCTCCCCCGAGTTTCATCAGGGCCTGGACATCGCAGCGCCGACCGGAACGACGGTCGCCGCGGCCGCCGGCGGCACCGTGATCATGGCGCAGTGGTACGGGGGGTACGGCAACTACATTCTCATCGACCATGGGGGCGGCTACTCGACCGGTTACGGTCACCTCTCCGCCATCTACGTGTCGTCGGGTCAGACCGTTACGCGCGGGCAGGCCATCGGCGCCGTCGGGTCCACCGGGCAGTCGACGGGCCCGCATCTGCACTTCGAGGTCCGAATTAACGGCAAACCAGTTGACCCGGCCCCCCGCCTTCATTAAGACTTAGCGAGTATCTTCGTGGGGCGGCAACCTCCGGCGGGTAATTCGCGGTAGTTGGGGTAGGCTAGCACCTCGCACTGAAGAGGACCAGAATGACCGTAGGAATCCGTGCCCTGCTTGCGGCGCTCGTTATCGTCGCCGTATCCGCAGCGAGCGCCTTGTTTATCGGATATCGCACCGGCGTGCTCGCGGGTCAGCGTGGCATCGACGTGGCGACGACCGGCGACATCAGCACGCTGTTCGACGACGCCGGGGCCGGCGGCACGCGGCTTGTCGATCTGGCGCTGCAAAAACTCGAAAGTGCGTATTACAAACCGGTCGATCCGCAAACGCCCGTCGCCGGAGAAGTCGGCGCTCTGCGCGGATACCTGCATTCCAAACACGTTGCCGCCGCATCGTTTCCCGCGTCGTCCGCGGCCAACGTTCTTTCGTACGCACAAGCGCATTATTCCGGAAAGCTCGGCCCGCACGGCGACGCCGATCTAACCGACGCGGCACTGCGCGGCATCATGGCTTCGGTGAAGGATCCGTACACGGTCTACCTCTCTCCGCGCGAGATTCAAGGGCTCAACGAATCGCTCGACGGCGGAAATTTCGGCGGTATCGGCGTCTATATCTATCAGCTCAAAGACGGCCGCATCGTGGTGCAGCCGATCGAAGCGATGCCGGCGTTTCGCGCCGGAATGAAACCCGGCGAAGTCGTCGACACGGTCGACGGAAAGGCCGTCAAGGGTTTGCCGCTCGATCGGGTCGAGGAAATGATTCGCGGCGAATCGGGCACGTCGGTGCGGCTGACGACGCATCCCTACAATGGAAAAGGCGGCGAACGCAGCTATGCGATCGTCCGCGAGATCATTCACGTCCCGACCGTGCGCGCGAAGATGGAAGACGGCTTGGATTACATCCGGCTGTCCGATTTCGGCACCACCTCGGGCGAGGAAGTGCGTAAGGCGCTGCTCGACGGCCAAGCGAAAGGTGCGAAGGGCTACATTCTCGATCTCCGCGACAACGGCGGCGGGCTGCTCGACGCGGCAGTTCAGATTTCCAGCCTCTTCGTGCCGCAAGGAACGATCGTTTCGACGATTCGCCGCGACGGTACCAGCACCAGCGAAGAAGCACTCGGAACGGCGATTCCCGGGCTGCATCCGCTCGTGATCCTCGTCAACAAGTACACTGCCAGCGCGTCGGAAATTACGTCCGGCGCCCTGCAGGATTACCACCTCGCAACCCTCATCGGAACGCGCACTTTCGGCAAAGGCGTCGTTCAGAGCATCTACCCGCTTCCCGACAACGGCGCGCTGAAGATTACGACCGCGCGGTACGTCACGCCGCTGGGCCGCGACATTCAGCATCACGGTATCGTTCCAGATATCGTGATCGATCAAGACGCCGATCCTTCGCTCATCGATACGCCGGCGGACAAGCAGCTCGCCGCTGCCAAGGCCCGCCTTCACTCACTGCTTCGCTAAACGTGGACACGATGAAACGTCTTTATGCCCTGTTGCTCGCCGGCACGCTGGCCGGTACGATCCTCCAACTGCCGGCCGCTTCCGCGGCGCCGGCGGCGCACTTGTCGTCGCTCGAGGCGAGCGAGATTTCGACCGGCTACACGCACCTCACCACAGAATTCTATCAAAAAGTCGATCCGCAGACGGTGCTCGACACCGTTCGCGGCCAGCTCTTGCTGGCGATGCGCACGGCCGGCGTCAAGAACGCTTCGCTGCCGACGGCGCGCGCGAGCGACATCGGAGACTCGAACGTTCGGACAATCGAGCACGAGGTCGAGGACGCCGCCGGCGAGTCGCACGGTAAGTTCACCGTCGCGCAGCTCAGCTACATCGCGCTCGACGGGATGATGAAGTCGGTGAAAGACCGTTACACGGTCTTCCTGACACCCAAAGAGTTCGCCGGATTGAATCAGGATCTCGACGGCGGCGATTTCGGTGGTACCGGCATCGTCATTCAAGTCGACGATCAAACCAAGCAAATCGTCGTCGAGAATGTCGTTCCCAATGGCCCGGCCGATAAGGCGGGCGTGCAGCAAGACGATTTGATTACGACGATCGACGGAGCGCCGACGAAGGGCATGAGCGTTCAGCAGGCGAGCTCGAAGCTGCGTGGGAAAGAAGGGACGAACGTCACGCTCGGCATCGCGCGCGAAGGAACGCAGGTGTCGCCCATCACGATTACTCGCGCGAAGATTCATCAGCTCAGCGTCTACGAGAAGATGCTGCCCGGCAAGATCGGCTACGTCGACGTCACCGTCTTCGGCCGCGATACCGGCACCGAACTCGACACCGCACTCGATCGTCTTCAACAGGAAGGCGCCCGAGCGCTCGTCCTCGACTTGCGCGACAACGGCGGCGGCTACCTGGAAGCCGCGGTCGCGGTCAGCTCGAAGTTCATCTCGAGCGGCCCGATCGTCTCGGTGGAATCGCGCGCGTCGAACATTACCACGCTCGAAGCCGACGACACCGCCATCACGCCGGTCCCCCTCGCGGTCCTGGTCAACGGATACACCGCGTCGGCGTCGGAGATCACTTCCGGGGCGATTCAAGACAGCGGCGTCGGGACGATCGTCGGGACGAAAACGTTCGGCAAGGGCGTCGTGCAGACGATCTACCCGCTGCCGGACGGTTCGGCCATCAAGATCACGACGGCGCGTTACCTCACGCCGCGCAATCGCGACATCAACCACCTCGGCATTACGCCCGATCTCGTCGTCTCCGAAAACAAGCATCCGCAGTTCGGCACGCCGACAAAAGACGATCAGCTCGCTCAAGCGCTGCAGCTGCTCGATCAAAAGTTGGCAAAGCTCGGCGACCCGCAGCAGCCCGTAGCGCAGCCCTCTTCCAATCCCTAAGGCTCACGCGGGGCGCGAACGGCCAACCGACGAAAGCGCATCGTACGACCGATGCGCTTTCGCGTTTCTCAGCCGATTCTCGTCATTGCCGCCGTCTGCGCGCTGGCCATGCTCCCGTGGTATGCCGTCCAGCTGACGCGCACGTTTCACATCGATTACGTCGCGTTTCGCTGCGCCGGGCTTGCGGTGCTGCACGGACAAGATCCCTATCTCGACCGTTCGCTGCACGACTGCGAATTGGCACGGGGATTGCTTCCGTCGCTGACCGTTCCGGCGCCGCATCCTCCCTATGCAATGGCGCTTTTTGCGGCGGCCGCGAGTTTGCCCGAATCCATCGCCTTCGCGATGTGGTCGGCGCTCGCAATCGGTGCGGCGGCGCTCGCAGCGCGTGCGCTTTCGCGCCTAACGTCGCTTGAGACGAGCCTGACCGCGAGCGCGATCGTCGCCCTCGTGCTGATTCCGAGTCTGGCACTCGGGCAACTCGTTCCCATCGCCGTCGGCGGAGCGACGTGCGCGCTGGAGCTCGTTCGGGAGCGGCGATGGTTGTTCGCAGCCTTCGGTCTCTGCATTGCCGCGCTGCTTCCCAACTTTGCCCTTCCGGCGTGGATCGCGGCGTTCGTCTTCGTGCCGCGGATGCGCTTACCGTTGACGTGCTGTGGGTTGGGACTGCTCGCACTTTCCGTCGCGTGCGTCGGCACCCACGCGACGTTGCAATACTTCGACGGCGTGTTGCCGGCCCACGGAAGATCCGAGCTCGGTGCGTTCTGGCAAATGGGCTCGGCGACGTGGTTGGCGGGTCTGGGCGCGTCTACACAGACCGCGCTAGCGCTGTCGGCCGTGCTCTATGCGGCGCTCGCAGCCGCCGGCATTGCAGTAGGCATTCGATTGCGCGCGCATTATGGCGGCGACCACTGGATACTCGCATCGGCGATGGCATTCGGCGTCGTAGGATCGCCGTTCGTCCACTCCCTGGACCTCGGCTTTGCGCTGCCGTTAGCGTTCATGCTGTACGCCGCCGCACCGGAACGCATCGCGGCGCGCTTCGCTGCGATCGCGATCGTCGTTCCGTGGCAGTATCTCGCGCACGACGCGGGCATCTCCGCGGCCTTCACGATACCGTTTTTGCTCGTCGTCGTCGATGCAATCGGAGCGCTGCCGCCCATAGCGACCGCCGCAATCGTCGCCGCGATCGCCGCCGGCTCGCTGGAAGCGTATCGCGCGGCACACGCGGCCGAGGTGCAGCTCGCAGCAGCTCGAGCCGTTCCAACGAACCTGCCGATGCCGCTCGACGCGTTGGCCGAAACGCGTTGGGGCGCTTTTGCCAGAGCCGCAGGGGATCGCACGACCGGCTGGTTCTCGCGCGTCCCCACCGCAATCGCTCTGCTGGTTCTTCTGGGAACGGCGATCGCGCAAAGCGCGAGCTACAACCGGAATCCCGCCGCCCGGCCGTCGCGGTAAAACATCCGCACCGTATCGAGCGAAAACTCGTCGAGGTCCTTTCCCAGCGTTGCGAGTTTGGCAATCAAGTCGTTCGTGACGGTAATCACGTGTACGCCGATCGCGTCCGCTTGAACGACGTTGAGCACTTCGCGCGGACTCGCCCAAATGAGCTCCTGCGACGGATAGCGGCGGAGTACCGAGAGTGCGTCGCGCATGATCGGAACCGGATCGCGGCCGCTATCGGCGATGCGGCCGGCAAACACCGACACGAACGCACTCGGCCCGCTGGCTAACGCTCGCGAAACCGTTTCCACCTGGGCCGCCGTCATCAGCGCCGTCACGTTCAGCTTAATGCCTTCGCCGGCGAGGCGCGCGATCGTCGGCGCGCTGCTCGTACCGTGCGTGTCGGTTACCGGAATCTTCACGTAGACGTTCTCGCCCCAGGCTGCAATACGGCGCGCTTGACGCTCCATCTCGTCAAACTCATCGGAAAAGACCTCGAACGAAATCGGGCGATCGGGAATAGCGGCCAGCACGTCGCGGGCGAACGCCTCGAAATCGGTGATGCCGGCCTTGTGCATGAGCGTCGGGTTCGTGGTGAAGCCGGCGATTGCGGGATGACGATACATCTCGAGCATGCCGGCCTTATCCGCGCCGTCGGCAAAGATTTTGACGCGCAGCTCGTCGAGCTTCACGACGCCGACCGGACGCCGAGAATCGCATCGACCGCTTCGGGTAGCGAGCTCACGACGAAGTCCGCGTCGAGATGCGCCGGCGTTTCGGGATAACCCAAATCCAGGAACACGGTCGTACAGCCCGCGGTACGTCCGCATCGAACGTCCCTCGCGCGATCGCCCACGACGAAACTTCCACGCACGTCGACGCCGTAATCGCGCGCCGCCTGCTCGATGAGCCCCGTCTTCGGCTTGCGGCACGTGCACGCATCGTCGTCGTCGTGGTAGCACGTATAGACGGCGTCGACGCCGGTTTGTGCCGCAACCGCGGCGTTTATCGCTTCGACGTCGCGCCTCGTAGCCGTCCCTCGCGCGACGTCCGGCTGATTGGTAACCACGATGGCCAGATAACCCGCGCCGTGAATTCGCCGCACCGACTCGGCAGCCGCCGCAACGACGCGCACGCGCTCGGCGGATGCCGGCGGATGGGGCGTGCCCCCGCGCAGTTCGGCTTCGTTCAATACCCCGTCGCGGTCGAAGAAAACCGCGCGCTTCAACCGCGCGCTTCCCACGTCGTCTCCGTGCGCTTGAGCTTCGGATGCGTAACTAGGCCGTGCCAGATCACCGCCTGAAACGCTTCGCTGTGCGGCGTGACGTGCGCGGCATTCACCGTCGGTACGATGACGCAGGCGTCGGCAACCTTTGCCGTGTAGCCGCCGTCGCGCCCGACGACGCCGAGAATCGTCGCCCCCGAGCTCTTGGCGAATCTCAGCGCGCGCACCAAGTTCGGGCTAACGTTCTTTTCTTCGTCGCCCCCGCCCACGGAAAAGACGAGAACGGCGTCGCGCGCGTTCAAGCGGCTGACCTTCAGCCATTCCTCGAACACGGTCGCCCAGCCGTCGTCGTTCGTGCGCGCCGTTAGTTCCGAGACGTTATCCGTCGGCGCGTACGCCTCGAGTCCGCAAATCTTGCGAAAGTCGTTGACCGCATGCGAAGCGTTTCCCGCGCTCCCGCCGACGCCCAGGATGAAAAGCCGGCCGCCGCGCTCGCGCACCGCGCTCAAGGCCGCGGCAACGCGCTCGGCGGCGGCGGCATCGAGCTCGTCGATCACGCGGCGAGCTTCGGCGAGATATACGGCAAAGAACGTTTCGGACACGGCGCAATGGCCTTACGCGCGTTCGGGAGCTTTACCTGGCAGCCGCAGCGAGAGAATGACGGCTAAGGGAATGGCGAACGCGAAACTCCAGGTCTGCATCATCTCCGGCGTGATCAAAGCCGTAACGAACGGCAGCGAAACCATGAGATAGCGCAGAACGCGCCGCCGGCCCAGCGCGTAGGGAAACGCAAACAGCGCGTACCACGGGAACATCAGCGCTACGCGAAACGCCCCCAGCGACGGCATGAGCCAGACGGCCGTCACGCGCCGCGGACGGCGCGCCACGGCGCTCACGATTGCAACGATCGCAAAGAGGATGATGGCCGCGCGCACGACCTCTCCCGCGTCGAGGGCGCCCGCGTGACGCTGGAGCGCGCGGAAATATGCCGGACCGGCACCGAGCCATGAGAAACCAACGGCGGCGGCGACCGCGGCGACCGCACCGGTCCACCGCAGCACGCTCGATCGAACGGCCGACAGAATCGGTAAGCCCAGTAGCGCGTACGGCAGCTTGATCAGTCCGGCGAGCGCGATCGCGGCCACGGCGAGCACCGGAAAACGTCGTACCAGTGCGGCCGCGGCCGCAAGGATCGCTAGCGCGAGCAAGTCGTTGTGCGCGTTCGCCACCGTCAAGAACGCCATCGCCGGATTGACGGCAATGACGGCAAGAACGCGCCGCGGCTGACCGTTCCCGGCGAGCATGGCGAGCAGCGCGAGGAACAGTGCGGCGGAGAACGCGCGAAAGGCGAGCATCTTCGTGACGAGCGTCGGCGCCAAACCCATCACCATCTGCACGATCGGGATCCAGAGCGGACCGTAGAGCGTCGTCGTCGGCTCGCCGAACCAGAGATCGATGATGTGGTACTCGCCTGGAAACGGCACGCTCGGCGGCGAGTAGGCACCGCGTCCCAGCATCGCATTTTGCACGTACCCGTACAAATCGAAGCTTCCGAGAACCGGTGCCGCAACCGAGATGGCCAGGTTGAGAGCGCAACCGGACCACAACAGCGTCCGGGAAACGGGCAGCCGGTATAACGCAACGAGCGCCGCGGATTGCAGCGCACCGAGCGACAGAAAAGCGGCGCAAAGGGGTCCGGCGTGCGGAAAGTTGGGAAAGATCACCGGCAGCGGCATCACCCAACCGTCCTGCGCGATGGCGTGATAACGCGCCGTGGACGTTGCCACCACGCACAGAATGGCCAACTGAGCGGCGTAACTAGCCATAAGGATCGCAACGAGCGCCGGCGGCGACGGAAGTGGTAACGAAAGACGATCGCGCGTGAGCCGGCCGCGCAACTCTGCGATGTAGAGAACGAGCGCCGCGACGTACGGCGTCAACAAGAAATTCACGACGGCTTGCGTTCCGCCCGGCTAAGTCCGACGGCGCACGCTAGGGCGATGGCCGGAACGACGAATTCGAGCGTCCACACTTGCATGAACATGGTATCGACGAGCAGCGACGCCAAGGGAAACCAAACCAGCAGGTACGCCGTCACCGTGCGGCTTTTCAACGCATATCCGAGGCCCCACGCCGCATACCAAGGGGTCGGATAGGAGCCCATCAGCGGAAACAGCCAAACGGCGGAGCGCCATCGTCTTCGCATCGCCACGCCGCCCGCAATGGCTAGGAGAGCGCAAGCGGACGCCGCTACTCCCAGGATGTCGGCGATCCCGGCAAACGGCAGGTGATGCGTGAGCGCGCGGAGATACGCCGGGCCGCCCCCCAACCACGACAGCGCGCACGCAGCGGCAATCACCGCGACGGCCAGCGTCCAACGCATCGCGATCGAGCGGACCGCAACGAAAATGGGCAAGCCCAGAAGCGCGAAAGGCAGTTTGACGAGTGCGGCGACGACGAGTGCGGCGGCAGCACCCGCTGGAGTTCGGCGCACGACGGCGGCTGCCCAGACCACGCAGGTAATACAGAAGATTTCGTTGTGCGCGTTCATCACGTATTGCAGCATCAATCCAGGGTTGAGCGCGGCCACGGCAAAGATGCGCGCGGGCACGCGGAGCGCGGCCAGACCGGCCAGAAACGCGAGGAAGAGCGCGGCACCGAGCGCGCGGAAGGCGAGAACTTGCCACACCAGCGACGATGCCGCTAAGATCGTCATACGCGCGAGTGCGATCCAGAGCGGACCGTACGGCGATGGCGGCAGCGGCACTCCGAGGCCGTCGTTGATCGCACCGTATTCGCCGGCGAAACGCGTCGCGGGCGGCGCGTAGGCGGACGGTCCTAACAGGGCGTCGGCGACGTACGAATACGGGTCGGGACTGATCAGCGCCGGTTCGCAGAGCGAAAGCAGCAGCAGCACGGCGACGCCCGTCACGAGCGCGGCGCGCGGGACGCGCCGCCGATACACCGCGACGAGCGCCCAGCACTGCACCGCGCCTAACCCGAGCATCGCGGCGGCGATCAACTGGGCACTGTCCGCCGTGCGCGCAACGACGGGGAACGGCAGATTCGTGCGCCACGCCGGCCACGGATGTTGATGCGTTGCGGCATACCACACGAGCAGCAGCGTTGCCGCGTAGCTCGCAAGCAGCACCGCCACGTACGGCACCGCACTTCCCGCGGAGAAGCGTTTCGGCTGCGATTCGCCTTTGCCAACGATGTCGGCGGCGCACAGCACCAGTGCGGCAGCGTAGAATACGGCGAAAAGCGCGCTCAGACCCATCGGCGGCGCGCGAACAAGAGCGAAACGGCCAGCGTTACCGGTAAAGCCGCGAAATACGTCCAAGGCCGCATGAACTTCGCATCGACGAGCGCGGATGCGACCGGCAGCGCAATCAGCAAGTAGGCGAGAAGCCGGCGCCGCGCGAGCGCGTACGGCAGGCCGTACAGCATGTACCACGTCGCAACGTACGAGCCCATCATGGGTACGATCCACAACGCACTCGCCAGACGCCGCGCCCCGGCAGCCGCCAGGACCAACAGCGAGATCGCGGCTATCGCTACCGCGGCGTTGAAGAAATAGACGGCGCCGGCGGCCGGAACGTGCACCGTGAGCCCGCGGAAGTAGGCCGCGCCGCCGCCCCACCACGATACCAAAACAGCCGCCGCAACCGTGGCTGCGTACCACGCGCACCGCGCGGCGCGACCTCGAATGCGCGCAAAAATCGGCAGCGCAATCGCAACGAACGGAAGCTTGACGAGCGCGGAGACGGCGACGGCTATCGCACCGTCGTCGGTCCGTCGAACGCGCAACAGCGCCGCCGCAGCGACGATGACGGCAATGCCGAGCAGGTCGTTGTGCGCGTCGGCAACGTATTGTTGTGCGAGCAGCGGATTGACGGCCGCAACGGCAAGAATCCGCGACGGTACGCCGTACGCTCGCAGCGCCGCGAGCAAGCCGAGGTACGAAAGCGCACCTAAGGCACGCAGCGCCATGAGCTTGCCGGCGAGTGCCGGAAACGGATCCGTAACCCAGCGCGCCAGCGCCAGCCAAACGGGGCCGTACGGCGCCGGCAGCAGCGGATGAAAAAGCCTATCGATCGACGCGAATTCACCGGCGAACGGCGCGACGGGCGGTGCGTAAGCGGCACGCCCCAGCAGCGCATCGCCGACGTACGCATACGGGTCGGGACTAACGAACGCCGGCGCCGCCAGCGAAAGCGCGAGGATGCCGAGCAGCCCGGCGGTCAGCACCGCACGGCTAGCCGCCGACTGGTAAAGGCCGGCGAGCGCAAACGTTTGCACCGCTGCCAAGGCCAGCAGCGCCGCCTCGACCGCGTCCGGGTGCGCCATCCCGTGTTCGGCAACGGGAATCGGCAGGGACTGCCGCCAGGGAACGGCTGCGGCAACCGTCGCTGCCGCGTACCACACGATGCCGAGCGATGCGGCGTAGGAGACGACGAGCACGGCAATCCACGCCCACGCCGGCCACCGCGGCAACCGGATCGACGGAACGACCGCAACGCCGCGCAGCTCCAAGTACAGCAGCGCAAGCACGGCGACGTAGCACGGCAGAAAAACGATCATCCGTCGCCGTGCGACGTTCGGCTTCGGCCAGGTCCGCTCCCCGAACTCGCGAATCCGAACGCCGTTGCGCGCACTCGTTTTAGCGGCAGGAAGCGGCGAACGGCTTCGGCCGCTCACGGCCGATCGCCCCAAGCCGATGATCGAGATCGGCGGAAAACCGATACTGCAGTACAATCTCGAACTGCTGGCGCGCGCCGGCGTGCGCGAAACCGCCGTCAATCTCCACTATATGCCCGACGTCATTCGGGGTTTTTTCGGCGACGGAAGCGCGTTCGGAATGGCGCTTACCTACTCGTACGAACCGGTGCTGCTCGGCACGGCGGGCGCCGCGCGCAACGTCGCGGAGTTCCTGCGCGGCGACGATTTCTTGGTCGTTTACGGCGATAACCTATCGACGATCGATCTGACCGCAGCAATCGCACGCCATCGCGAGAAATTCGCCGATCTCACGATGGCCGTGTACCATCGCGAGGATCCGGCGGCGAGCGGGATAGCGGCGCTCGACGGCGACGATCGCGTAACGGACTTTCTCGAAAAACCGGCCGAGCATGAAGTCTTCAGCCGCTGGGTGAATGCCGGGTACTTGATCGCGCGCAGCACTATTCTCGATCGTATTCCTAGCGATCGGCCGTCCGATTTCGCCCGGGACGTTATTCCGGCGCTTCTCGGCGCGGGTGCGGCCGTTTACGCGTACCGCATGACGGAACGCTTGTGGTGGATCGATTCGCCGGCCGATTACGAGCGCACGAGAGCCGATTTCGAAGGTAAGCGGGCGTGAAGAACGCTCCCGTCGATCTGTCTGCAAAGTCAGTCGTTCTCACCGGCGGCAGCATGGGGATCGGAGCTGCCGTCGCACGTGCGTGCCTCGAGAGCGGAGCGAACGTCACGATCTGCGCGCGCGGCGCCCCTACGCTGGAAGCGACTGCACTGCAGTTACGCGAGGCCTTTCCGAATCGCGTGGCCGCTTTGACGGCCGACGTTTCCGATGCGGCGCAAGTATCGGCACTCTTCGACGGTGCCGAGCGGCGTTTCGGTAGGGTGCACGGCGCCATCCATTGCGCCGCGGTCATCGAACCGATCGGGACGATTCTCGACGTCGACCCCGGCGAGTGGCTGCGCACCCTGCAAATCGATCTCTTCGGTACGTTCGTGCTGGCGCGCGAGGCGTGTTTGCGGATGCGAGCGCGTGGCGGACGGATCGTACTCTTTGCCGGAGGCGGCGCCTCGACGCCGTATCCGAGCCACACGGCGTACGCGTGCAGCAAAGTCGCGGTGGTGCGGTTTGCGGAGACCGCCGCAATCGAAATGCGGCCGTTCGGCATCGAAATCAACGCGCTCGCACCCGGTTTGGTGTTGACGCGCATGGTCGAAACGACCCGCCGCTCCGGCGTCGATACGAGCGGCGCTCCCGCACCGGTCGGCCCGGAACTTGCGGCGCGCGCCGCCGCTTTCTTGGTCTCCGATGCGGCTTCCGGGATAACCGGAAAGTTCGTCTCTGCCGTGCACGACGATTACGCTCGCTGGCCGCACCATCTCGACGAGCTGCAAGATGGCGACGCCTTCACGCTGCGGCGTATCGTGCCGCGCGACCGAGGCATGGATTGGCAGTAATCGATCAGGAGCGGCTGCGCACGGCCGTTGTCGGCTGCGGCTTGATCGGGGCCCGCCGCGCCGAGGAGACGTCGCTGCACAGCCGTTCGCGGCTCATTCTCTGCATCGACACGTCGCAGAGTCCCGCGCGGCAGACTGCCGAGCGCTACGGTGCGGCTTGGTCGACGGATTGGCGCATAGCCGTCGACGACGAGCGTATCGACGCGATCGTGATTTGCACGCCGAATGCCGCCGTTTACGATATCGCGCTCGCCGCGCTCGCGCGCGGCAAACACCTCCTCGTAGAAAAGCCGATGGGCTGCAATCTCGCGCAAGCCGAAGCGCTCGCCGCTGCCGCCGCCGCGTCGACGGGAATTTTCAAAGTCGGTTTCAACCACCGTTACCATCCCGCAATTTCCAAGGCCAAGGAGCTGCTCGATCGAGGCGAAGTCGGCCGGACCATCTCGGTTCGCGCACGCTACGGGCACGGCGGAAGGCCGGGCTACGAAAAAGAGTGGCGCTGCGATCCCGCGCTGTCGGGGGGCGGCGAACTTCTCGATCAAGGCGTACACGTCGCCGACCTGCTGGCATGGTTTGCCGGCGTGCCGGACGAGGCGTTCGCCTTTCTCCAGAGCGCGGTCTGGC
Source organism: Vulcanimicrobiota bacterium (assembly GCA_019236975.1). Lineage (GTDB taxonomy): Bacteria > Vulcanimicrobiota > Vulcanimicrobiia > Vulcanimicrobiales > Vulcanimicrobiaceae > JAFAHZ01. Next base: position 19,870 of record JAFAHZ010000334.1, on the reverse strand, counting down.
CGATCGCACCGTTAGAGGATAACGCCTTCGGCTTGCTGCGCTACCGCAGCGGCGTCATCGCCAGCGTGCACACCTCGTGGACGCAATGGAAAAACCTGTTTTCGTTCGAGATCTTCGGCGAAGCGGGCTCGCTGTCGATCGACGGCCTGGGCGGAAGCTACGGCACGGAACGTTTGATCGTCGCCACGCGAAATCGGGCGGGCGGCGCTCCTTCGATGCGCGAGGAAGTCTTCGAAGGACCGGACCGCTCGTGGGCGGTCGAGTGGCATCAGTTCGTCGACGCCATCGAGCAGAGAACGCCGTATTGGGGAACGCCCGCCGACGGTGTTGCCGCGATGCGCATCGTGAACGCGCTTTACGCGTCCGCGCGCGACGGCGTCGTGGTACCGCTTTCGCAATGACCGCCGGGTTTGACACCCGCGGGGAACGCCGAGATGCCGAAGAGACGATCGACCACAGCGGTGACGCACTGCCATGGCAATGCCGTTAGCGGCGACGACTTGCGGTGCACGCCGAGGTTCTTGAGGATCTTGTACGCGACGACGTCCGAGAAGCCGCGGGACCAGGAAGCCGGCGCCGGCTCTAAACCGGCTGCGCGCAACGCGCGTTCCATGGTTCGGGGCTCGAAGAACGCGATGTGGATTTGGGGCACGACGTACGACCACGCCGCCAGCGAACCGCGGTGACGAGCCGCGTTGCCGGTGGTGTAAAAGAACAGTCCGCCCGGTGCGAGCAAGCTTGCGATCCGGTCGATCGTGCGCTGCGGATCGACGAGATGCTCGAGCACTTCGATCGCGGTAACGACGTCGAACGGTCCGGCAGCGGCAAGACCGGCATCGTCGAGCACGTCGACGCCGCGTTCTCGCGCGAGTTCCGCGCCGCGTCCTACATCGTAACCGGCGCTCGAAACGGGCGCGTTCCTCGCGAGCCATCGCAGAAAGCCGCCGGTCCCGCAGCCGTAATCGAGCCATCGCGTTTCTGCGCCTATCGCCTTACACGAGGAGACGATGGCGTAGGTTCCGCGCCACTCCAGCTCGCGCACCGTGGCGCCGGGGTGATCGGCGTCGAAAACGTAATCGACGAGACGGTCCGCGCCCTTTCCGCGATAGTAGCCGTCGTCGTAAGGATTCGCCGTATCGGGGTCGGCGACGTACGAAAAACCGCACGTCTCGCACGTCCGCAGGTGATACGCACGCAGCGCGCTCTTCTTTATGCCGGCGGCCGACGTCCGCGAGCCGCAAATCGGGCAGGCCGGATCGGCGACCGTCATGCGATTTTCGAGAGTTCGCCCTTGATATAGGCGACCGAACGGCGCAGCCCCTCGCGCAGACCCGTCCGCGGCTCCCAGCCGAGCGCGCGCGCGGCCGAGATGTCCGCAAGATTCTCGCGCGCTTCGCCCGGGAGATCCGGGCGATACTCCGGTTGAAGATTGCTGCCGAGCAAGTCGGCAACGATTGCGAACAGCTCTCCGATGCTGTAGTTGACGCCGCTTCCGAGGTTGAACGTATGCCCGTCGGTCGCACGATCCTCGATACAGCGCAGATGAAAGTCGTTCACGTCGTCGACGTAAACGAAGTCGCGGCGCTTCTCACCCGTTCCGTAAATCACGGGGCGCCGGCCGCGCAGGAGGTTGATGATGAATGCGCTCATCACCGGCGGAATGGTGCGCCGGTAATCCTGGCGCGGGCCGTAGACGCAGAAATACCGCAACGCGGTCGTACGGGTCTCGAAAAATCGCCGGTATGCCTGCGCAAATGCCATTCCGGCAAGCTTGCTGGTTGCATAAAAACTTTCCGGACACACGTCGCTCTCGGGCGTCGGCAAGCTTTGCGATCCTTCGTACAGCGCCGAGGATTCGGCGTAGACAATCTTTCCTACACCCGCTCGGCGCGCCGCTTCGAAGACGTTGACCGTTCCGGTGACGTTGACGTCGGCGGTTTCTACGGGATCCTCTTGGCAGTCGGCTATGCAGTTCTTGGCCGCCAGATGGAAGAGAACGTCGACCCGCTCGAAGAGATCGTATATTTCGCGACCCCGCACGTCCACTTCGTGAAACTCGACGCCGTCGGGAACTTGTTCGCGAACGCCGTATGCGAGGTTGTCGTACCCGACGACGTCGTAACCGGCCGACAGCAGCCGGTCGGCCAAGTTGCTGCCGATGAACCCCGCAATGCCGGTGATGCCGATTCGTTTCACGCGTGGTCTCTCCGTTCGAGCGCGCCGCGCAGCGTGGCGACGATGCCGCGGCCGAACGTGAGGTAGCGGTGCCCGAGAAATCCGATCGGGATGTTGAACGCAATGGCCACGCATTTGCCTAAAAGCGCCGGAGCTCCCAACGCGACGGCTCCTTTGACGATTCCCGTGGTCGTGAGCCAAACGACGAGGGCTACCACGCCGTACGTCGTCGCTTGATGGTGCGCCGGGCGGTCGTGAGCGCGAAAGTTGACGTACTTATTGAGCGCGAAGTGGCTCACGATCGCGACGACCCACGACCCGGTGATCACTCCCAAGAGCGGCCACCCCGCACGAAGTAATAGCGCAAACGACCCGAAATCCAAACACGTGACGATGCCGCCGATCGACAGGTAGCGCGCCAGCTGAAACGGCCAGCTCTTCTCCGCGTAAAAGCGGCGTGCGAAGTCGATCACGCTAATGCCGTTTTTGGCTGCGGGTCACGAGCAGGTTGCTTACGACGCGGCTTCCGCTGAAATCGACGGTCCAGCTCAAGCGCTCGAAGCCTTGCGCGGCCATGAACTCCGTCAGCGCCTTTCCGTCGCCGGGGCAGTACAGCATGATAAACCCGCCGCCGCCCGCGCCGGCGATCTTTCCGCCGGTCACGCCGAACTCGCGGCGCGTGCGATCGTACAGACGCTCCATGGGCTCGACGCTCACGTCCTTCGATAGCCGCTTTTTCGCCAGCCAATGCCGGTGCATCAGATCGCCGAAGCGGTCGAAGTCGGCGGCGCGGAAGGCATCGCCGATGCGCTCGCCGATTGCTTTGATTTCGACGAGCGAATCTTCGACGCCGCCGTCTTTCCCAGCGCGCAGCGCACGATCCTGACCGGCGAGAATGTCGGCAGCGTCGCGACGAACGTTCGTGTAATACAGGTGCGTCTTGGATACGAACTCGGCGATGGCGTGTGCCGGCAGCTGGAAGCGTTCGACGGTAACGCTGCCGCTGCGGTCGATTCGCAGCTCGGTCAGGCCGCCGAACGCCGCCATATACTGATCCTGCTTTCCGATCGGCTTTCGCAGGACGTTCAGTTCGATGTCGCACGCTTCTTCGGCGAGTTCCGCCGCCGTGCCCGAGCGTTCCAGATAGCTGCGCACCGCGTTGAGCAGGCCCACCAGATAGCTGCTGGAGGAGCCCAATCCGGTCCCGGCGGGAAGATCGGCGAGCGACGCGATCTCGACCGCATCGCGAATGCCGTAGCGCAGCAGCGCTTCGCGCGCCAACTCGTGCTTGAGCGCGGACGCATCTTCAACCGTTTCGCTCTGCGTGTAATGCAGGCGCACGAGCCGATCTGCCAGCGGTACGTTCAGCGCGACGAACATGTACTTGTCCATCGCGCAAGCCAGCACGTAGCCGCCGTGCTTTTCGTAGAAGCTGGGAAGATCGGTACCGCCGCCGCCGAGCGTGACGCGAAAGGGCGTGCGCGTGAGAATCACGTCTTCATTTCGCGGTCTTGCGCTTGCGCGCCGTCTTTTTCACCTCTCCTTCGCTTGCTGCGCCGTCGGATTTCTTCGTTCGCGTGCGCCGCGTTGCCGGGCGTTCTGGCTCGCCGCTTTCCGCAACGGCCTTTTTGCGCGTGCGCTTCGTCTTGCTCTCCGGTGCGGGAAGCGCGGCCATCGCAGACGCTTCCAGCTCTCCGGCGACGCCGGCGGGTGCCGCACGGCGGCGCCGTGCCGGCTTCGTTTTTCGCGCCTCTTCCGGGGGCACGGTCAAGCTGGGCGGCGGGGGCTCGACCGCCGGCGGCTGCGCGTGGCGCGGTGCGATCGCGCGCGAGGGCTCTTTTGGGGCAAGCGACCCGGTCGGGTGCGCGGCACCGTCGGAGCCGACTCGGAAGATATGCCGGTCGGGGACCGTCGGCGTCACCGGCAGCGACCCCGTCAGCGGTTCGAAACCCTGCGGACCCGCCTGCCCCGCCGCACCATCGGGCTGGCCGCCGCGACCGCGGCGACGGCGCCGGCGACGGCGGTGATGCCGTCCGCCTTCACCTGCCGGAACGTCGGCCTGGCGATGCTCCGGCTGGCGGCCGTCTTCGTCTTCTTCATCGGTAACCGGCGGCGCGAACGGGGCGGAAGCCACGTTGCCATCGCGATGTGCGCCGTGCTGGCCGCCTCGCCCGCGTCCGCGTCCGCCGCGGCGGCGACGCCGGCGGCGCTTGTGCTGCCCGTCGTCTTCGGCTTCGCCGTGGGTTACCTCGCCCTCGGCGATGATGATCGCGTGGGCCTGCTCTTCACCGCGGCGCTCGGCAATGAGGGCTTTGTCTTCCGCCTCTTCCTCTTCGGTGATGGTCGTGATGCCGATCGGCGGGCGCGCGCGATGCGAGGCGGCCGCTTCTTCGGCCAGCTCCCGCAGTTGTTTGGTCTGCTCGGCAGCGGTGAGTTCGCGTTTGCGTCCGCGTCCGCCGCGACGGCGTTTCTTCTTCTCGCCGGCCGGTGCGCCGACGGTGACGAGTTCCGCCAGCACGTAATCGTCGGCGTCGTCGACGTCGAGGACGCGTATGCGTGCGAAGTTGCCGGCATTGTTGGCCGCGTTCTCGACCTCGGCCATGCGGCCTTCGACGACCGCTGCGGCCGAGGTCGCGTTTGGCAAACGTCCCGGCAGAAGGTCGACGTCGTACTCGTCGCCGACGCGCACCACGTGCTTGTCCTTACCGGCCGCGCCTACGTCGATTCGCGCCTTTTCCGGGTGGAGCATCGGATCGACGCGTACGTGAATGTGGCGCTCGACCGAGCGTGCCAGCTCCTGACACTCGTCTTCGTACCAGAATTCCATCTGGGCGGCGACCGTCGGGGCTACGTGCGCGACGACGTCGCCGCCGGAGTGCCCGTTGGACGCTTGTTTGCGAATCTGGCGGAAGGTTTCGATCGCGACGGACTGCGACGACATGACGCTGCCCATACCGGCACACGTGGGGCAGGAGCCGCGAAGCTGGGCGCCCAGATCTTTTCCGACGCGCTTGCGCGTAAACTCGAGCAGCCCGAGGTTGGAGAACGACTGAATGGTCGCGCGCGTGCGATCGCGGCGCAAACCGTCTTCGAGCGCTTTGATCACCTTGCTGCGCGACGCTTCGGACGACATGTCGATGAAATCGACGACGATGATGCCGCCGATGTCGCGCAAGCGCACTTGGCGCGCGATTTCGTGCGCCGCTTCGAGGTTCGTCTTGAGAATCGTGTCTTCGAGGTTGCGGCCGCCGGTAAACTTGCCGGAGTTGACGTCGATGACCGTCAGCGCTTCGGTCGATTCGATGACGATGCTGCCCCCGGACGGCAGCGCGATCTTCGGCTTCATGAGCTTTTGCAGCTCGTCGTTGATGCGGTAGTCTTCGAACAGCGAGCGTCCGGAGTTGTAATACTCGAGCCTGCTCAAGTACTGAGGACCGAGCAGCTGCAAGAAGTCGCGAACTTTGCGGAACTCTTCTTCGTCGTCGATGAGGACGCGCTCGACGTCGGAAGTAATGAAATCGCGCGCGGCCTTGTAGACCAGGTTCATATCCTTGTGCAGCAGCGACGGCGACGGTGCGCGCTTGTAGGTTTCGAGGATGCCGTGCCACATTCGAATGAGCACGCCCAAGTCCGCGATCAGTTCGGCTTCGCTGACGCCGGCTGCGGCCGTGCGAACCACGGTCGCCATGCCTTCGGGGCGAATACGCTTCATGACCGCCTTCAGGCGATTGCGCTCGTCGGCCGAGTCGATCTTGCGCGAGACGCCGGAGTACTTGCCGGTCGGCATCAAGATCAGGTAACGGCCCGGCAGCGAGATGTTGGTCGAGATGCGCGCCCCCTTGAGGCCGCGCGGCTCCTTGACGATCTGGACGAGGATGTCGTCGCCTTTTTTGACCTTCTCGCTGATGGTGAAGCCGCTATGCCCGGACGTGATCTCCACGTCGCCGATGTTCAGCGGCTGCTTGTTGATGTCGTCGACGTAGAGAAATGCGTTGCGGCCGAGGCCGATGTCGACGAAGGCGGCTCCCATCCCCGGGAGCACGTTCTGCACTTTTCCCTTGTAGATCGAGCCGATAACGCGTTCTTCGCGTTCGATATAGAGTTCGGCGAGGTCGCCGTCTTCCAAAATTGCAACCCGGTTTTCCCAGGGGTCGCTCGAGATCAAAATCTCGCTAGCCAAGTTAAACCCTCAATTGTCCCGGAGCCAGGCCCGCTTCCGGCCGGGCGACGCGCGCCTGCGGCGGTCGGCGCGCCTTCGCGCCGCGGGGGGCGGCTCTCGTAAAAGCCTTCTAGTAATAAAATTTGATCGCGGGTGGCCTGCACCAGCGTCGCCCTGCCATATATGGGAGCGAAGCGGGGGGCCGGCCCGGTCGCGCCATCCTTCCCGCCGCTCCGAAGGCGGACCTGCGCGCCCCTCCGTATCTCCGTGCCCATGTCTCTTGGCCCGCGCCGGCTCGCCCGGCGAGCTGCCGCTGCCGCCGCCCTCATCCTTTGGGGATGCTCGGCCGCCCCCGGACCCTCGCACGCGGGCGGCGGGCCGTATAGTGGGAAGCTGCCGGACGACACGCTGGTGGAGATGTCGACGACGGTGCTCGTGACGAAGCGCGACGTCGTCGTGGCGCTCGATTGCAAACCGCTTGCGGCGGCGATTCGCGACAACGACGCGGCCGCCATCGATCGCGAAATCTCGCGAGGAAATGCGGTTCGCTTGCCGGCGCGCGTGACGCTCTACACGCCGCCGTTTTCGTCGCAGAATCCGGCCGCCGAACCCTTGGTCGTGACGGACGATAAGTACGGCGGCGTTCTGTGCACGCCCAACGGTTACGACGTCGTCAAATCGTAGTCGTCGGCATCGAACGGCTCCGCCGGCGGGAGGCGCATCTGCTTAACGATCTCGACGTTCTTGCGCGCGCCTCCGATATCGACGGCAAGCCGTCGCAAGCCGTTCAATCCCACGATGCAGTGGGCGTCTCCGACGTTGAACTGCCACAATTCGCGTAATGCGAGCGATTGGAGCGAGTGCAGCGTTCCCAGCGGAGCCAAACTATCGAGATGGAGCAGCCGATCGAGTTCCAAGACCCGCAGCACAGTATTGTCGGCGACGGCACGAATCGAACGGACGCCGTCGATTGCGGCCAACCGCAGCGCGGTAACGTTGCGATGACTCAGCACTGGGTCGACGTCGCCGGCGACGCAGTGGCTTATCTCGAGAACGTCGAGCCGGTGCACCTCTCCGATAAAAAGCAGTCCGGCAATCTTCGCGGCGACGATCGAGAGGCGCCGGAGGTTCGGTACCTCGCGAAGCACGCGCAGATCGAACGGCGCGCCGTGCGCGTCCACGCGCAACGCTTCCAGCGAATCGAAGGCATGCAAGAACGTTGCGTCGTTCGGCACGCCTTCGATCGCGAGCTCGCGCACGCCGGGCGCTCGCGGCGGGCGCCGAACGCGACGCGCGTCGAAGGCTAAACGCCGCACGGGAATCCTTTCGAGCACGTCGTCTATTTGCGCGCACGCGCTGCCGTACAGCCGGATTGCCGTCCCGCCCGAGCTTCGTCGCGCGATAGCGTCCAGTGCCGGCGCCGCGAGCGGATCGCGCCACTGTAAACGCGTTTGGGGCGGTAAAGCGGCGAGGCGTTCCGCGGTCACGGTACCGCGGAGTTCGACGACGTCTATGGGATGGCGGCTCATGGTGGAATACTCATGGGGCGTGGGCACGACCAAGCGCGCCGGAGGACGGCGCTTCGACCGGGAGCACGGGGTCACGACGCAAGCGTTGCTCTTTTTGAGCGAGCTGGGCACGAGCCGCTCGGAAGCATACGCGCACGTCACGCACTACGAGCCGGTTCCCGTGGCCGAGTTTCGCGACCTCGTGCGGCGCGTGCCGAAGGAGGCGATGCGCGACGCGACCTTCGTCGACGTCGGCGCCGGCATGGGGCGGGCCGTGCTCGTGGCGCGCGAGTACCCGTTCAAGCAAATCGTCGGCATCGAGCTGTCGCCGCACCTTTACGAAATCGCACGCGATAATCTCGCTAAAGCGCGCGGATTCACGGTTGCGTGCCGCGACGTACGTCTCATCCGCGCCGACGCGCGGCGGCGGCGTTTCCCGCGCGGAGATCTCGTCGTGTTTCTCTACAATCCGTTCGACGGGCAGGCGCTCGACGGCGTACTCGATCGCATCGACGATGCGCGCGGCAACACCACGTGGATCCTGTACCACACGCCGGTACACGCCGAACGCGTGATCGGACGGGGCTACGAAGCGGTTGCGACGCTTCCGGGTGGAATCGTATACAAGCTTTCGCGCAGCGCGATGAACGATTCCATTTCGTCGATGGCGAGCGCGGGTGCGAAGTAATAGCCCTGACCGTATTCGACGCCCATCGTCCGCAGTTTTTCGACTTGATCCTCGTCCTCCACACCCTCGGCCACGACGTACAGGCCCAGCGTTTTGGCCAGCGCCACCACTGCCCGGACGATAGCCAGCGACTGCCGGTCGCGCGCCATCGGCTCGACGAACGACCGGTCGATTTTCAGACCCGCAACCGGAAGGCGCTGCGCGTAGCTGAGCGAGGAATGACCGGTCCCGAAATCGTCGATGATGACTTGCATTCCTAAGTCGCGCAGCCGCTCCAAGACGCCGAGTCCGTCGTCGGGACGATCCATGATCGCGGTTTCGGTGAGCTCGACTTTGAGCAGCCTGGGGTCGAGGCCGGCATCCTCGGCGGCCGCGCTCGTTTTCGCCGCGAGATCGCCCCGATGCAGGCGCGTCGCGGAAAAATTGACCGACATGGTGATGCCGGGAGCGCACCGTTGAAAACCCTTAGCGGCGGCACAGGCTTGCTCGAGCACGATCGTGTCGACGGACTCGATCGCTCCCGTCTGCTCGGCCAACGGAATGAAGACGGACGGCGGAATGCTTTGACCGTCTTCCGTCGTCCACCGCGCGAGCGCTTCCATCGAGGCGACGCGCCCGGTTCGCAGGTTGACGATCGGCTGGTAGCGCGCGAACAGCCTGCCGTTCGAGACGGCCCGGCGCAGCGCGTTCTCGAGCGAGTGGCGCGCCAGGACGTTCTCGCGCATCTTTTCGTCGAAAATTGCGAAGCGGCTGCGCCCGGAGTTCTTGGCGGCGTACATCGCGGTGTCGGCGTCGCGCAGCATCTCGCCCGCAGCGGCGTAGCGCGGCGCGCTCATGAGAATCCCGATCGAAGCGCTGATATAGACTTCGCGCTCGTCCACTTCAAACGGCTGGTTGAGCGAACGAATGACGAGATCGGCGATCAGTTCGGCGGCGGCTACGCCGGTTAACGGCAGATGCGCGACGAACTCGTCACCGCCGATCCTGCCGAGCTCGGCGCCGTCGGGCAAAATGGCCAGCATACGCTGTGCGATCGCACACAAGAGTTTGTCGCCGACCGCGTGACCCAGACTGTCGTTGACGACCGCGAAGCGGTCGAGATCGACGAACAGGATGCCGAAGTTGCGCTGGGGATCGCTCGCAAACGATCCCAGCGCGCGATCCAGCCGCCCGAGCATATAAGCGCGGTTGCGCAACCCGGTCAGTCCGTCGCGCGACGCGGTCTCTTGCAGCGCGATGGTCCGCAACTGCAGACGGCGATAGCGAATCAGTGCGTAGATGGTGAGCCCGACGGCGATCCAATAGAAGATCGTCACCGGGAGGCCGATCGCCCAGGCATCTCTGCGCGCCGCGTCGACGAGTGGAAAGCTCGACGCGAGATACAGCGTCCACGGCGCGATGGAAAGATGCGTCGATGCAGTGTTGTCGCCGTAGGTCGAAACCGGTCGCTTTCCGAGAATGACGCCGCTCTTATCGGTGACCCAAACGAGCTCGCCGGCGGAGAGCGTCGAGGTCAGCATCGCGTCGAGCGCCGGTTGCGTGGCTTCGACGAGCACGACGCCGCCCGGGCGGCCGCCGATATCGAAGGCTTCGCTCGCTCCGATGAACGACAACCCGTGCGCCGACTCGTACGGACCCGTGAAGGCCGGTTTCCCTCGCGCGTGCAGCGCCGCGACGTACCACGGCCGCGGTACGTAATCGTAAGCGTTCCCGGGTAACACCCACTGTTCGACGTCCCGACCGCGAGACGCATAGCGGTACACTCCGAACCGCATGGCGTCGCGGTCGAACGCAAACGGCGCGTAAAACACGCCGACGCCATAAATCACCGAACGGTCCGAAGCCGCGAGCAATCGACGAACGTCGCGCTCGAGGTCTTCGCGGCGCCGGTCGCCGCGCAGGGTCACGGTAGCGATGTGCGCCAGCTGCACCGCGATACCGGCCTCGTCTTCGAGGCGCAGCGCTTCCTGATTCAGACGCGTTTGCTGCTGGGTTAGGGATTGGCGCCGCACGTCGGTGATCCGGGCGCTCGCATAGAGCAAGGCAAGCGCGTAGAGAACGATCGCGATGGCAAGCGTCGCGACGATCCAGGGCCACGGATAGCGCGAAACGTTGGTCACCAAACGCTCCCAGAACTGTCGGCCTGGCGGCAGCTTCTACGCGTTGCCGAGAACGTCCCGGTCCTTCTGCGAGTAGATGTTGAGCAGCACGCCGATCGATGCGAAACCGGTGAGGATCGCGGAGCCGCCGTACGAAACGAACGGCAGCGGTATGCCCGTAATAGGCATCATCCCAATCGTCATGCCGACGTTGACTAGCACGTGGAAAAAGAACATCCCGACCAGTCCCGCGGCGAGCAAGAATCCGAAGCGATCGCGGGCTGCCAGCATCGTGCGAATCCCGCCGTAAAGCAGCGTGACGTACAAGGCGAGCAGCGCGAGTGCGCCGGCAAAACCCCATTCTTCGGCGAGCACCGTAAAGATAAAATCGGTGGAATTCTCGGGCACGAACCCGAGTTGCGTTTGCGTGCCTTGATGAAAGCCGCGGCCGATCCATTCGCCGCTGCCGACCGCGATTTTGGATTGATTGAGATTGTACCCGGCACCCAGCGGATCGAGTTTGGGGTTCAGAAACACCAATAGACGCGCTTTTTGGAACGGTTTGAGCACGGCATTGGTTCCGACCGCCGTGGCGGCGACGAGAACGACGCCGAACGCGTAGATCGCAAAGTCGCTCAGCTTCGGCAATCCGAAGAAGAGCACGACCGTGAGGATCGCCAGCATCACGAGCGCCGTTCCCAAGTCGGGCTGCTTGAGCACCAAGAGCGCCGGAATGGCGACGGTCAGCAACGGCTTCCACAGATCTTGTAGGTTTTCGTAGGTGCCCTTACACATCACCGCAGCGAGCGAGATCGCCAAAACGAGTTTCGCGGGCTCGGAGGGCTGGAACGTGCCGAACGGCCCGAGCGAAATCCACCTCTGCGCGCCCAACGCCGAGTGGCCGCCGCGCAAGATGAACAGCAGCAGCAGGAGGTTCGCCGCGTAGAGTCCCGGAGCCCAACGCTGCCAGTTACGATAGTCGACGAACGAGAAGCCCAGCATGAGCGGTATCCCAAGTGCGACATAAACGGCTTGCCGGCGCGCTTCGCCGGCAAACGCCGGATTGTGCAATCCCGCCGACGAGATGCACACGATGCCGATGACGGTAATTGCGGTCGCCGCGATTGCCAGCGGCCAGTTGAACGTTCGCGCGAATCGCCGCGCGCCGGTTCTTAGGGTGAGCGTCGCCAATAAAGGGGAACTTTAATGCGCGGTCGCCGGTTTTGCCCCTGCCGGGATCGACTGGTTTTTCTTTCTGCGGCGCCGGCGGCGCGTCACGATACTGTCGGTGGCCGCTTGGGCGCCGGGCGACGACACGTTCGGCGCGGCCGCGACGGCTGCAGCCTGCGCGGGCTCCGCCGCTCTGCCGTGGCCGTTGCCGTTGCCGTTGCCGTTACCGGCCCGGTTAACCGGCGGCCGGTTGACCGAAAGAATCGGGATGTTCGCAAGCATGGCGAGCGCCCGGTCCTGTTGCTCGAAGTTCACTTCGATTCGATCGCGATCGACTTCGACGTAACGAGAGATGACGTCGACGAGATCCCGTTTCATCGCGTCGATCATGTCCGGAGCTAGTTCGAGATGGTCGGTCATCAGCACCAAGCGCAGCCGCTCTTTGGCGGTCGCGCTGGAGCCGGTTTGACCGAACAGCCGCTTGAGAAAATCGATCATTTCTTCCCTCCGAACATCGACCCGAGCCGCTCGAGAAACGACTCTTTCGTCGCCGGCATCGGTGGCGGTACGTCGTCGCCGGCGATGCGCGCAGCGATGGCGTGATAGGCGGCCCCCGTCGGCGCGTCTTTGCGCAGCGCCAGCGGCTCGCCCTTATTCGTCGTAACGATAATCTCCGGCTCGTCGGCAATCACGCCAAGCAGCGGCAAGCGCAAAATCGCGTTGACGTCGTCGACCGAAAGCATCTTGCCTTTTTTCACGAGCTGCGGGCGCAGCCGGTTAATCACGAGCTGCGGACGGAAGCGGTTGCCGAGCAAGCCGACGACGCGATCGACGTCGCGCACGGCCGACACTTCGGGCGTACAGACCACGATCGCTTCGTCCGCGCCGGCGACGGCGTTACGAAAACCGAGCTCGATGCCCGCGGGGCAGTCGATTAGGACGTACTCGTATCGCTCGCGCAGTGACGCGATGAGCGCGCGCATCTTTTCCGTGTCGACCTCGTCTTTTTCGCGCGCTTGCGCGGCGGCGAGCAGCACCAGTCGGTCGCTGTGCTTGTCGGGTACGAGCGCTTCGTCCAGCGTCACGCGCTCTTCGAGCACGTCGAGCAGGTGATGCTTGATGCGGTTCTCCAGCCCGAGCACGATGTCGAGATTGCGTAAACCGACGTCGGCGTCGACCAGCGCGACCGAGACCCCGCGCTGCGCGAGCGCGGTTCCCAGGTTCGCGGTCGTCGTCGTCTTACCGACGCCGCCCTTGCCGGACGTCACGACGATCGCGCGTCCCAAGCGGCGCACCGGTTCGGACGCCGCCCCTTCGAACGAAGGCTGCAGTTGATGCATGTTTTATCCCGCCTTTAATGCGTCTAAGAGACGTCCGAAGAATCCAGGCTGGTCGAAGTTGGTAAACGGAACGATCTCGCCTTCGAGACGGCGTACGATCTTGTCGTAGATCGGACGCAGCCGGCTGTTTTCGTCGAGAACGATCGGTTCGCCGCGGTTGGTCGTATCGATGATCTCTTCGTCGTCGGGCACGATCCCGATCAGCTCGACGGCGAGCACCTCGCAGACGTCTTCGACCGACAGCATGTCGCCGCTGCGCACCATCTCCTGGCGCAAACGGTTCACGATCAACCGAATGGGCTTGCCGCGATCGTTGAGTTTACCCACGACGCGGTCGGCGTCGCGGATCGCGCTGACTTCGGGCGTCGTTACGACGATGGCTTCGGCGGCGCCGGCGACGGCGTTGCGAAAACCCGCTTCGATACCGGCGGGACAATCGATCAACACGTAGTCCGCAACTTCGGCCGCTTTTTCGACGATCGACGCAAACTGCTCTTCGGTAATCGCGTCCTTTTCGCGAGTTTGCGCGGCCGGCAAGATCGAAAGGGCGTCGAAACGCTTGTCTTTGATCAGCGCCTGCCGTAACTGGCAGCGGCCTTCCGCCACCTCGACCAGATCGAAGACGATGCGCTTTTCGAGCCCGAGGACGAGATCGAGATTGCGCAGGCCGATGTCGGCATCGACGAGTACGACTCGCTTGCCGCGTTTGGCCAGTGCCGCGCCGAGATTGGCGGTGGTCGTCGTTTTACCGACGCCGCCCTTGCCCGACGTAATGACGATTCTACGCGAACTCATGATTCTCGCTCTTGCAATCCTCGTTCGGAAAGGTGGTCGAGTCGATCGAACGCGACGACCACGATGCGGTCGTCGCGCACCAGCGCCACTTCGGGCCCGCGGCGTCCCGCCGGTACCGCGTCGGCGGCGATAAACGTCGCGATGCGCAGCTGCGTCGGGTCCAAAGCAATCGCGTACACGCGCGCGTTCGCGTCCCCTTGTGCCCCGGCGTGCGCGACGCCGGCCAACCGGCCGAACACCACGACGTCGCCGGTGCCGACGATCTCCGCACCGGGATTGACGTCTCCGACGACCACGACGTTGCCCGCATGGTGAAGCGTCTGACCGCCGCGAAGCGTCCCGGCATGGTACAGCGTTCCGGGCGTCGCTTCGACGACGTGCAGCGACGCCGCCCGCGGCCGGTCCGGAGGCACCTCGGCGGCAGGCAGTTCGAGCTGCGGAACGCTTGCTTCGCCGCGTTTGCGACGCTGGGCGATGTCGGCCCGGGCGCCGGCGAAGTCCGCCACGAGCGACCGGGCCGAATCGGAGAGGCGGATCTGCGCGCGCGGCCGGAGGGCGCGCCGCCGCTCGAGTTCGGGAGCCTCGCCGGCGACGGCCTCGAAGCCCAGTCCGCTGGCGCGCGCCAACTCCTCGACCCCGGCGCCGCCGGCGAGCGCGCGTACCTCGATGCCCGCCGCATTCAGAAGCGATTGGAGTTTGGTCACGGCGTCGGAACTCGGAGCGCTGTTCCCGAAGTTGATAGTAGCGGAGGTACCGCGATAGAAGCCCGGACGCTCGGCAAGGCGAGCTTCCAGCTCGTCAAAAGCATCTTCGAGTTCGCGCCCGGCGAAGACCAGCTCCAGACCGAGTCCCTTGCCGCGTAAGAGCGCCACGCGGCCGGTTCCGAGGCGCTTGTAAGGAACACCTTTTAAAATCCACACCACGTTCGCAAGTTCTTCCGCTTATCCACATCCAATGCACAGGAGCACCATGTTGCGCCGCACCGTCAACGCATTCGTCATCGTCGCTTTGATTGCAGCCGCATTGCCGGCGCGATCGCTGGCGATGTCGACCGCGGCCGAGATCGCACTCGGCCAGCAAGAGGATCAGCAAATCGTGCAAAGCAGCGTCGTCGAAACCGACCCTCTGCTGAACGCGTACGTCTCCGGCATCGCCGAGAACTTGTGGAACCAGGTCGCCCGTAAAGACTTGCCCTACTCCGTCAAGGTTCTCAAGGATAACGAAATCAACTCGTTTGCAACGATGGGGGGTTTCGTCTACATCAACGAGGGGCTCGTCGATTTCGTCCAGTCCGACGACGAGCTGGCGAGCGTGATCGGACACGAAACCGGTCACATCGAGCGCCGCCACGTGATTACCGCGAACTCCAAGGCGCAGATTCTGAATATCCTGTTCGGCATTGCGTCGATCTTCTCGCCGCTGATCTATAACTTCGGCGGTCTGGCCGAAGCCGGGATCATGGCCAAAGTGTCGCGCGAGAACGAAAACCAAGCCGACCGCTATGGCCTGCAGCTGATGTCGCGCGCGGGTTACGACCCCGACGCGATGGTCACGATGATGGCGCACCTCGGCATGATGGGCGACGAGCACAGCGATCTCATCACGAAGTATCTCGAAGATCATCCGGAACCGCAAAAGCGCGTGGCGCACCTGATGGGCTATCCGGAGCTGGATCCCAAGAACGTGACGGCGTCTCAGAATCTGGTCGACGCGTCGAGCGACCTCGAGCGCGCACGCTATGAGTTCGCGTCGCTGCGGTTGTCGGAAGTCCTCAAAGAGAATCCCCAAAACTCCGAAGCGCTGCTCGAAGAGGGTCAGGCCGACCTCGCGCTCGGGTTGACCAGCAAGAGCGAGCAGACGCTGGCCGAAGCCGCACAACTCGGCTCCGCCCAGACGCGCGCCGAAGCCAATCTACGTATCGCACAGCTGCGGCAAATGGAAGTGCAGCGCGTCAGTCTGACCCATCCGAATCTCTCGAAGCTGCAGGGCGATCTGCAGGCGGCGCAAGCCTCGCACGTCAACACCGCAACCCAAGTACAGGCGCGCGCGGCCGAAGGAAAAGACCAAGTCAAAGCGATCAACACGCGCATCAACAGCCTCGAATACGAGATCCCCGATCTCAGCCGCGTCAACATCAAGCGCGGTTCGAAGATCGAGGCGGTCGTCAAGAACCTTACGCTCATGTCGCGTTCTATCGACAGTGCCTTACAAGATGCCGGCGACGCAATCGGCGGCGTCGGATCGCTCGAGAAAAACAAAGAAAGCGGACTGCTCAAAGAAACGGCGGACATCTACTCCGAGATGCTGGCGCCGCTGGCGGTCACTCCCGTGCCGACGGAATCCGTGGCGATCCTGCCGTCGTATCCGCAAATCTTGTCGCAGTTATCGGTCGCCGACGGCGACATGCTGCGCTCGGTCGACGCCTCGCGCGCATCGCTGACGATGCTCGATCAAACCGTGGGGGATTTGGACGAGTTCCTCAAGCGGCTGGATACCGTTCATTTCAGCTTCAACGGCGATATCCCGGAAAGCGAGTATTTGGGCCTGGAGCCGGTGATGAACAAAACCCTTACGGAGTTCAACTCGGCTGCCACCGCGGCGTCCGAGGCATCGCAGCTCTACAATCTCGCGCGTTCGCGGCAGTTATCGGCACGCATTACGTTGCTCGGCCTAGGGAACTCGCCGCAGCGCTATGCAACGCTGCAGTACGCGCTGCAGCGGCGCTTCGGTTCCCCGGGTATCGATTATCGAACGATGCTGCGCGACGGTCTCACGCCCGGCGACGTAACGGTAGCGACCATCGTGGCGGCGGACATCAAGAGCACGCCGGAAGCGATCGTGGCCGAAGCCCGCAGCGGCGATCAGTCGATCGTCGACGTTGCCAACGCCCACGGGATGCACGCGTGGCCGCTCGAGATCTTCCTCGGTCTGGTATACCTGGATTACACCGACGATCCCAGCAAGGAGCTGCATCACAGCGGTTCGGACGGCAATCAGACCGTCACCGCACTGGGCCTGCCCTGACACAATTCTCCCGGTAGGCGGGTAGAAATCAGTATGGCCACGGCAATGGGTGCCCGCGACCTCTTTCGGATGGTGCGGCAACGGCTCGACGTTCGTTCGGTTCAGGCGCACGTGCGCCGGCCGTTCCGGTTTCTGCTGTGCGGCGATCCGGCACTCATTTCGGAGCTGCGCGGATTGCTGCTTTCCGGCCATACCGACGACAGCGTCCCGCTGGACGCCGCCGCGTGTTTGGAGACGCTCTATCCCAACGGGGTCGTAGACGACCCGGCCGACGTCCGCGCGATCCTCTTTCTCGGGCGCCGCGGCGACTCGCCGCAGCTCGAAACGCTTGCGGCGCTGAAGGTCCCCATCTTCGCGATCGCGGTGGATGCCGACGCCGCGCCGTCCGTTCCCGCTTCCGCAGCCGCTCCCGGAGCGGTGGGGCACTACGTCGTGCCGGCGCTGACGCGCGAAGCGCTGCGCGGGCGCGTCTTCCCGCACCTGGTCGACGCTGCGCGCGGCGTCGAAATCGCGGTCGGCCGCCGCTTGCCGCCGATGCGCGAAGCGGTGGCTGCCAAGTTGACGCGCGACGCCGCCAACAACGCGCTCAAAGTGTCGATAGCGAGCGCCGTCATCGATCACGTTCCGGTCCTGGGCGTCGTCCTCGGAGCCGTCGCATCGGCCGGGGACATGGTCGCCATCACCGGGATTCAGACGATGCTCATGCTGCATATCGAAGCGGCATACGGCCGCGATCCGGACGTGCAGCGCGTCTGGCAGCTTTTGCCCGTCGTCGGCGCGGGATTCGGCTGGCGCGCGCTCGCGCGCGAACTGGTCGGATTTTTACCCGTCGCGGGTATCGCGCTCAAGGGCGCAATTGCGTATGCGGGCACGATGGTCGTCGGCGAAGGCGTCGCGTTTTTCCTGGAGCACGGCAAGCACATGAGCAAGACGCAAGCCGCGCAGATCTACGACCGCACGAAGAACGACGTGATGCGCTTCGCACGCGAGCTCGCCTCGCGTTTTCGCTCGGGGTAGCCCGCACATTTCGCTTGGGGTAGCCCGCACTCGCTTTGTTTGTAGGTTAATCGCTCGTGCGGGCTTTTCGCTCGGGGTAGCCCGCACTCGCTTTGTTTCAGGTTAATCGCTCGTGCGGGCTACCCGCTCGCTGATTTAACCTAGAGGCGTTCGAGCAGCGATTCGGGGTCCAGGCGACGCAACTCCGGCGACAGGCGATCGCGAACTCGTTCGGCCAGCTTCGCGGCGAGCTCTCGCCGTTTGCTTGGATCGAGAACGTCGCGCCGTTCTAAGAACCGTTTGATGAGTGCACGCTCCTCGCCGCTGAGATAGAGCGTGGGAGCGTATTCCGGCGGCATAAGCGCGTCTCGACGGCGCGCGAGTCCGAGTTTTGCGTCGCGAACCACGATCGTCCCGGCGGCGTAGTCGCCTAAGCGTTTATTTTCTGGAGACAGCACCGTACTGAGTGCGGCTAGGAGGTAATACCCGAGGGCGAACTCGCCGACGCGAATCAGGTTGCGAATCAGCGCCGCGCCGAAATCCACCGGATACCCGCCGTCCCGAACGACCCGAATGCCGAGCAGCTTTTTCCCGGGCGTCTGGCCGTTCCAAAGCGCCTCGAAAGCGATGAAATACCCGAACAAGATCGTGAAAACGACGATCACGACGAGCGCGACGAGAATCGCGCCTCCAATCTTTTCCGCTTCGGCGCTCGCCGCGACCGCACGGCCCTCGGAAAGACGCGACGCCGCCGCGACGATGGCAAAGAAGATGCCCAGCAGAACGGCGATCTGAATCACCTGGTCGACCACGAGCGCGAGAAAACGGCTGCCCAGTCCCGCAAGCTCGTAGTTGAACTCGATGCTCTCCGGCGTACGGATATCGATGTCGCGATCCATGTTTAAAAGGCGCTCCGGCCTAGCCTACGCGCCCCCCAAGATTCCCCTAGGGCGCCCTAAACCATCTCTGCATGTGGCGGGGCGGAGGTTGACAAAGTTTACGACGGTGCGCGAGCAGATTTTTGTGGGCAGGAGGCAGCAGAGCTGGGATCGGCTCGAAGAGCTGCTCAACGTTGCGGCGCGTCGCGGCGTCCGCCGCTTGAACGCGGCCCAAATCGCAGAACTGAGCCGCACGTACCGCGCCGTTACCAGCGACCTTGCCTACGCGCGCGGCAGCGGTTACGACGGGGCGCTCACGACCTATCTCAATCGCCTGACGGCGCGCGCGCACGCTTACGTCTACGGCAGCTCCGCGGAGAGCGGCGGCGAGCGCCTCGGGCGGTTCTTCTCGCAGACGTTTCCGAACGAGTTCCGCCGATCGTTTGCGTACTTCGCGATTTGCACCGCGATCACGGTGGCGTGCGCCGTCGTCGCCTACGCTCTCATTCGTTCGCACCCGGCGGAGGCGTACGCGCTGTTGCCCAAGGAACTCATTCCGGACGAAATCCGAAAGAGTCTGCACGATTCCAACTTCGGATTCGATCGCAGTTACGCGCCGGCGATGTCGGCAATGATCATCGCCAACAACGTCAAGGTCGCAATCACCGCGTTTGCCGGATCGATTACGCTCGGTGCTTTGACGATCTACATCATCGCCTACAATGGCCTCATGCTGGGCGGATTGGGCGCGCTCTTTACCAACGCCGGTTTCGGCTACGACTTCTGGGCGACGATCGCTCCGCACGGCGTTATCGAGTTGACGGCGGTTCAGATTGCGGGAGCGGCAGGTCTGCTGATCGCCGCCGGCGTCGTCTTTCCGGGTCGCATGCGGCGGCGCGACGCCATCGCTGCCAACGCGCGACGAGCGGGGACATTGATTCTCGGCGTCGCATCGATGCTTATCGTGGCCGGTACGATCGAAGGCTTCATCTCGCCGCAGCGCTGGCTCCCCGAAGTGCGCATTGCGATCGGCACGCT
>JAFAHZ010000288.1 GCA_019236975.1 Vulcanimicrobiota bacterium | reverse complement strand
TTTGGAATGGTCGCCGACTGCAGCGTCGACGGCGGAACGAGGATGAACTCATTACGGCGACGTCCTGACTCGACTGCAAGATGAACGGAATCGCCGGACCGCAGCGTCAAAGTCGGCGAGCCCGCGCCGACAATCTGCTCGCCGGCTGCATCGACGCCGCGAGCGACCACCTTCTGAGGTGCGGTCTCGCACTTAGAGAGCGCGTAATGGTTCTGCGAAGTCTCCTTGAGGGTGGATCCGGGCATGACGAACAGTTCGGCCGACACGGGATCACCGTCGAGCGTAAAGTGCAGTATCTTTCCCTGGGGAGGAAGTGAGAACGCGACCAGGTCGTTGGCCGAAAGCAGGTGCGCCGACGGCGGAACGGCGCATCCCGAGGGAGTGCAACGAACCTTGTCGTACGTCGCGATTTCGCCACGATAGCAGTTCGCCGCCGAAGGACAAGGTGACAATGCGAGGATGTTCGAGCAGAACAACCCTCGAGAAATGCGCTTACAATTGCGCGATCGGCCTGTTAACGCAAACGTCTCGTCGACTCTCGTGGGTCCAGCAAACTCCACTTTCATTGCTCGCGCAAATGCGGAGACATAGGCCGGGCGCACATCTGCGCCTCGCGGCGGATTCGGCACGAGGACGTTCACTCGAAGATTTGCCGTGTGTGCTGGCACCCGAAGTGCCGTCGGAAAGCTCCCCACAAGATGTGGCGGCGCCCCCAAACCGGCACAGCCGGCCAAGAACGAAGCGAAGGCGGCGAGAGAGAACAGGCGTGACATCGGCCGCATGCAGGCGTCCTCCCGACGAACCTTTTACCGCCCGAGCATACCACGAATGCCGGACGCTCGCATCAGGCTCGGGACACGGTCGAACCGAACGTGCGAGCCGACGGACACGTCGCGCGCAAGACGCAACGTCCGCACGACGGTTTGGTTCGCGTGCAGGTCTCGCGACCGTGAAGGCGCAGGAGATCGAACGCCAGCTTCGCCTCGCTCGCCGTCGCTACGCCGCTTGACGACAGGAACGCAATGCCGTCGCGGTACGTCGCCGAATACGACGCGCGTTCGCGAACGTGGCCGAGCCGTACGAGGACCCGCAAACCGTTGGATTCCAACGCGGGCCGGCCGCTCAAACCTGAAAACAAGAGCACTTTATCCGCCCCCGGATCGGCGATACCGGGAAAGCGCTTGAGCAGGGTGCGGCGACCGCGTTCGTCGGATGCCTTCAAGGCGGCGCGCAGATCGCCGCCGGCACACTCCATCGCGATGCGCGCGCATTCGAGCACTTTATCCGCACGCCTGGACGGCTGCATGCCGCCGCCGGGGGCAACGATCGTTTCGATGCGTGCCGGTCCGGCAGCCAACAGTCGGTCGGGATCGATGCCCACGTCGCGCTGGAGCCGCTCGAAGACGCGTCTGCGCCGCTCGTCGTCGACGAGATACGCGACGTTCTCCCAAACGATCGCGGCGAATGGATCGGAGGGCTCGGCGTGCTCGGCCTTCCCATAGCACGCCCGCAGCGCGGCAACCGTCGTCACGCGCCGCTATGCCGTGGAAAAGCGATACATCGTCGTGGACGCAAACCGCTGGCCGGGGCGTAGCGCCGTGCTCGGAAAGTTCGCGTGGTTGGGTGAATCCGGAAAATGCTGCGTTTCCAGCGCGAAGCTATCGCCCTTACCGGTAAAGAGCTGTAAGCCGGGTTCGGTCGTTTCGACCCGCAGCCGCCGCCCGGACGCATCGTCGTACGCCTCGGCAACGAGCCGCAGGTCGCCGGTGAAGGCGTCGAGCACGAAGTTGCAATCGTAGCGCTCGTTGCCGATCGGCCGCATGCGGCGAAAATCGCGTACGCTACCCGCAATCGGCGCAAGTTTGCCGGTCGGAATCATCGCGCGATCGACCGGCGTCCATTCGTCGGATGCGATCCACAACTTTTGGGAAGCGATGGACGATTCTGCGCCGGCATTCAAGTTGAAGTAGACGTGATTAGTGAGATTCAGCACGGTGGGCGCGTCGGTCGTGGCGCCGTAAACGATCCGCAACGCGCCCTCGTCGTCGAACGAGTACACGGCGTTGCAGCTCAAACTTCCGGGAAATCCCTGGTCGCCGGCCGGGCTCTGCAGCGAAAACTCCACGCTCATCGTCGTGCCGTCGATCGCGGTACGAATCGGCCCGACCTTCCACGTGCGATTGGCAAAACCGTCCGGTCCGCCGTGGAGCGAGTTCCTGCCTTCGTTGGCGAGTAACTGATAGACGCGCCCGTCGAGTGCGAAGCGTGCGTTGGCGATCCGATTTGCGAAGCGCCCGACCACTTTCCCCGCGCTGCCTCCTTCGGCAACCGTCACGTCGCCGACGCGGCCGTCGCGATCGCGCACGAAGATTCCGACGATGCCCGCCCCAATGGGCGACAGCTCGACGCGTTCGCCGCGCGCGTTGAACAGTACGACCGTACTTTCAATCACGCGATTTTACGCGGGTACCGGTTTCTTCGCTTCGGTGGTGAAGGTCAGCTCGCCGCGATTCTCCTCGAATCCGACGTCGACCGTGTCGCCGTCGTGAATCTCGCCGGCGAGGATTTTGCGCCCCAGCGGCGTTTCGAGCTCCTTTTGAATCGTTCGTTTGAGCGGACGCGCACCGTAGTTCGGATCGTAACCGACTTTCACGATGTGGCGTTTCGCCGCTTCCGACAGCACGAGCACGATGCGGCGATCGGCTAGACGGTGGCGTAGACGTGCGAGCTGAATCTCGACGATCTCTTCGAGCTGCTCCTCGCTGAGTGCGTGGAACACGATGATCTCGTCGACGCGATTGAGGAACTCGGGGCGAAAATGCTGGCGCAGCTCGTCGAGGACCGTCGCCCGCATCACGGCATAATCCGCCCCGTTGAAGGATCCTTTATAATCCAAAATCCGGTGGCTGCCGACGTTCGACGTCATGATGACGATCGTGTTGCGGAAGTCGACGGTGTGGCCTTGACCGTCGGTCAACCGGCCGTCGTCGAGAATCTGCAAGAAGACGTTGAAGACGTCGGGGTGCGCCTTTTCGATTTCGTCGAAAAGAATCACCGAATAGGGACGGCGACGTACCGCTTCGGTGAGCTGACCGCCTTCGTCGTATCCGACGTAGCCGGGCGGTGCGCCGAGCAGCCGCGCGACGGTGTGCTTCTCTTGATACTCCGACATGTCGATACGAATCATCGAGCGTTCGTCGTCGAACAGATACTGCGCGAGCGCGCGGGCGAGCTCGGTCTTCCCGACGCCCGTCGGGCCGAGGAAGATGAACGAGCCGATCGGACGATTGGGGTCGGAGAGCCCGGCGCGCGAGCGCAACACGGCTTCCGCAACCGCGTCGACCGCCTCGTCTTGGCCGATCACGCGCTCGTGCAGCTCGTCTTCTAGATGGAGCAGTTTCTCTTTTTCGCCTTCGAGCAGTTTAGAGACCGGAATGCCGGTCCAGCGGGAGATGACCTCGGCGATATCGTCTTCGTCGACCTCTTCTTTCGAAAGGCGGGCTCCGTCTTTGCGCGACAGCAGGCCCTCTTCTTCGGCGAGCTGCTTTTCGAGCTGCGCGAGCTTGCCGTACCGCAGCTCGGCGACACGGTTGAGATCGTACTGCCGTTCGGCTTGTTCGATCTGCACCTTCGTTTGCTCGATCCGTTCGCGCAGCGCGCGGGTCTTGGTAACGGCGTCCTTTTCAGCGTCCCAGCGGGTCCGCAGTTTGGTCTGCTCTTCCCGCAGCGCCACGAGTTCTTTCTCGAGCTCCTCGAGACGGCGGCGGCTAGCGGTATCGTTTTCTTTGCGCAGCGCCTCGCGTTCGATTTCGAGCTGCATGACGCGTCGCGATACTTCGTCGAGCTCTTGCGGCATCGAGTCGATTTCCGTGCGCAGCTTCGCCCCCGCCTCATCGACGAGATCGATAGCTTTGTCGGGAAGGAACCGGTCGCTTATGTAGCGGTTGCTCAGCGTGGCGGCGGCGACGAGCGCCGCATCTTTCACGCGCACGCCGTGATGCACTTCGTATTTCTCTTTAAGACCGCGAAGAATCGAAATCGTATCTTCGACGCTGGGCTGATCGACCAGCACCGGTTGGAACCGGCGCTCGAGCGCGGCATCCTTCTCGATGTACTTTCGGTACTCGTCGAGCGTGGTCGCACCGATCATGTGCAGCTCGCCGCGCGCCAGCATCGGCTTGAGGAGGTTGCCGGCGTCCATCGCACCCTCGGCTTTTCCCGCTCCGACGACGGTGTGCAGCTCGTCGACGAAGAGCAGAATCTGGCCTTCGGACTTCGCGACGTCTTTGAGCACCGCTTTGAGACGCTCTTCGAACTCGCCGCGATACTTGGCGCCGGCGATGAGCGCGCCCATGTCGAGCGACACGATGCGCTTGTTCTTGAGCCCTTCGGGAACGTCGCCGCGTACGATGCGTTGCGCGAGGCCTTCGACGATAGCCGTTTTGCCGACGCCCGGGTCGCCGATGAGCACCGGATTATTTTTGGTGCGCCGCGACAGCACTTGCACGACGCGACGAATTTCTTCGTCGCGCCCGATGACCGGATCGAGCTTGCCGCGCTCGGCTTCGACCGTGAGATCGCGGCCGTACCGCTCGAGCGCTTTATACGTGCCTTCGGGATCCTTACTCGTGACGCGCTGATTGCCGCGCACGTCGCGCAGTGCTTGCAGCAGTTTATCGTGCGTGAGGCCGGCGTCGCGGAACACTTTGCCGACGTCGCCGGGCGCTTGCGACATGGCGAGCAACACGTGCTCGACCGACGTGTAGTCGTCTTGCAGCGATTTGGCTTCGCGTTCGGCCGCGTCCATGATGCGCGCAAAATCCGGCGCGATCGTCACTTGCGCCGTGTCGGCGTTGCTGCCGCTCAAACGCGGAAGCCGGCCGATGGCTTGATCGGCGAGGCGCGCGAGGGCAGCCGGATCGGCGCCGGCTTTGGCGACGATATCGGGGGCGATGCCGCGGTCCTGATCGAGCAACGCCGCCAGCATGTGCAGCGCGGTCGTCTGCGTGTTGTGCTCGTTGAGAGCGCGCGTATACGCGGCGTTAAGCGCGTCTCCAACGCGCTCCGTCATCTTGTCTACGTTCATGTCCACTCTATGATACAGCCGAAGCGGGCAATTGGTTGCAGGAAACCCCTTTTTAGGGCGCCCGGAGCTCGCCGACCGCCTCCTCGAACGCTGCCGTGTGGCGGTCGACGTCCGTTTCGACGGTGGCCGGGCACATCAGCGCCATATTGTGAAAGGGCGTCATCAGCACGCCGCGGTTGAGCGCGTAGAGGTGCATGAAACGGTCGAGCTCGTAGTCGCCGGCAGCCGCGGCCTCGCCGCCGTTGCGCGGGGGCGCAGCGCGGAAAAGATACTCCGCGCGGCAACCGAGTTGGGTCACGCTCCACGGCAGGTCGCGGCGGCTTAGTGCCGCTTCCACCCCAGCTGCGAACCGGCGAGCGAGCGGAATCATCCGGTCGTAGGCCGCCGGCGTGAGCACATGCTCGAGCGTCGCGCGCGTTGCTGCCAGCGACAGCGCATTCCCCGCCAGCGTTCCGCCGATCCCGCCTGTATCGCAGCTCTCGACGTCCGCAGCGGCCACGATCCGGTCGCCGATTTCTTGCGTAAAGCCGTAGACCGCGGCCGGAATGCCGCCGCCAATCGGTTTGCCGAGCGTGAAGAAATCGGGATCGAGATCGTGCGCTCGCGTGTAGCCGCCGGGAGACGTGCAGATCGTGTGCGTTTCGTCGAGGATCAAGAGCGCGCCGTGACGGCGCGTCAACTCGCGCAGCGCGCGATGGAATTGTGGTTCGGGCAGCACGATGCCGACGTTCGTAAGCGCCGGTTCGGCCAGGACGCATGCGACGTCGCCGGCGGCGAGCGCCGTCTCCAGCGCATCGCTATCGTTGAACTCAACCACGCGCGTCGTTTCGGCGGGATCCACCGGCGGACCGATATTGCCGCGCCGCGCTACGACCGTGCCGTCGCTCAGCGTAGCAAACGTCTCGTCAACCGATCCGTGATAGCAGTAATTGAACGTGAGGATCTTCGGCCGGCGCGTAATATGCCGCGCGATCCGAATCGAAAAGCGGTTCGCATCCGTTGCGGTGAGCGCGAACTGCCAGTATTTCAAACCGAAGCGCCGCTGCAGTTCTTCGGCAACCCAGATCGCGTCCTCCGACGGCAGCATCGACGTGATTCCCCGCTCCATCTGCGCGCGCACGGCTCGAACGGTGGGCTCCGGCGAGTGGCCCGCCATCGCGCCCGTGTCGCCCATGCAAAGGTCCACGTACTCGTGCCCGTCGACGCAGCTGAAATGCGCGCCCGCGGCGCGATCGACGAATACCGGAAACGGTCCCGCCCATTTCACCATCCAGTTCATCGGAACGCCTTGCAGCAGCGACCCTGCGGCGCGCTCCGCAAATGCCTTCGATTTTGGATGGGCGGCGACAAAACGCCGTTCTTCCCGCGCGCACAGTGCGCGAAGCTGCGTGCGGTCGATCGCGGTCGCGCTCGTCATAGGGGTCGCATACCGAACCGTATAATGCCACTCCTCCCATGCTGGAAATCGCCGAAGGAACGATTCGGGCCTACTATCTTTTCGACGTTTCCGACACGATCGATCTCGCGCAGATGACGCCGCTGAGCGGAGAGCGCCGCGCGGCTGCCGAGCTCCCGCTGCGACCGCATACGTCGCCGGCGTACCTGCAGTTTCCGGTTCCTCCTCTGGTCGCGCCGTTGGACGACGCCCAACTCGGCGATCTCACGGCGTCGGTACGGCTAAAAATATACGATTACGGCGTGATGTCGTTGCGTCTGTTGTTCGACGCGCGCGGCAGTTGGAGCGATCTCGTCTCGCTGGCCGACAAAGTCCGCACCGACGAACGCGTCGCGCGCTACGCGGAAACGGCCGTTTTGCGCATTCGCGAGGAATACGCCGCCGCATTCGACGATCCGCACGAACCGCTCGTCGAAGACTACGTCATGCTCGCGATCAATCGCTTTAGCGAAGCGGTCGACACCGATACGCTGCTCGACGAACACGCTGCCGAGTTGGCGAGCCTTCTGCTGGGCGAGCGCCGCAACTTGTCGCCCAACGAAGCCGAGGAAGCGCTGCGTACGCGCTTTTCCTACTACGAAGACGACTTGACGGTCGTTCAATGGGATACGGCGTTCGTTTACGACCGCGCCGAGAGCGTGCTGGCCATCGAAGACATCCTCGAGTTTGCCAACTCGCAGCTGCTGGAGCTGCGCACGTACGATGCGCTGTTGGATCGCGAGCTCGATACGATTTACAAGATGCTGCCGGGGGCTCCGGCGCGATCGTTTCGCGGACGCGCCGAATCGGAGAAAGCCGAAGCGCTGCGCTATTTGATCGTCGACGTGCTCGAGCTGATCGACCGTTCGAGCAACGCGCTCAAGGTCGTGGGCGACGCCTATTACGCGCGCATCTA
>JAFAHZ010000200.1 GCA_019236975.1 Vulcanimicrobiota bacterium | reverse complement strand
TGCGAGCCCGCCGAGCGCTTGGATGGAATAGCGCAGCACCTCGTGCCGATTGACGATCACGAAGCCGATGATAGCCGCGGCGATTGCCAGAACCGTAACCCACCGCTTGCGCATTATGTGGCCTATTACCCTATGGCGACGACGAGGCCCCTCAGGTCTGATTAACGCGAGCTAAGAGCCCGAGCTTTAGCTCAGGGCAAGGCGCCTCGGGGCGAAGTTTGCTTTGGCAATCGAGCCCCGAGGCGACAACGCCATGAGCTAAAGGTCGAGGCTCTTGACCGATTTTGCGTAGTCGAAGATGTATTGCTTGCGCGGTTCGACTTTGTCGCCCATGAGATCGGTGAAGATCTGCTCCGCTTCGACCGCGTCTTCGACGGTGATTTGCTTGAGGCGACGGTGCCCGACTTCCATCGTGGTCTCCGCGAGTTGCTCGGCGTCCATTTCGCCTAGACCCTTGTATTGCTGGATCGCGTAGTCTTTACCGTCGTCGCCCACGATCGACTTCAACTCGCTCTCGTTGAACGCCCACCACTGCTTCTTGCCCTTCTTGATGCCGTAAAGCGGCGGCTGCGCGATAAAGACATGGCCCTCTTCGACGAGCTGCTTCATCTGGCGGTAGAAGAACGTCAATAGCAGCGTGCGGATGTGCGAACCGTCGACGTCCGCGTCGGTCATGATGATAATTTTGTGATAGCGCAGCTTCTGCAGGTTGAACTCGTCGCCGAAACCGGTTCCGAGCGCCGTGATCATCGTACGGATTTCTTCGTTGGCCAGCACCTTGTCGAGCCGCGCCTTCTCGACGTTGATGATCTTGCCGCGCAAGGGGAGAATCGCTTGCGAGTTCGGATCGCGGCCGCCCTTGGCAGTGCCGCCGGCCGAATCGCCTTCCACCAAGAACAGTTCGCTTTCGGCCGGATTGGTGTTCTTGCAGTCGACCAGCTTCCCGGGCAGCCCCGAGCCTTCGAGTGCGTTCTTGCGCCGCGAGAGGTCGCGCGCCTTCTTGGCGGCTTCGCGGGCGCGCTGCGCCTGCATGCACTTGTCGACGATCGCGCGCGCGAATTTGGGATTTTCTTCGAAGAAAAATTCCAGCCGCTCGTTCACGAGATTGTACACGATGCTGCGGACTTTGTTATTGCCCAGCTTCGTTTTCGTCTGGCCTTCGAACTGCGGGTCTTGCAGCTTGACGGAGACGACTGCGGTGAGGCCTTCCATGATGTCGTCTGTCGACGGCTGATTTTCGTTTTCTTTGAGCATGCCGCGCTTGCGCGCGTACGCGTTGACCGCGGCGGACACCGCGTTGCGGAACCCTTGCAGGTGCATGCCGCCTTCGATCGTGTTGATGTTATTGGCATACGAGAAGATCGTCTCGGCGTAAGTGTCGGTGTACTGCATCGCCACTTCCAGATCGACGCCGTCGCGCTCGTTGTGCGTCGATACGATCGGGTGGAGCGGGTCTTTCTTCTCGTTGAGCCATTCCACGAAAGACACGATACCGCCGTCGAACTTGTAGTTGCGCTCGCGCGGAGCGTCGCCGCGCAAGTCGCGCAGCGTAATCGACAAGCCGCGGTTGAGAAAGGCGAGTTCGCGCAGGCGTTTTTGCAAGATGTCCCAGTGGAACTGTAACACCTCGAACATCTGGGAGTCGGGCTTAAACCATTGCAGCGTTCCGGTGGCCTCGGTCTTCCCGATCTTCTTCAGTTTTTGCACGGTGATCCCGCGCTCGAACTTCATCTCGTACTCGTTGCCGTCGCGCTTGGAGCGCGTGATCATCCACTCGGAAAGCGCGTTGACGACCGAGATGCCGACCCCGTGCAATCCGCCCGAAACCTTGTAGCCGCCTTTGCCGAACTTCCCGCCGGCGTGGAGGATGGTCATGACGACCTCCACCGCGGGCAGTTTTTCGCCGGCGTGAATGTCGACCGGAATGCCGCGGCCGTCGTCTTCGACCGAGCAGGAATCGTCGGCGTGCAGCGTCACGAGGACGTTGTGCGCGAAACCCGCCAGGGCTTCGTCGACGGCGTTATCGACAGCTTCGTAGACGAGCTGATGCAAACCGCGCTCGGCGGTGTTGCCGATATACATGCCCGGCCGCTTACGGACCGCTTCGAGGCCCTTGAGAACTTCGATTTGTTCGCCTGTGTAGTTACTCGACATTCGTTTCGTTTCGTTCCATTCCGTAAATGAGATCGTGCAGCTCGTCGCCGAGCAGGTTGCGCACCGTCGCCGGCGCGATCTCCTCCGGCGGCAGCTTGCTGCGCAAAACGACGTACGAGCTTGCAATCGACCGCTCGCGGCGGTCGGAAGACAGACGCTTGGCCGTCTTCGCCCTCGACAACAGCTCCCACCATCGCGTGAGAATGCGCGCGCGGATCGACTCGTATTCCTCTATCGATAACCCGCTCACGGCCGCCGCCGTTCCGGCGTATCCTAGCCACGGCGCGTCGAAAAGCAATCGCTCGACTTCGTCGGCTCGCCGTTGCTCGCGTGCGATCTCGCAAACGATGCACAACGCCGCCGCACCCGGGGAAACGAGCGCGGCGCACCCCGCACACTCTTTCCACCCGGCGGCCTGCTTTGCCCGCCGAGTGGCCGTGACGTCGCCGCGCCAACGCTCGAGCGCCTCTTCCGAGCTTGCGGCGGCGACCCGGCTGCTTTTGCCGATGCTGCGGCGCGGCGCGTCGGCAGCCGGCGGCGCCGGCCGGGGCCCTGCGATGCGTCCCACGCGAAAACGGAGTGCCCTGACGTGGAGGTTCGGCAGCCTCGCGCGCAGCGCCGCGAGAATCTCTTCCGCCAAGAAACTGAGCTGGTGGCTCCATGCGCTCGAGCGGGTGGCAACGGTCAACGTTTCGTCGCCGAACCGCGAAGGCGATGCATTGCGCGCCACTTCACTGCCGACGACGTCTTCCCAATGTGCGGAGACTGCGACGAGCGGATCGTTCTTGCCGGTTGCACCCGACGGCGGGGTCCAGGAATGCAGCACTTCGGAAAGGGGTTTCACGCGACGGCCTGAGCGCGCACCGACGCGCCGTCGATACGATAGAGGCGGGCGTCGCCGCGCAGGTCGGACGGCACGTGCGTCGCGGTCACGAACGCCTGCTCGTAGTCGCCGACGCTGCGCAGAAAGGCGGCGGCGCGCTCTCCATCGAGTTCGGAGAGCACGTCGTCGAGAAGCAGCAGCGGAGCTTCGGCCGCGCGTTCGCGCATCACGCTGTATTCGGCAACTTTGAGCGCGAGCACCGCCGTCCGCTGCTGCCCTTGCGAACCGTAGGCGCCGAGCGACGTTCCGTCGAGTGTGAGACGCAGATTGTCGCGATGCGGACCGGCCACGGACGATTTGCGGGCGCGCTCGGATTCGACAACGTCGCGGAGCCGCGCGTCGAATGCGGCCGCAACGGCATCCGACGTCGGTGCTTCGAACGCCACGTCGGGATCGTAAGCGACCTCGAGCGTTTCTGCGCCAACCGTGAAGCGTGCGTGCGCGTCGCGCGCCGCCTCGGCGAGCGCTCGCACGAAGCGATCGCGTGCGAGCATCAACTGCGTTCCCGACTCCACCAACGTGCGATCGTAGACCTCGAGCAGCTCGGGGTTAGGGGCGACGGTGCCGCGCAGCAGCGCGTTCTTCTGCGCCACGGTTTTGCGGTAGCGCGCCAGCTCGCGGTAGTACCGCGGTTCGTCTTGGGCGAGCGCGGCGTTGAGAAACGCGCGGCGCACGCCCGGTGCGCCGCTTGCGAGCTGCAAATCGGAAGGGACGAACGTCACGACGCGCAGTTTGCCGAGAAAGTTGGCATAGCGCACGTCGCGGCCATTGAGCGTGTACGTTTTGCGCGTACCGCGGCCGTTCTTGGCGATCGCGCACGCGAGCGCTACGCCGCCGGCGCGCACCGTCGCTTCCCCGCGCACGACGGCGAGCTCGAATCCCGTGCGAATCGTATCGGCATCGTGGTTGGTACGGAACGACTTACCGGTGCCGAGCATCGCGATCGCTTCGAGCAGGTTACTTTTCCCTTGCGCGTTTGCACCGACGAACACGTTCAATCCCGGCGCTAACTCCAGATCGAGCTCCGCATAGTTCCGAAAATTGGACAGCGCAACGCGCTCGAGCAGCAACTACTGACGCAGCGGCATCAACACGTACAGCTGCTGTCCGGCGTCGAGCGGATCCAGCGGACGAATCGCCGCCGGCGACAGCGGGCCGAGAAATTCGATCACCGTCTTGTCGCTCTTGACGTGGTTCAAAATTTCGACGAGATAGCGCGCGTTGAACGCAATCGAAAGGTCTTCGCCGGTCTGCTCGACTTCGAGCTCTTCGTACGCGTTGCCCGAGATGTCGGAGCTGGCCGTAACGATCAGCGTTTGATTGGCAATCGACAGCTTCACCATGCTGGCGCGATCGCCGGCTACGAGCTCGGCGCGGCGTAGGCTGCCGACGAGGGCTGCGGTGCTCACGGTCACCGACCGGTCGAACTTTGCCGGAATCACTTGCTGGTAGTTCGGATACTGTCCGTCGACCAGCCGCACGGTAATAGACACGTCGCCCGACGTCAGCTGGAGTTGGTTGCTCTGCGCGCCCAGCGCGTTGACCGCGATGCTTTCGCCGCTCCCGAGATTGCGCGCTACTTCGGCGAGGGCGCGTGAGGGGACGATATAGCGTTCGCTCCCGCCGATGCCTTCGTCCAGGGTCGTCGTGAACTTCGCGAGCCGATAGCCGTCGGTGGCGACCATCGTTAGCGCGTCCCCTTCGAGTTCCAGCAGCGTACCCATGAGGACGGCGCCGCGCGCCTCTTCGCTGGAAGCCGCGAAGATCGTCGCGTCGATGCCGTCGCGGAACTTCTTGGCCGCGAT